>NZ_JBSGIT010000020.1:0-98215 GCF_053605205.1 Gordonia sp. NPDC003950 | reverse complement strand
TCCGTCCTGCCATGTTCCTCATCGTCCCTTCTCTGCCCTCACCAGGGCAATCAGGACTCTAGAACAACCCGGACCGGTTCACGGGGGACACGCCATGCGCAGCGTCGTCACGCACCTGCGCGACAAGCTGATGGAGAGCGAGAACCTCCAAACCCAGGCGCACAACAACTCTCGAGAGCAGTTCGAGGCCAGCCCGGATATCGACATCGAGTTCAACGGTGCGGTGATCGAGGCGATGGACGCCCACTCCGACCTATCCGCACAGATCCTGAACAATGCGGTGATTCGGGACAAGCTGGTGTCGGAGTTGGTGCCGGCGATCTACCGGAGACTTCGGGAAGAGGCAGCATCGTGAACGGCCTGGGTCCGGATCTTCAGGGCGAGACCGAAGCCGCGGCAGCTGGTGCAGTTCCGGGATACATCTATGTCCTCTCCTCGCCCAACTGCGGGAGCCTCAAGATCGGCCGCACCGATCGGCTTCCGCCACACCGGCTCAAGGAGATCAACGCCAACCCCGTCTATCGCGAGCACGGCCCGTGGAGCATCGTTCAGGCAGCGCAGGTCACCGATACGGTCGCTGCGGAGACCCACATACACCGCAAGATTCGGTCGCTTGCGAACGCCACGATCAGCGGCCAGAAAGAACTCTTCGATGTATCGATCACCGAGGCCTGCAAGCTCATCCGCCAGACACCGAACCACGTCGAACTCACCGCATATCCAAAGCTCGAGCGGTGCTTCTTCGACCCGAGGCTAGCCGAGTATCTGGACAAACTGTACGGACTTCCCGGGATGTCGAACTTCATCGACGACCAGGGAGCATGGACCCTATCTCTGTTCACGGGCACCGCAGGAGGCCGGTTCTTCACCGTCAATATCGGTCCTCACGAGGTGGCCTACTCGAGCACGCCTCGACGTGGCGAAGTCGTTCACGAGAACTTCCTGATGGTCGACCGATTGATCTTGGATTTCCCGGAGGTACGCAAGTGGGTGCGGAAACATGGTGGGTCCGTCTCGAACGTCCACTACGAGTCGCAGCGTGACCGCGCCACCGGTATCACCTTCCACGGGACCTTCGCGGATGCACTCGAACTGCTGGCGCTCCCCGGAGTTCGCCGCAGCTTGATCGCCTACTGGACTGAAGGACTGCTGGAGATGCGCGAGAACGGCAAGGAGAGCAGATACAGGAGCTCCCACCAGTGGAACGCCGTCGCTGAATTGCAGCGGCGCGCTGAAGGGCTGCCGACGTTGTTCGGCTGACATCGGAATCTCTCTGCCGGTAAACCCTGGTGACTTAACGGGCAAAACCGGCCAAGTCATGTGGGATGGATCACTCTCAGTCCAGCATCTGTGACTGATGTGGCGTCCCAGTCCAGAAATCCAGAAAAGGTGGCTCCCAGTCCAGGAACTCACCGCGCGCGGCAGCAGCAACGGTAATGTGATCACCATCACAATCACGAGAATACTTGAGCGGAATGGACTCAACTCTACTCGCGTTGACACCACCGAACGGCCATACTTGAGCCGTACCGACTTAAGAATGTAGAGAAAGGTGCACACGAAGTGGACAGCTTCACCCCCACCACCAAGACACAGCAGGCGCTCAGCGCTGCGGTGGCTGCGGCGGCCGCTGCCGGCAATCCTGACGTGCGGCCTGCCCATATCCTGGTTGCTCTGCTCGATCAGTCCGACGGAATCGCTTCGCCCCTGCTCAAGGCGGTGGGAGTGGACCCATCGGCGGTTCGTACGCAGGCCCAGGCCATGGTTGACCGCGCGCCGACGGTGTCGAGCGCGAGCGCGCAGCCCCAGCTTTCCCGCGAGTCGATCGCGGCCGTCAGTGCCGCGCAGCAACTCGCAACAGAATTGAACGATGAGTACGTCTCCACCGAGCACCTCGTCGTCGGTCTGGCGACCGGTGATTCCGATGTCGCCAAGCTGCTTCACAACGTCGGTGCGACGCCGCAGGCGTTGCGCGAGGCGTTTGTTGCCGTCCGCGGGAATGCCCGCGTGACCTCCGAGGATCCCGAGTCGACCTATCAGGCGCTCGAGAAGTACTCGACCGACCTCACCAAGGCCGCCCGTGAGGGCAAGCTCGATCCGGTGATCGGCCGTGACTCCGAGATCCGTCGCGTCGTGCAGGTGCTCTCCCGTCGTACCAAGAACAACCCGGTCCTCATCGGTGAGCCCGGCGTCGGCAAGACCGCCATCGTCGAAGGGCTCGCCCAGCGGATCGTCGAGGGCGACGTCCCGGAGTCGTTGCGCAACAAGACCGTCATCTCGCTGGACCTCGGCTCGATGGTCGCCGGTGCCAAGTACCGCGGCGAATTCGAGGAACGTCTCAAGGCCGTCCTCGACGAGATCAAGGGATCGGCTGGACAGGTCATCACCTTCATCGACGAGCTGCACACCATCGTGGGTGCTGGTGCCACCGGCGATTCCGCGATGGACGCCGGCAACATGATCAAGCCGATGCTGGCCCGTGGCGAGCTGCGACTGGTCGGTGCCACCACGCTGGAGGAGTACCGCCAGTACATCGAGAAGGATGCCGCTCTCGAGCGTCGCTTCCAGCAGGTGTACGTCGGTGAGCCCAGCGTCGAAGATGCCATCGGTATCCTGCGTGGCCTCAAGGAACGGTACGAGGTGCACCACGGTGTGCGCATCACCGATTCCGCATTGGTCGCTGCCGCAACGCTTTCCGACCGCTACATCACCTCGCGGTTCCTGCCGGACAAGGCCATCGACCTGGTCGACGAGGCCGCGTCGCGGTTGCGGATGGAGATCGATTCGCGCCCCGTCGAGATTGACGAGGTCGAACGCATCGTCCGCCGTCTCGAGGTGGAAGAGGTTGCGCTGCAAAAGGAGCACGACGAGGCGTCGAAGGCGCGGCTGGACAAGCTGCGTCAGGAGCTGGCCGACCAGAAGGAGAAGCTCAACGAGCTCTCCGCTCGCTGGCAGTCGGAGAAGACCGCCATCGACGCGGTCCGCGACACCAAGGAAGAGCTGGAACGCCTTCGCGGAGAAGCCGATCGCGCCGAGCGTGACGGTGATCTGGGACGGGCCGCCGAGCTGCGCTACGGCAAGATCCCCGGTCTGGAGAAGGAACTCGAGGCCGCGATCGAGAAGAGCGGCACCGATCCCGACGGTGACGTGATGTTGCAGGAGGAGGTCGGACCCGACGACGTCGCACAGGTCGTGTCGGCGTGGACGGGTATCCCCGCCGGCAAGATGCTGGAGGGCGAGACTGCGAAACTGCTTCGGATGGAAGAGGAACTGGGTCACCGGGTCATCGGCCAGACCGACGCCGTGGTCGCGGTGTCGGACGCGGTACGGCGAGCCCGTGCCGGTGTCGCCGATCCCAACCGGCCACTCGGATCGTTCCTGTTCCTCGGGCCGACCGGTGTCGGCAAGACCGAGCTCGCCAAGGCATTGGCGGAGTTCCTGTTCGACGACGAACGCGCGATGGTGCGTATCGACATGAGTGAGTACGGCGAAAAGCACGCCGTCGCAAGGCTTGTCGGTGCCCCTCCGGGGTACGTCGGCTACGAGCAGGGCGGTCAGCTGACCGAGGCGGTGCGTCGTCGCCCGTACACGGTGGTGCTCTTCGACGAGGTCGAAAAGGCCCACCCGGACGTCTTCGACATACTGCTGCAGGTTCTCGACGAGGGACGCCTGACCGACGGCCAGGGCCGTACCGTGGACTTCCGCAACACCATCCTCATCCTCACCTCGAACCTCGGTTCCGGTGGCAACGAGGAGCAGGTGATGGCGGCGGTGCGCGCGGCCTTCAAGCCGGAGTTCATCAACCGACTCGACGACGTGGTGATCTTCCAGGCTCTCAGCCCGGAGGAACTGGTGTCCATCGTCGACATCCAGCTGGCACAACTGCAGAAGCGGCTGGCCCAGCGTCGCCTCGAACTCGAGGTCACGCCCAAGGCCAAGGAATGGCTGGCGGAGCGGGGATTCGATCCGCTCTACGGCGCACGTCCGCTGCGGCGGCTCGTGCAGCAGGCCATCGGCGACCAGCTCGCCAAGGCACTGCTGGCCGGCGACATCCGCGACGGCGACGTCGTGCCGGTGAACGTCTCCGCCGACGGCGAAGGCCTGGTGCTCGGCTGATCTGAGCAATATGACTGAGCCGCAAGGTTTCCCGACAGGAGGCCTTGCGGCTCAGTTGTCTGTTCGTGCCGGATTGGCGTCGAGGTCAGCCGGGATGGATGATCCCGCCGATGTTGGGAAAGTGAGTGCTTCATGTCGAATCCCTTCGGGAAGGATTGATTGGCCGCGACGTGCTGTGACGTTGGTGATCCGGCCGATCGTGGGGGATTGCGAAGCGCCGCGTCCGGGTCGCGGGGTGCGTTGAATGCAGGTCCACTGAACGGGGGACGGACGCGACCGGCCGGCGCGTCTCCGCACGTCACGTGAGACCATCCCCGAATGGAGTTGCCGGGGGGCACCGCAGACACGGCCGTATCCGATGACGCCGAGCAGGCCGGGCAAGCCGCTGCCGAGTCGAACCGGATGCCGCCTCGCCCCTGGGCGGTCGCCCTCGGTGCATTGACCGGCTTGGCGTTGGCCGCGGTACTCGTCGCCACGGCGTTGACAGTGCTGAACGATCCGGCATGGCACCGTACCTCGGACAGCGTCTCGGGGCCGCTCGGGACGGATGCGGTGATTCTCGCCGTGATCACCGTCGTCATGGTGATTGGGTTCCACGGCTTGTCCGTCGCTGCCCGGGTACCGCGCTGGGCGCCGTTGGTGTTCGTGCTGGCGACATGCGCGATCGCCTTTGTCGCGTTGATCGCATTCAACCCGGACAGTTCGCGTAACGAGACCGCCGACGAAATCGCCCGCACCGCACAGGTGTTCCCCCACGTGCTGAACATGCCGTCCGGGTCACGTTATGTCTTCTGGACGTGCGTGGTGGTGACCTCGGGCATGGTGGCGGTGGCCGTTGCCGCTTACGTGCGCCGCGCCGGACGACCAGAGCGATCATGGTTTCTCGGCGCGACGGTCACGGTTGCGCTCGTGGCGACGGCAGTCGGTGCGGTGATCGTGTGGCCGGAGACGCCCGGCCCTGAGCGAACCGGGGAAGGATCAGGGGGTATCGCCTTTCAACAGCCGCAGTACCTCATCGGGAAGTTCACCGCGATCCGGCCGTCGGATGAATCCCGTAACGCCCGACTGTATTCACCCGTCGTGCTACCCGTCGGGTTCGCGGTGATCGACGGAGAATCCGTTGTGGCGCGGTCCGGACACACCGGCGACCGAGTCTGGTCGGTCGACTTCGGCGCGGAGGTGAGCGCCATGTGGTCCTCCGAGGTGACCCAAGGAGGCGACACGACAGCGATCCTGGCGCAGGTCGCATACACGCCCTGGTCGCCTATCACCTATGGCATCGACGGGACCAACGGCAACATCCTGTGGAGCAGTGATGATTTCGGTCCCATACGCGACGCGGCCGGCTCTGCCGACGTGATGGTGGCGATGGTGGAAGACCGCGGGGAATCGGTCACGGGCGACGCGACAGACGTCGACAGAGACGGCGATGATGACGTGTCGGACGACTCCGCGGCACAGACCAAACCGACCACACTCAAGCGCATCGACATGACAAGCGGGAACTGGACATCGCTGAAGGCCTATGGTCCGTCACGCACCTGCCAGTACGACGGCCACGTCCATTCTGACGGATACGAGGCCGCGATCGCCGAGACGTGCGTCGATCCGCGCGGAATGCGGATAGCGCGGTTCAGTTTGGGGTCGAACGAATACGTCGAGCCGATCACGCCGGACCTCTTGGGATTCTACGACGGCGACGCCCGTATCTCCATCGCGGACATGCGGTCACGTTCGATGTTGATCACGGTGACCGGTGCCGATCCAGGCACGGACAAATCCGTGGTGTACGGCACCGAGGTCGGGAGCGCACGGGTCGCTTTGCCCGCCGGATACCGCGGCACCGACATTCTGGTGGGAATCGGTGCCTACTCGTACACCGTCGCCGCGCAGGCGCCCAACGGGACCAGCGCTGTGATCGTCGGCGACCTGTCCGAATCGCCGGCGAGGTCCACGATCACCCCGACCGACACGATGGCGGGGGACGAATCAGGTCACTGGGCCGCTACCGGCGATGCGCTCTTCACGACCGGTGTGTACCGCGAGCCGCCTGAATTCAGTGCCGACACCGGGTACGCGCGTCAGATCGCTCCCCTCACCATTCTTCGGAACGCACCGATCGGACCGGCGTCGCAACGCATGTCCATCCAGATCGCGCCGAGTCCGTGCCCGCAGCTGAAGTCGGACGCGAATGGGTTGCTCACCGTCGGCGGCGGTGTTCTCTTCTTCTGTGCCGCCGGTCTGGGTATGCAACCCGTGCTCTACCTGATGAGCTGATGTGATGGGCGGAGGGGCGCGCTGAGCTGTGGTTGGTGGAGGTGCGATCACGGCGTGCGAGGTCGCGACACCTCCTCGGCCAGCGCCTCGTCGGGCTCGGTCGGTGGGGTCGTCGGGCTCGGTCGGCGGCGGGCGTAAGTGTCGGTGCCGGTGGGTAACGTCGTGTCCAATCCGAGGGAGGTAGCGATGACTGATGTGATCGTCGGCGATGACGGCAGAGCGCGGTGTGTATGGGCGGCGGTCGAACCCGAGACGACCTATCACGACACCGAGTGGGGATTCCCGCTCTCGGGTGACACCGCCCTGTTCGAACGGGTCTGTCTCGAGGGTTTCCAGTCGGGGCTGAGTTGGCGCACCATCCTGAACAAGCGGGAGAACTTCCGAAAAGCGTTCAGTGGCTTCGACATTCCCACGGTGGCGCGGTTCACTGACGCCGATGTCGCACGCCTGCTGGATGATGCCGGCATCATCCGGCACCGCGGCAAGATCGAGGCGGCCATCAACAATGCCCGCCACGCCGAAGGGCTCATCGACGAGCGCGGTTCGCTCGAGGCGTTCTTCTGGGAGTACGCGCCCGGTGACGATCACGAACCGGGGTCGATGACGAGGTCGCCGGAGTCCACCGCGCTGTCGAAGGATCTGAAGAAACGCGGCTGGCGGTTCGTCGGGCCGACGACGATGTTCGCGCTCATGCAGGCCGCCGGCTTCGTCAACGATCACGCCTATGAGTGCGTGATCAGGCCGACGGTCGCGGCCGCGATTAAAGCTCACCCGCGGCCATAGCGGGGCGAATCGATCATCTCGTTTCGGCCGGACCTATGGTCCCGGTTTGGCCACGAGGTGTTGACCACGTCACAGACCCGGCCTAGATTCGATCTGGAAACGATCGTTATCAGAAGAGGGGGTCGCAGATGGCGACGCATACGATGGCTCCGGTTGTTCGTGCGGCACGTGGACACATTCACACGCCCAAACGCCCGTATCTGCCGCTGCCGCACGGCCGTCGGCATCCGACCAGCATGGTGGAGCTCATCACGGTTGTCGGTCTGACCAGCGGCGTGGCCAACATCATCATGCAACTGTCGTTGCCTCCCGTCGGCCACGGAGTCAACGAGAGTCGAGTCGCGTCGGGAAGTCCGCGGCGGTATCCGATGAAGCGCTCGCGCACCACCGGCACCTACCTGTCCGTCGCGCTGCTGGGCACCCAGGAGGAAAAGGACGACCTGCGTAAGCACATCGTCGAGATGCACACGCCGGTGGTGTCGACCCCGGAGAGCCCGGTGCGGTACAGCGGCAACAGCCCCGAACTGCAACTGTGGGTGGCCGCCTGCCTGTTCCGCTTCTACCTCGATCAATACCAGCTGCTGTACGGCGAACTGCCCGAGGCCGATCTCGACGTGCTGACGCGCGCCGCCGAGCCGCTGGCCACCGGTGTCAATGTGCGGCCATCGCAATGGCCGCAGAGCTGGGCGGAGTTCACCGAGTACTGGGACACCGTGGTGCCGAACCTCTCTATCGCGCCGGCGGTCCGTCACGACTTCGAGACGCTGTCGAACCTCGAGTTCGTCGTGGAGGCGTGGGGACCTGTGGGCAAGGCGTTCCCGGCGATACTGGGCAATCACTTCGAGTTCATGACCAAGGGAAATCTTCCGCCCGAGTTCCGCGAACTGATGGGCTGGGAGTGGTCGGAAGGCGCTCAGAAGAAGTTCAACCGCACTCTGCGTCGGATGCGGACGTTCGACCAGCTCGGGGGACGCTACCTGGCGCTGGGACTCGTCTGGTCGTACATGATCGACTACCGGATCCGGCGCCGCCTCGACGTCCCCGTCCTGGGCAAGCTGCGCGTGTCCGACCGGCCCGTCAAGGACGGCGGTGGCCTGCGGACCATCGCACGCCGGACCGGCCGGAAGTCGGCCCACAAGGCGGATTTGCCGAAGGCGGCCAGGGAGTCGTCGGGCTGCCCGTTCTGATCACGCTGATCACGCCGCGAGATGCGTGACCTGCGGCGCAAGGCGCTTGAGGCCCTGACGGATTCGTGACTTCACGGTGGGGAGGGCGACGTCGAGGTGGTCGGCGACCTCGCGGTAGGTGAGGCCCTGGAAGTACGCCAACTCGATGGCCTCCCGCTGCAGGGGAGTGAGCAGTCCGAGGGCCGAACGAATCGTGCGAGCCAGTTCCCTGCGCTCGGACAACTCGATGACGACGTCACGGTCCGCTCGATCGGCGTGCTCGGTGGTGCCGTAGGTGAGGGTGCGGCGCTTGGATGCGGCCTCCGAGCGCACCCGGTCCACCGCCCGACGATGGGCCAGGGTCATCAACCAGCTGATCGCCGAACCCTGCTCGGCGTGGAACGACGCGGACGACCGCCACACCGCGAGGTACACCTCCTGGGTGACCTCCTCGCTGTGGCCCGGGTCGCGCAGCACGCGCAGCACCATGCCGTACACCCGGGAGCTGGTGAGGTCGTAGAGGTCGGCGAACGCCGCGTGATCGCCGGTGGCGGTCCGGGTGAGGAGGATGTCGATGTCATCGAGTTGGGTTCGCATGAGTCGGTCTCCCTCGTGAGCGGCTGGTCGGTGTTGCCGCTGCAGCGGCGTGATGCCGACTGGGAGGCTGACCCGGTGTCTTAAGACGCTAGGCGCCGGCGCCGGGCGGATTACTGTTCAGCACGAAACCGCGACGCGATAGCAACGGTGATCACGGATTGGTAACGAAGGTGGGTCGGCGCAACCGGTGATCGTGCAGTCCGCGGGTCAGTAGGCTGGTCGTCGTGACGCCAGGCGATCCGACCCCACCCTTCGATGCCGCGACCGATGCGAAGTATGTGCAGCTCACGACGTTTCGCAAGAACGGCAACGCCGTGGCGTCACCACTGTGGGCAGCCGCCGACGGAGACCGCCTCTACATGTGGACGGTGACCGACTCGTGGAAGGTCAAACGCATCCGCAACAACCCGAATGTGATCGTGCAGGGATGCGATGCGCGTGGCCGGAAACTGATCGGTCAACCGGTGACCGGCACCGCCGAGGTCCTCGATACCGCGGGCACCGAGAAGGCCCGCGCACTCATCTCCGGCAAGTACGGAATCCTCGGGTGGATCACGATCAAGGCGAGCCTGCTGCGACGCGGTAAGGACGGCACGATCGGTGTGCGGATCACACCGGCCGCAGGCTGACGAAGAAGCCGGCGTCGCGGGTCGGGTGGTCACACCTCAGCCGTTACCCGGTGCCCGGCAGTGGCGATCTGTTCGTGGCACCGCGCCCAGAGCGCCTCGTGCTCGACCGGCGTCATACGTCCGGCGGCCACCTCACGGTCGGCGGTACGCAACTCGCCGGCCGTCTTCTCGATGATGCGCCGCATCACCAGATCCTCCACGCCCTGCCCCGGGCCCGACCACGATTCGATGATGCACATCCGATGCCGGCAGGTCGCGGTGCGTCGCTGAATCGGGACCACGACGGCCAGCGCCACGACCGCGCCGACGGCCGCACCGACCGCGGCATGCACACCGGACTTGGCGGCCGCGCAGATGCCGGCGATCAGCGCCAGCGCCACCACCGCGGGCACCCACCGCCACAACCGCAACCATCGCCGTTGCTCCGGGCTGGTCCCCGGCGGGTAGATCACCAGACGATGCCGAACCCACTGACGGGCGTATCCGACCTGCACATATCCCCAGACCGCGTCGCCCGCGACGACGGGTCGGCGGCACTCGATGTCACTCATGCATCCGGAGTAGTCCGGTCCCGGCCGCCCACGCGTATTCCTGACCAGATCTCAACGCCGGCAACCGAATTCTTGACGACTTCTTGACGGGCGCGGATGCCCGCGGAGGCGCCTGCGAAAGGGGCGTCAACAAGTCGTCGGATCGCGTATGGATCGCGTTAAGAGGTCTTCCGGCGGGCGGCGCACGGCCGCATCATCACTGGGGTGCGTGATCCCGCCGGGTCGCGTGAGGAATGTTTGTGAGGAGTTTGCGTCATGGCCGATGGCCTGTATGTGCTCGCCGCGGTGGTGGGCTTCGCCCTGTGCGTCCTGGTGGTCCAGGGTGTCGACACCAGGATCCGTCGATGACCGCGGACGGCGTCGAAACGGTCGTCCTGCTGGTGCTGTCGGCGATGGTCGTGGTGTACCTGCTGTGCGCTCTGATCTTCCCGGAAAGGTTCTGATCGGCCGTGAACTCAACTGCAGCTGCGGTGGCCCAGGTGGCCACCGTCATCGTCGTGCTGGCCGCCGCCTATATCCCGCTCGGCGACTACATGGCCCGCGTCTACCGATCCGATCGGGACCTCGCCGTCGAGCGTGGCCTGTACCGGATCGCCCGCGTCGACCCGCGTCAGTCGCAGACGTGGAAGGGCTACGCCCTTGCTGTGCTGGCCTTTTCGCTGGTCTCGACCCTCCTTCTGTACCTGCTGCAGCGTCTGCAGGGAGTGCTGCCATGGTCGGACGGCAAACCCGGCGTCGACCCGTCGGTCGCGTTCAACACCGCGATCTCCTTTGTCACCAACACCAATTGGCAGTCGTACTCGCCGGAGGTGGTGATGAGCAATCTGACGCAGATGCTCGGCCTGGCGGTGCAGAACTTCGTGTCCGCAGCGGTCGGCATGGCCGTCGCGGTGGCGTTGATCCGCGGGTTGGTGAACCGGCGGGGGACCGGTCAGATCGGCAACTTCTGGGTCGATCTGGTGCGCGGAAATCTGCGAATCCTGTTGCCGCTGTCCGTGATTGTCGCGCTCATCCTGTTGACACAGGGTGTGGTGCAGTCGCTGCACAGCGGATTCGGGTTCTCGGTGTTCGGTGGCGAATCGTCGCGCAGCCTGATCGGGCCGTTCGCTTCCCAGGAGGCGATCAAGGAACTCGGCACCAACGGCGGCGGAACCCTGTCGGCGAACTCCGCGCATCCCTTCGAGAATCCGACACCGTTGTCCAATGTCGTTGAAATCATTGCACTTCTGCTCATCCCGGTGTGCCTGACCCGGACCTACGGAACGCTGGTCGATGATCGTCGTCAGGGCCTGACCCTGGTGGCCGTCATGGGCTCGATCTGGGCGGGAATGCTCGCCGTCGTGTGGTGGTTCGAAACCCACCCGAATGGTGTCGCCGCGACTGCGGCCGGCGCGATGATGGAAGGCAAGGAACAACGTTTCGGGATACCGGCGTCGGCATTGTTCGCGGTGTCGACGACGGGAACCTCCACCGGCGCCGTGGATGCCGCCCACGACAGTTTCTCCGCAGGTGGCGGAGGTGCCCTCATCTGGAACATGCTGCTCGGCGAGGTCGCGCCCGGCGGTGTCGGTTCGGGTCTCTACGGCTTGCTGATCCTCTCGGTCATCACCGTGTTCGTCGGCGGATTGCTGGTCGGTCGCTCGCCGGAATTCCTCGGAAAGAAGGTCGGGCAGAACGAGATCACGATGTCGGCGTTGTACATCCTCGTCATGCCGGCACTGGTGCTGACGGGTGCGGGAATCAGCGTCGTCATGGGAGCGACACTCGACCCCCAGGGTAACGGTGGAGACCCCGGATCGCCGGGTTCCATCCACGGGTTCAGCGAGGTTCTCTACGCCTACGCCTCGGCCGCGAACAACAACGGCAGTGCCTTCGGTGGATTGACCGTGACCAGCGACTGGTTCCAGGTCTCGCTCGGACTCGCGATGCTGCTGGGTCGCTTCCTGCCCATCGTCTTCGTTCTCGCTCTCGCCGGATTGTTCGCCGGACAGAAGGGACGGGTCGCCCAGTCGACGGAAAAGGGCGCCCAGTCGACGGAAAAGGGCGCCCGGTCGACGGATGGTGGCGGCGGTGTGGCTGTCGCGGAACGGATCTCGGTCGAGACCAAGGCGTCGACCCTACCCACCCACGGCGTGCTGTTCGGTGCGCTGTTGCTCGGCACGACGTTGCTCGTCGCCGGACTCACCTTCTTCCCGGCCATGGCGCTGGGACCCATTGCGGAGGCACTGCTGTGAGCGTTGATCTGACCGACAAGACTTCCGATTCCGAGATATCACCTCCCGTCGGGGAAGGTCCGGACGAGCCGGGGTTGGTGACGCAGGGTGCGTTTGACGTCCGGTCGCTGATCACCTCATTGCCGCAGGCGGCGCGGAAACTCAATCCCCGTGCGCAGGCGCGTAATCCGGTGATGTTCGTGGTCTATCTGGGGTCGATCGTGACCACGCTGCTCGCGATCTGGCAGCCGTCGTGGTTCGCCTGGCTGATCACCGCGTGGCTGTGGTTCACCGTCCTGTTCGCCAATCTCGCCGAGGCCGTAGCCGAAGGCCGCGGTCGCGCGCAGGCCGACAGTCTGCGAAAGGTGAAGCGCGACACGATGGCACGCCGCATCTCGACGAGCGGCGCGATCGACACCGTCGCCGGCAGCGCCCTGCGCGTCGGTGACCGGATCGTCGTCGAGGCCGGTGAGGTCATCGCCGGCGACGGGGACGTCGTCGACGGAATCGCGACGGTCGACGAGTCGGCCATCACCGGTGAATCCGCACCGGTGGTACGGGAATCCGGCGGCGACCGGTGCGCGGTGACCGGCGGCACCGTCGTGCTGTCGGACCGCATCATCGTCGAGATCACCGCCGAACCGGGGCAGACCTTCGTCGACCGGATGATCTCGCTGGTCGAAGGGGCCGCACGTAAGAAGACACCCAACGAGATCGCCCTGGACATCCTGCTGGCGAGCCTCACCATCATCTTCCTGCTCGCCGTCGTCGCCGTCGGGCCCATGAATCAGTACGCGGGACAATCACCCGACCCGACCAAGCTGATTGCGCTGCTGGTCTGCCTGATCCCGACAACCATCGGGGCACTTCTCAGCTCGATCGGCATCGCCGGAATGGATCGGCTCGTGCAGCGCAATGTCCTCGCCATGTCCGGCCGGGCGGTGGAGGCTGCCGGTGACATCGACACCCTGCTGCTGGACAAGACCGGCACCATCACCTACGGCAATCGGCGCGCCACCGAACTGCATGCGGCCCCCGGTATCTCGACCCCCGAGCTCGCCGAGGTCGCCAACCGGTGCAGCATCGCCGACGACACTCCGGAGGGACGCAGCATCGTCGACCTGTGTGTCGACACCCACGGGGTGGAGACCTTCGATGCGGGTACCGTCGCCGCCGGGCGACGTCGCGACCATCCGAGCGTCGAGGTCGTGCCGTTCACCGCGGAAACACGCATGAGCGGCATCGACTTCCATCTGCCCGTCGATGACGGTGGTGGCGTCGTCGAGTACCGCAAGGGTGCCGCCGACGCGGTGACGCGGTGGGTCGCCGAGCACGGTGGCGCGATGCCGCCGGAGGTGTCGGCGACGGTGACGTCGGTGTCCAGCGCCGGGGCCACTCCGCTGGTGGTCGCACAACGTGCCGCCGATGGCGCACCGCGCGTGCTGGGCGTCATCCAGCTCTCCGACGTGGTCAAACCCGGTATGGCGCAACGGTTTGCGCAGTTGCGGGAGATGGGTATCCGCACGGTGATGGTGACCGGCGACAATCCGCTGACGGCGCAGGCCATAGCCGCCGAGGCGGGCGTCGACGACTTCGTCGCGGAGGCGACCCCGGAGAACAAGCTGGCCCTGATCCGTTCGGAACAGGCCGGCGGACGGCTGGTCGCGATGACCGGCGACGGCACCAACGACGCACCCGCATTGGCGCAGGCGGACGTGGGGGTCGCGATGAACACCGGTACGTCGGCGGCCAAGGAGGCCGGCAACATGGTCGACCTCGATTCGGACCCGACCAAACTCATCGAGGTGGTGGCCGTCGGCAAGCAACTGCTCATCACCCGCGGGGCGTTGACGACGTTCTCGCTGGCCAATGACCTCGCCAAGTATTTCGCGATCCTGCCCGCACTGTTCGTCGGAATCTATCCGCAACTCGACTCGCTCAACATCATGCGGTTGCATTCGGCGCAGTCGGCGATCGTCTCGGCGGTGGTGTTCAACGCGCTGATCATCGTGGCGCTCATCCCGCTGTCGTTGCGGGGAGTCCGGTATCGGCCCAGTTCGGCGTCGCGTCTGCTCGGACGCAATCTGCTCGTCTACGGCGTCGGCGGCGTGATCACCCCGTTCGTGGGGATCTGGCTGATCGACCTCGTCGTGCGTTTCATCCCGGGAATGGGGTAAGGGGACATGAAGACAACCATCACCGGGTTCGTCCGGCAATGTGGCGCCGCGGTGCTGATCCTGGCCGCGCTCACCGCAATCCTGGGCGTGGGGTATCCGGCGGTCGTGTGGGCGGCCTCGCGGATCGACTCGTCATCGGCCGAGGGGTCCCAGGTCACCGACGCGCGCGGATGTCCGGCGGGTTCGACGCTGATCGGTGTCGACCCGCAGGTGCCTGCGGGACAACCGGATTCGTATCTTCATGCCCGCGTACTGGGTTCGGCCGACGACCCGATGGCCACCGGTGACCCGTCGGCGTCGGCGGCATCCAACCAGGGACCCAACAGCGAGACGTTGGCGCGCAACATCGAGGCCCGACGTACCGTGATCGCGCAGCGTGAAGGTATTGCGCCCGAGCAGGTTCCGGTTGATGCCGTCACCGGATCCGGGTCCGGGCTCGACCCGCACATCAGCCCCGAGTATGCCGCGCTGCAGATCCCGCGAATCGCCCGCAACAGCAACCGCTCCGAGGCTCAGGTGCGCGAAATCGTCGACCGCTACACCGAAGGACGGCAGTGGGGATATCTCGGGCAGCCACGGGTCAACGTCCTCGAGGTGAACCTCGCGTTGGGGCACACCGTGTGCGGATAGACTCCGAGCATGGTCATCGCAGGTGAGGGCCGAGGGCGCCTCGAGGTCTTTCTCGGGTGCGCCCCCGGTGTCGGCAAGACCTACGAAATGCTCGCCGGTGCACGCGGGTTGGTCGACGAGGGTGTCGACGTGGTGGTCGCCGTGGTGGAGACGCACGGCCGGGCGGCCACCGCGGCCATGATCGACGGTCTGGAGGTCATACCGCGCCACGAGGTCACCCATCGGGGCACCACGCTGTCGGAGATGGATCTCGCCGCGGTACTGGCGCGTCACCCGCAGGTGACGCTGGTCGACGAACTGGCGCACACCAATGCGCCCGGTTCGGTCAACGCCAAACGCTGGCAGGACATCGAGGATCTGCGCGACGCCGGGATCGACGTGCTGACCACCGTCAACATCCAGCACCTGGAAAGCCTCAACGACGTCGTCGAACAGATCACCGGCGTGGTGCAACGCGAAACCGTTCCCGACGACGTGGTGCGCGCCGCCGATCAGATCGAGCTCGTCGACATCGCACCGGAAGCGCTGCGGCAAAGACTCACCGCGGGCAAGGTTTATGCCGCCGGGCGGATCGACGGCGCACTCACCAACTACTTCCGGCAGGGCAACCTGACCGCGTTGCGTGAATTGGCGCTGCTGTGGCTGGCCGACCAGGTCGATGACAATCTGGCCGATTACCGTGCGGCACATGCCATCACCGATACCTGGGAGGCACGCGAACGGGTCGTCGTGGCCATCACCGGCGGGCCGGAATCGGCCACCCTGCTGCGGCGGGCCAGCCGGATCGCGTCGCGGTCGAGTGCGGAGTTGGTGGCGGTCCACGTGATTCGCGGCGACGGGCTGTCCGGCGCCGCCGATCTGAACGAATTACGTGATCTGGCAGCAGGTTTCAAGGCGCGCATCCACACCGTCGTCGGCGACGACATTCCGTCGACGCTGCTCGACTTCGCGCGCGGGGTCAACGCCACCCAGTTGGTGCTGGGGACATCGCGGCGACCGCGCTGGAAGCGGATCTTCGACGAGGGCGTCGGCGCCACCGTAGTCAGTTCCAGTGGACGCATCGATGTGCACATGGTGACCCACGACGAGACCCGACGCCGGTCGCGACTCGACATCCGCGACACCCGGTTTCATCGTCCGCTGAGTTGGTTGGCGGCACTGGTCATTCCGGTCGTGATGACCGGTGTGCTGGCATTTCTGGATCGGTGGCTGGGATTCGCGTCGGAATCGGCGCTGTTCTTCGTGGCGGTGCTTGCGGTGTCGATGCTCGGTGGCGTCGGGCCGGCGGCGTTGTCGGCGGTGGTGTCGGGACTGCTGCTCAACTACTTCTTCACCGATCCGCGATTCACCTTCACCATCGCCGAACCCGACAACATGATCACCATTCTGGTGTTGCTGGTGGTGGCCATTGCGGTTGCGGTGCTGGTGGATTCGGCCACCGTACGGAGGGTGCAGGCGCAGCGGGCGGGTCGTAACGCGGAACTGCTGGCCCTGTTCAGTGATGCGGTGCTCGGTGGCGCCGGTGTCGGCGGGCTGCTGGAGAAGGTGCGCGAGACCTACGATCAGCGGGCGGTCGCGGTGGTGCGCACCGAGTCCGCCACGACGCATCGGGTGGCCGCGGCCGTCGGTGAGCGGCCGCCGACGAGTCCCGAGCAGGCCGACACGGTCTGTCCGGTACCGGGTGGGGAGTTCGAGTTGTTGCTGGCCGGACCGGCTGTCGGTGGGCGGGACCGTCGGGTGTTGACCTCGGTGGCGACGCAGGCCGCCGCCGCGGTGCGTCGAAGTGAGCTCGAGGCGCAGGCCGCCCAGGCACGTGCGCTCGCGCAAACCGACGAATTGCGGCGCGCGTTGCTCTCGGCGGTCAGTCACGACCTGCGCACCCCGCTGGCCGGCGCCAAGGCGGCGGTGTCGAGCCTGCGCAGCACCGATGTCACCTTCGGTCCAGAGGACACCGCCGAACTACTGGCCACCATCGAGGAATCGGTGGATCAGCTCGCGGCTCTGGTCAGCAACCTGCTGGACTCCACGCGGCTGGCAGCGGGAGCGGTGCGGCCGCAACGGCGGCGCACCTATCTGGTGGAGGTGCTGCATCGTGCGGTGGCGACCGTGACACGGCGGGAGCCGGGCAATCCCGAGGTGCGGATGACGTTCGGCACCGTCTGGGCCGATACCGACGGCGGATTGCTGGAACGGGCGGTGGCCAACCTCATCGACAACGCGGTCCGGCACGGCGGGGGTGAGGTGGAGGTCGAGGTGACGCCGGCGGTATCGGATGGTGGTGAATCACAGACGGTGATCCGGGTGATCGATCACGGAGCGGGAATCCCGCCGGATCGCCGGGATCAGGTGTTCGCACCGTTCACCCAGGGCAGCGACCGCAACGGCGCCGACGGTGGTGTGGGCCTGGGATTGTCGGTGGCCGCCGGATTCGTCTCGGCGATCGGTGGCACCCTTGAGGTGGCCGACACGCCGGGAGGTGGGACGACGATGGTGATCACGTTGCCGACCTCCGAGGCGGTACACGATGGTGTCTCGGTGCAAGGTGACGGGGCGGGGGAGGTCGTCGATGGGTGACGGGGTGCGGGTGCTCGTCGTCGACGATGAGCCACAGTTGTTGCGTGCGTTGCGGATCAATCTGGCGGCGCGGGGTTTTCAGGTCACCACCGCCTCGACCGGTGCGTCGGCTCTGGCGGCCGCGGCGAAAACCAACCCGCAGGTCGTCGTGTTGGATCTCGGACTTCCCGACATCGACGGCATCACAGTCCTGCAAGGGCTTCGTGGGTGGACCAACGTTCCGGTGATCGTGCTCTCGGCGCGGGGCGAATCCGTCGACAAGGTGGCCGCACTCGATGCCGGTGCCGATGACTACGTCACCAAACCCTTTGGGATGGAAGAGTTTCTCGCGCGGCTGCGTGCGGCGGTTCGGCGCGGTGCCGCGGTGTCGGACACCCCGGGTTCGGCGGTGGTCGACACCGGCGGATTCGTCGTGGACCTGACCGCCAAACAGGTGACGCGTTCCGGCGAGCCGGTGCATCTCACCCCGACCGAGTGGGGAATTCTGGAGCTGCTGGTGCGCAACGAGGGAAAGTTGGTGTCCCAGCGTGACATCCTCGGCGCGGTGTGGGGGCCGTCCTACCTGAATCAGTCGAACTATCTGCGGGTGTACCTGGCAAGTCTGCGCCGCAAACTTGAGGACGATCCCGGTCATCCCGTGCATCTGCTGACCGAGGCCGGGATGGGGTATCGATTCGTGCGGGGATGAATCGTCGGGTGTGGTTGCCAGGCGGCGCGACATCCGAGTAGATTGTCAACAATCGCACAATAGAAGGCGAGTTGTGGGCTCGTCGAATTGACGCGTGAAATAGCTGGTCAGGACGGGAATTGCGATGGAATGTCCAGCGCGAAGCTGACATTGCGGCCGGTGAAGAGTAAGAAGGTAGAGCAGAGATGGCGGATGCGCGCTCACGAGGCCGGGGTGACTCGACCTCGGGACGCACACGGGTGTTGGCGCCGATCGTGCAGGAATCGACACCGGCGATCATCGCCCGCAAGTTGCATGAGGCCATCGCCGACGGTAGTTTTCCGCCTGGTTCGCAACTGACGGAATCAGGCCTCGCGGCCGATCTCGGGGTCAGCCGCGGTCCGTTGCGCGAGGCGATGCAACGCCTCACCGCAGAAGGTCTGCTGGTGAGTCACCGCAACCGCGGACTGTTCGTCGTCTCGATGGATGATGACGACATTCGGGACATGTACATTGCGCGAACCGCGGTGGAGCGGGCGGCAATCGAGCAGGTCATTGCACACGACGACCCGGAATCGATTGCGGCCCTGTCCGACGCGGTCGCACTGATGCGAGCGCACGCCGACGAGCCCAACGGGCCCGACATGGCCGAGGCCGACATGGTGTTTCACCAGACGTTGGTGGAACACGCACGAAGTCAGCGGCTTTCGCGTCTGCACGAGACGATTCTCGTGGAGACGCGGATGTGCCTGCGGGCGATGCGGGGAACGTACTCCTCGGGAAAGGACCGAATCGACGAACACCAGGCATTGGTGGACGCCATCGCGGCAGGAGATGCGCCGGCGGCCGACGTGCTGATGATCGAACACATGAGGGACGGGCTGCACCGTTTGATAGGTGACGCCGCGGCAGGAGAAGAAGTCTCCTAGACCGGTTGGTCATAGCCCTCGAGGACCGAGGTACGTCCGAGATCATCGCCCACCGATGCTGAGTCAGCCCGAGAACAACTGGCCCCGACTCCACCAGAGAGGCACAGATGACCACGGCAAACTCCTCGGCCAGCTTCGAGGACCTCGCACCCGATCCGGAGTCGCGAGAAGGAAAAGCACTGCTCCGTAAGGCAATCGGGGCGTCAGCGATCGGCAATGCCACCGAGTGGTACGACTACGGCGTCTACGCCGCGACCACCACGTATCTCACTCAGGCCTTCTTTCCCGGCCATCTCGGCACCATCGGCACGATGCTCGGTTTCGCGATCTCGTTTGTGCTCCGCCCCCTCGGCGGCATGATCTGGGGACCGATCGGTGATCGCATCGGACGAAAGTCGGTGCTGGCCATCACGATCATCCTGATCTCACTGGCGACCGCCCTGATCGGTGTGCTGCCCACGCATGCCGTGGCCGGCGTCTGGGCACCGATCCTGTTGATCGCCCTGCGTGTGATCCAGGGATTCTCCACCGGCGGTGAATACGGCGGCGCCGCCACATTCATGGCCGAGTACGCGCCCGACCGCAAGCGCGGCCGGTTCGGTTCCTTCCTCGAATTCGGCACCCTCGCCGGATTCTCCGCGGGCACCGCGTTTGTGCTGCTGCTGGAGGTGCTGCTCAGCGACGAGCAGATGCAGACGTGGGGCTGGCGCATCCCATTCCTCATCGCGCTGCCGATGGGTCTGATCGGCCTGTATCTGCGGTCTCAGATGGAGGACACCCCGGTCTTCCAGGAACTCGAGCAGGACAACGAGATCACCGGTACGGCGTGGACCCGCTTCAAGGATCTGCTGAGCAACTACTGGCGTCCGATTCTGATCATGTTCGGCATGGTGATCGCCCTCAACGTGGTGAACTACACGCTGCTCGCGTATCAGCCGACATATCTGAAAAGCACCATCGGGTTGTCGGAGTCATCGGGTTCGACCGTCGTGTTGATCGGCCAGCTGGTGATGATGGTGATGATCCCGTTCTTCGGTGCCTGGTCGGATTCGACCGGACGCAAACCGATGTGGTGGGGCTCGCTGATCGGACTGTTCGTCCTGTCGCTGCCCTTGTACTGGCTCATGGGTCAGGGATTCGCCTGGGCCATAGTCGGATTCGTCATCCTCGGATTGCTCTACATTCCGCAGCTGTCGACGATCTCGGCGACCTTCCCGGCCATGTTCCCCACGCAGGTCCGGTATGCAGGATTCGCGATCTCCTACAACGTCGCGACCGCCGCCTTCGGTGGTACCGCACCACTCGTCAACGACGCGGTGGTCGACTCGACCGGCTGGAATCTCTTCCCCGCGGTGTACATGATGGGCGCCTGTGCCATCGGCATGGTGGCGCTGGTCTTCCTCAAGGAGACGGCCGGCTGCTCGATCCGCGGCACCGAGATACCGGAACGCACAGCGGATCTGGAGGTGTCGGAAGGGGCCGGTGCGCTGGCCGGACGGCGGTAGATGCGTCCTCGGCCGGCGGGGTGACCACCCGCCGGCGGGGTGCGGGGGTTGCGCCGCGCCGCGCCGCGGGAGCGCTGGGCAGTGGGATCAGTCGAGTAGGTCCTGCGCCATCCGTGCGTATGCCGTTGCGGCCGTCTGCAGGTCGGCGATACGGACCATCTCGTCGGGCTGGTGGGCTTGGGTGTTGATGTCGCCCGGGCCGAACACTATTGCGGGGATACCCATGTCGCGGTTGATGAATCCGCCGTCGCAGGCGGCGGTCCAGCCGCCTACGGTGGTGGGGGCGCCGATGGCAGACATCGTGTCGACGGCGGTGGTCACCAGGCGGTGATCGGCGGGGGTTTCGAAACCCGGCATCTCCATCGTCACCTTGACCTCGACACCGATACCGCCGGTATCGATGCCGGCGTCGTGAATACGCGTACGCAGCCAGGCGGCGATGTCGTGGGCGTCCTCGTCGGGCATCAGTCGCCGATCGATACCGAGCGACGCCATCGGGGCGACCACCGAAATACCTTGTCCGCCTGCGATAGTGCCGACATTCCATGTACCCGAACCCAGTAGGCCCTGCGCGGACCCGACCATCGCGACATGATCGGCGCGGATGAGATCGACGATGGCGGCGGCCGCGTAGATGGCGCTGGCGCCGTCATCGGGGCGGCCGGAATGTGCTGCGCGACCCGTGATGTCGACCTCGATGTAGGAGGCGCCGCGGCAACCGCGTACCACGGTGAGGCCGGTGGGTTCGGCGACCACACAGCCGAGGTACTCCCCGGATGGGCGCCGAACGAAGTCGCGGACACCGGCGCCGTGTTCCTCCTCGTCGACGGTACAGACCAGCGTCACCGGCCCGGACAAGATGGCGCCGGAGCGAGACAGTGCCGACATGGCCGCCACCACCGCGGCCAGACCGCCCTTCATGTCCGTGCTGCCGCGTCCGAGGATCGTGCCATCGACGACGCGGGCACGGTACGGATCGCCGGACCACCCGGGTCCGGCGGGGACGACGTCGGAGTGCCCGAGGAACATCAACCCGGGGCCGTCGCCGCCCGGCAACGTGGCGACGAGATTGGGGCGCCCGGGTGCCACCTCCTGCGTCGACACGGTGAAACCGGCTTTCTGGCAAGCCTTTTCCAACACACCGACGGCCTCTGCCTCGGTGCCACCGGGATTCTCGCTGGGTGCCCCGACGAGCACCACGGTCAGTGCGATGAGCTCGTCGACGTCGATCATCGTCGACGTGGCTGCCGCACCGGATTCGCTGGGGGTCACGCTCGGGTCCCTTCGTCACACAACCCGGGAGTCAGGGTCGTGCTGACATCCTCTCAAGAGTGCCCGTCAGACGCCGAATACCCTCCTCGATACGCTCAGGGGTCGACGAGGCGAAGCAGAGTCGCAGCGCGTTGCGGAACCGTCCGCTCGGGGACAGCGCGGGGCCGGGGATGAACGCGACGCCGTCGGTGAGGGCCACCTCGAAGAGCTCCCGGGTATCGATCTCGGCGAACTCCGCGCCGAGGGTCACCCACAGAAAGAACCCGCCGTCCGGGTTGGTGGTGGTGACGCGATCACCGAGGTGACGGCCGATCGAGGAGAGCATCGCGTCCTTGCGTTCCCGGTACAGCGTGCGCAGCGAGGCCAGATGATCCTGTAGGCCGCCGCGGGCGATGTACTCGGCGACGATGTGCTGATTGGGGACGTTGGTGCAGGTGTCCATCGCCTGCTTGCCGTTGATGAGCAGTTGGCGCAGAGACGGATCGGCGTCCACCCAGCCGACCCGCCAGCCGGGCGCGAGGATCTTGGAGAACGTGCGCACCGAGAACACGAGCGGGTCGCCGGGGGAGAGGGTCTGGAAGGTCGGGATGTCCTCGCCGGAGAAGCGCAGCAAACCGTACGGGTCATCGTCGATGATGACCGCACCCCACCGATGGGCCAGGCGCAGCAGTTCCCGGCGGCGTTCCTCACTCAGGGTGACGCCGGACGGATTCTGGAAGGTGGGGATGGTGTAGATGGCCTTCGGTGTCCGGCGCGTGCGCTCGACGAGATCGACGAGAGTGTCGACCTGCATGCCGTGGTCGTCGACGGGTACCTCGAGGAGTTGGGCACCGTAGGAGAGGGCGGTGGCGCTGCCGTTGGTGTAGGTGGGGGACTCGACGATGACCAGGTCACCGGGATCGACAAAGAGTTTCGACGCGAGGTCGAGCCCTTGCATACCGCCGGTGGTGATGACGAGGCGATCATGGGTCGACGGATCCGGGGTGGTGGCGAGGTAGTCGACGAGCAGTTGCAGCAGTCGTGGTTCACCCTCGGTGGCGCCGTAGGTGAAGGACGAATTGTCCAGGATCTCGCCGGCGATCTGCCGGAACTCCTCGGCCGGGACGGCCTCGTCGGCGGGGGAACCCATGGCGAATCGGACGATGTCGTGGGTTTGTGCCGCCAGCAGCGAGGTCGACGAGTCGATCATCGACCCGACGAGGTCCTTGGCGCGTTCGGCCAGCGGGATGGTGGGTGCGGTGGGTGCGGTGAACGTCATTGGGGCATCTCACTTCTGGATGAGTTCGCGGGGGAAGCTGGTGAACGTCTCGACCCCGGTCGGGCTCACCCGAACCGACTCCGACAGCTCGAAACCGTAGTTCTCCATCCACATTCCGCAGATGATGTGAAAGGTCATGTTGGTCTCCAGGATCGTCTCGTCTTCGGTGCGGATGCTGATGGTGCGCTCACCCCAATCCGGCGGATATCCGATTCCGATGGAATAGCCGAGACGAGAGGGCTTTTCGAGACCGTACTTGGCCAGCGTCCAGTTCCAGGTGGAGGCGAGTTCCCGGGTGGCCACCCCGGGGCGGATGGCGTCGAGGACATTGTTGAGGCCCTCGGCGGTGGCCTGCGCGACGTAGTCGAGATCCTTCGACGGCGTGCCGAGCGCGACCGTGCGGGCCAGCGGGCAGTGATACCGGTTGTGCGCGCCGGTGAGTTCGATGACGACGGCCTCGTTGTTCGCGAACGTGCCCTGATGCCAGGTCAGATGCGGGGTGTCGGCGGCGGCGCCGGTCGGCATCATCGGGACGATCGCCGGATAGTCACCGCCGAAGTCCTCGGTCCCGGTGATCTGTGCCTGCGAAATGGCCGCCGCCGCATCGCATTGCCGCACCCCGACCTCGACGGTGTCGATGGCGGCGCGCATCGCCTCCGAACACACCATCCCGGCCTGGCGCATCAGCTGGATCTCCGCCTCGGACTTCACCGATCGCACCCAGTTGACCAGTTCGAAGCCGTCGACGAGTTTCCACTCCGGGATCGCGTTGTACAGCGCGCGGTACGCCTTGGGCGTGAAGTAGTGCGAATCCATCTCCAGGCCAACCGATCCGGCTCGAGACGCCGGGGCAATCAGATGCCGCTGTCGCAGCGCCCACGCCACCCAGTCGAAGGGATGCACATGCGGGCGATGCACGTAGCTCTCCGGATAGCCGACGATCTGCTCCTCTGGCAGCCACGTCGTGCG
This sequence comes from Gordonia sp. NPDC003950, assembly GCF_053605205.1. NCBI lineage: Bacteria > Bacillati > Actinomycetota > Actinomycetes > Mycobacteriales > Gordoniaceae > Gordonia > Gordonia sp. NPDC003950. The sequence continues at coordinate 73,902 of NZ_JBSGIT010000020.1, read as the reverse complement.
GTGTGCGCCATGGGCATCCATCTCGCGGGCGAAGAACACCAGCTCACCCTCGATGGGGACGAACAGCATCTGCGGGGTGTAGAAAGACCACGCGTTGTAGCCGATGAGGTAGAAGAGGTTGGCCGGTTCGGTGACGATGAGTGCCGAGAGCCCCTGCTGATCCATACGTTCCCGCACGCGGGTCAGCCGGTCGGCGTACTCGCTGTCGGTGAACAGCTGGGTTCCGAGATACACCTAGCGCTTCCTCTGCCGTATCGGGGTGGATGTGTACTTGACGTCGAGGAACTCCTCGATGCCGAGCCGACCGCCCTCGCGGCCGAGCCCGGACTGCTTGACACCTCCGAACGGGGCGGCCGGGTTGGAGACGAGGCCGGTGTTGAGTCCGACCATACCCACTTCGAGCGCATCGGCAATCTCGGCGAGGCGGTCGGCGTCGGCGGAGCAGACATAACCGACGAGACCCCACGGGGTGGCGTTGGCCATGCCGATCACGGCGTCGTCGGCGTCGGTGCCGTCGCCGTCGAACGGGATCAGCGCCGCGACCGGACCGAAGATCTCGGTGTGCATCAACTCCGCATCGCCGCTCACGCCGGTCAGCACCGTCGGCGGATAGAAGTGGCCGGGACCGTCGACGGACTCACCGCCACAACGGATCCGGGCACCGCGATTGACCGCGTCGGTGACGAGTCGCTCCACCTTGGCAACGGCCTTCGCTTCGACCAGCGGGCCCACCTGCGTGCCGTCGGCGGCGCCGTCGCCGACGGTCAGGGCGCGCATCCGCTGTGTGAGTCCGTCGGCGAACTCGTCGAAGACGCTGCGGTGGACGAAGATTCGATTGGCGGCGGTGCATGCCTGCCCCATGTTGCGCATCTTGGCGACCATCACGGCGTCGAGCGCGCGGTCGATGTCGGCGTCGTCGCAGACGATGAACGGTGCGTTGCCACCCAACTCCATCGAGGTTCGCATGACGTGCTCGGCGGCTTGCGCGATGAGGAGTTTGCCGACGTCGGTGGAACCGGTGAAGCTGACCTTGCGGGCCAGGCCCGAACGCATCCAGGCGCCGACGACGTCGGCGGGATCGGTGGTGGTCACGACGTTGAGGACGCCATCGGGGAGTCCGGCGTCGCGCAGCACCTCGGCGAGCAGGAGGCCGGTGAGGGGTGTGAGTTCGGCGGGTTTGAACACCATCGTGCAGCCGGCGGCGATGGCCGGACCGATCTTGCGGGTTCCCATCGCGAGGGGGAAGTTCCAGGGCGTGATGAGCACGCACGGGCCGACGGGACGTCGGGTTACGACGATCCGGTTGCCGCCGTCACCGGTGGTCGTCGCATCGCCGGGGATGCGGACCGCTTCTTCGGCGAACCACCGGAAGAACTCCGCGGCGTAGGTCACCTCGCCCCGGGCTTCGGCGAGGGGCTTACCCATCTCGGCGGTCATCACGGCCGCGAACTCGTCGGCGCGGTCGGTGATGAGTTGATAGGCGCGGGTGAGGATTTCACTGCGATAACGGGGACTCGTCATTGCCCACCGGGTCTGGTGTGCCGCCGCAGCTCGCAGGGCGACCATCGCGTCATCGGCGTCGGCATCGGCGACGGTGGTGAGGATTTCGCCGGTGGCGGGATTCTCGACGTCGAATCGGCGACCCGACGCGGCGGGTGTCGACCGGCCATCGATCAGCAGGTCGGTGGGGACGCGGTCGATCGCCGGGTGTGTGCGGGATTCGGTGGTGGTCATGCGTGTCTCCGGGGTGGGTGGGCGCTGTCAACGGGGAATCGGGCGCTGTCAACGGGGAATCGGGCGCTGTGAACGGGGAATCGGGCGCTGTCAACGGGTTTCGGTGGTGGTGCGAGGATCTCGGCGAGGTGAGTGCCGGTGGCGGAGATGAGAGGATCGGTGGCGGCGAGGTGATCGACGGCCATGGCACAGCTGAACCCGTCGGTGATCACCGGGCCTCGTGGATCGGTGCGCAAGGCCGGTGCGAGGGCCTGCTCGGCCACCTGGCGGCTGACCTCGTAGTGACCGCGTTCGAAACCGAAATTGCCGGCCACGCCGCAGCATCCGTCGGCGGTGTGAACGGTCACACCCAGTCCGCGCAGCGCGGCTGCGCCGGTCGACGCCCCGAACGTGGCGTACTCATGGCAGTGGGTCTGCAGCGTCACCGTCTCGGGTAGGTCCTCGGGGGTGAATCCCGCCTCGATCAACCGCGGGAGGAACGCGGCGACGCTGTGGACCCGCGCCGCCACCCGATGCGCGGCCGGGGAGTCGACGAGTTCGGGGAGATCCTTGCGTAGTGCCGATGCGCAACTCGGTTCGGGTACGACGATGGGGCGGTTGGTACCGTCGTCGAGGGTATCGGCGGTGCGGGCAAGGACCTTTCGGGCGTGGGTGAGCTGCCCGGTGGAGATCCATGTCAGGCCGCAGCAGGCGTCACTGCGGGTGCCGACCGCGTCGCCGGTGGCGCCGAGGAGACGGGCGGTGGCCGTGGCCACCTGCGGCCGGAATGCGCGCGTGAAGGTGTCGACGAGGAGGATGGTGTCGGTGTGCGGGTCCGGGGCGGTCAATCCGTCCAGAGACCGCCGCACCCGGCGTCGGGTGGCGAAGGCGGGCATGGCGCGGCGGGCGTCGACACCGGCGAGCCGTGAGGCGACCCGCTGGAAGGGCCGTATGTGTAGGGAGCGGTTGACGATCGGTGCCGCCGCGGTGGCCGCGGGAAGCCACGCCGGCATCCAGCCCAGCGAATAGTGCGATGCGGGACGCAGTCGTCTCCGGTAGTGATGGTGCAGGAACTGCGACTTGTAGGACGCCATGTCGACGCCGGTCGGGCAATCCGACGAGCAGGCCTTACACGACAGGCACAGATCGAGGGCGTCGGCCACATCGTCGGACCGCCAACCGGATTGGATGTCGGGGGCGGCGCGAACCATCTCCTGGAGCACGCGGGCCCGGCCGCGGGTGGAGTCCTTCTCGTCGCGGGTGGCCCGATAGGACGGACACATCACGCCGCCGCTGGAGCTTCGGCACCGTCCGACGCCGATGCATCCCTGGACGGCATGGATGAAGGGATCGAGTGTGGTTGGCGGCGTGGATGAGTCGTCGGTGTCCGACCACGGCCGATTGCTCACATCGGCCAACGCCAGATCTGCGGTGATCGGCGCGGGGTCGACGATGGCCGTGGGGTTCAGGATGCCGTCCGGATCCCAGATCCGCTTGAACTCACCGAATGCGGTGAGCAAGGCCTGCGAGTACATGATTGGCAGCAACTCGGACCGGGCACGTCCGTCACCATGCTCGCCGGACAGGGACCCACCATGGGCGACGACGAGTCGCGCTGCGGCCGTGCAGAATCGGCGCATCGTGTCCCGACCGTTGGCGGTACGGAGGTCGAAGGTGATGCGCACATGCATGCAGCCGGCGCCGAAGTGCCCGTACATCACCCCGGTGAGGTGATACTCGTCGAGCAGTGATTGGAAGTCGACGAGGTAGTCGGCGAGCCGGTCGGGGGCGACGGCCGCGTCCTCCCAGCCGGGCCAGGATTCGTAGGCCACTGCGGCGGTGGTGTCGTCCCCGGGTGGGCTGTCGACCGTGCTGTCGGTGACCAGTCGCGCCGACAATCCCGCACCGTCCTCGCGGATGCGCCACAGGGACTTTCGGATCTGCGGATCGTCGACGAGGACGGCATCGACCATCCGGCCCTGTGCTGTGAGGTGCTCGAGTAGTCGTTTGCTGGTCGACGCCACGTCGGGTTCGGAGATGGCCCGGGCACTGTGGTCGTCGAGGTCGATGAACAGCCACGACTTGCCATCGGGCAGGCCCGTGATGGTGTCGGGACCGCGTCGGGCCGCCATGGTGGTGACGATGGCGTGATCGATCCCCTCGATCGCGGACGGTTCGAACGGCAGGATCGCCGGCACGTCGCGGGCGGCGTCGGCGACGGAACGGTAACCGACGCACAGCAATTGCTGCGACGTCGCGGCCGGTACGAGTCGTACGGTGGCGGCCACCACGATCGCGCAGCCGCCCTCGCTGCCGACGAGTACGCGGGCGACGTCGAAGCCGTTCTCCGGCAACAGGTGCGCGAGGTGATAGCCCGATACCTGGCGTGAGATGGTCTCAAGTTCGGTGCGCAGGGGTCCGAGATTGCGTGCGATGAGCTCGCGCATCGACTCGGCGAGGTCGGCGGCGCGCGCCGTGGCGGTCGCGTCGCCGGGCCGGGTGGCGGCCAGTCCCGTTCGGGTGGCGGTGATCCGCAGGCCGTCGGCGGTGACGAGATCCAGTGACAGTACATGATCGCTGGTACGTCCGTACCGGACTGAATGGTTACCGCAGGCATCGTTGCCGATCGCGCCGCCGATGGTGGCCCGGGACGCCGACGACGGATCGGGCGCGAAGGTGAGGGCACCGTCGGTGGCGTGTCCGACCGCGGTGGCGAGTTCGGAGAGGATGACGCCGGCGTCGGCGGTAGCGGTGCGGGCGTCGGCGTCGATCGTGCTGACCGTGGTCAGGTGACGTGAGAGGTCGACGACGATGCCGGCGCCGATCGCGTTGCCGGCCATGGAGGTTCCGCCGCCGCGGGCGACGATGGGGACTCGGTGACGATGACACAGTCGCGCGGCAGTCGCCACCTCGTCGGCGCTGCGGGGAAACACCACCGCCAGGGGTGGGACGCGATAATTGGAGGCGTCGTAGGAGTATTCGGCGCGTCGGCGTGATGAGTCGTCGACGGACAGACCGTGCGCGGCGAGGTCGGCGAGGACGGGCGAGCTCATCCGCCCAGCGCTCGTGCGCTCAGCGCCGATTCCAGTGCGGCGGTGAAACGGGCGACGCCGGTGGCGATCTCGTCCTCGGTGACCACCAGCGCCGGGATCAGACGGACGACGTTGCCGGCCGGCCCGCAGGTGAGGGTGAGCAGTCCATGGTCGGTGGTGGCCTGCTGGACGGCCAGTGCGGCTGCCGGATCGGGCACGGTGCGCCCGCCGTCGCGGATGACGAACTCGATCCCGACCATCAGTCCGAGTCCGCGGACGTCACCGACAGTGTCGAAAGGTGCGGTGGCGTGGCGGATTCCGTCGACCAACTGTTGCCCGCGTATCCGGGCGTTCTCGACGAGGTCTTCGTCGTCGATGACGTCGAGGGTGGCGATGGCGGCTGCCGCGGCGACCGCATTGCCGCCGTAGGTACCACCCTGCGAACCCGGCCATGCCTTGCTCATCACCTCGGTGGGGGCGGCGATCGCCGAGATCGGCAAACCGGAGGCGAGTCCCTTGGCGGTGATGAGGATGTCGGGGGTGAGGCCGTCGGCGTGCTGGTGTCCCCAGAACCGGCCCGTCCGACCGAAGCCCGACTGCACCTCGTCGACGATCAGCAGGATGCCGTGTGCGTCGGCACGTTCACGCAGGCCGTGGAGGAATCGAAGCGGGGTGGGCAGGTAGCCGCCGTCACCGAGGACGGGTTCGATAAGGAATGCGGCGGTGTCATTGGGGGCGACGCGCGAGGTCAGCAGGTAGTCGAGTTCGGCGAGCGCGAAATCGACGGCGGTCTCGACGTCCCACCCGTATCGGTAGGCGTAAGGGAAGGGCGCCATGTGAACACCGCCCATCAGCGGGGAGAAGCCGGCCGAGAAGCGGGTTCCGGCGCTGGTCAGACTGGCCGCGGCGACAGTGCGCCCGTGGAATCCGCCTTGGAAGACGATGATGTTGGGCCGTCCGGTGGCCATCCGCGCCAGGCGAACGGAGGCCTCGACGGCCTCCGAGCCGGAATTGGCGTAGAAGACCGAGTCGAGTCCGGGTGGGAGTACTCCGCCGAGCCGTTCGGTGAGTTCCAGCAGTGGCGTATGCATCACCGTCGTGTACTGGGCGTGAATCACCTTGGCGCACTGGGCTTGTGCCGCGGCCACGACGCGTGGGTGGCAGTGTCCGGTGCTGGTCACGCCGATTCCGGTGGTGAAGTCGAGGTAATCCCTGCCGTCGGTGCCGTGAATCCACGAACCCTGCGCGTGATCGACCACGACGGGCGTGGCCTGTTTGAGGATCGGCGACAACGATGCGGTCTGAGTGCGGGGTGCCACGGCGGTCATGGGTCCACCGTGAGGCCTCATCGTCGGATTGTCAACAATTAGACACCTTCTCTGCGTCGGGTGTGGAGGATTCCGGTGTGATCGGATGGTCTCGTGGGTGATACCAAGGTCGACGTTGTCGATATCGACGTCAGGGGTGAGGTGGACGTCGCGGCTGTTCACGACCGGATGTGCGAGTGGCTGCTGCGCCGCGGCGTCATCCGTGATGAGCGGGACAGCGCGCTCGGCGGCGGGGTGCTCTGGCTACCCGGACCGGCCGCCACCGCGACCGTCGACCTCGCCCCGGGTCATGAGATGTGTTCCGAGGGTGTCGAATTCGTCACCACGCGGCAGGTGTTCAGTCCGATCGAGCTGGTGGGGCGGGCCGCCCGGTGTCCACGCTGCAGTGGCGAGGAGGACTGCGACACCTGGCAGACCAGGTCATTGGATGTGTTCAACAAGTGGTGGGATTCCGATGGTGTCGACCTTCTCCCGTGCGCTCGGTGCGGTGCCGACCTGCGTACGAGTGACTGGGAGTGGGTGGAAGGGGAACGCTGGGCACTCGGCGAGTTCGCCATCAGCTTCTGGAACTGGTGGCAGCCGCTGTCCGAGGAGTTCGTCGCCGACCTGACGCGAGAACTCGGTCACGAGACATGCGTGATCTCGGTGCGGATCTGATCACTCTTCGCTCGGGAACCAACGCATCCGGCTTCGGGGCGCCGTCAACGGAGTATCGGGCGCCGTCAACGGGATTCAGGGCGCTGTGAACGGGATTGAGAGCGCTGTCAACGGAATTCAGAGCGCTGTCAACGCGGCCGAGAGTGCCTCGAGGGCTTCGAGTGCGGCCTGCCACCGTTTCTCGCCGAGTCGCTCGGCGAGCGCGTCTGCGGCGGCACTGTGCTGCGGGTTGATTCGTCCGACCGCGGCGATCCCGGCGTCGGTGGGTGCCACGATTTTGGCGCGGACGTGGGCGGGATTGTCCCGGTACGCGATCAGTCCGTCGGCGGCGAGGATGTCGGCGGTGCGCTGCACGCTCTGACGGGTGATGCCCATGGCGCGGGCGACGTCGGACACGGTGAGCGGACTTTCCCGGGTGGCAACGAGCACCTGCCACCGAGTCGCGGTCAGTCCGGCCGGGCGGGCCAGTTCCTCGGCGAGAGCGAGGAACTGGCGTTGAGTGCGGAACGCCGTCAGCGCCGACCGGCTCAAGAGTTCCTGATGAGAAGGCCTCTCTACTCATTGCTGACCCGCCGGTCTACTCATTGCTGACCCGCCGGCCGACAGAAGCCGGACGGATCGCGGTGGTCGTAGATCTGTAACTGCGCGAAGATCTCTCGGGCGAACTCCACCGGCGCGACGGCGGCCGCGGTGATGACGCTGCGTCCGGTGACGGCGGGAGCGTCGACGTAGTGGTCGGCTCCTCGATATCCCGTCGGCGCGAACTGCTCGGCGGCGTTCGAGGTGTGCGCGGTCGCCGAGGAGTCCGCCGCGTGCCAATCCGATCCGAACGGGGGATCTCCGGTGCCGGTAGCGTGGGGCGCATGGCTGCACCCGATCCGGTGGTGGTCCTGCTCGGTTCGCCCGACGCGCCACCCCCTCCCAACCTGGCCGAACTGGAGAAACTCGCCGATATCCGGCATGCCACCGCCGACGACCTGGGCGCCGTCCTGCCGGGCGCCGACGCCCTGGTGCTCTGGGACTACTTCTCCCGGGCGCTGCGCGAGAACTGGGCCGCCGCCGACTCGCTGCGGTGGATACACGTCTGCGCGGCCGGGGTGGACTCGTTGCTGTTCGACGATCTGGTCGCCGCCGATGTCGTCGTGACCAACGCGCACGGCGCCTTCGACCGCCCCATCGCCGAGTTCGTCCTGGCCTCGATCCTGGCCCGCGACAAGCGGTTACACGAATCCAAGCAACTGCAGCGGGAGCATCGGTGGCAGCATCGCGAAACCCTGATGGCCGCCGGTCGCTCCGCGCTGGTCATCGGCACCGGCGGTATCGGCCGCGAGATCGCGCGGTTGCTGCGGGCGTTCGGCATCGAGGTGACCGGGGCCGGACGCCGCGCCCGAACCGGCGACCCCGACTTCGGTGAGGTCCGCGAGTCCGCACAGCTGACCGACTACGTGGGCGACTTCGACACCGTCGTGGTGATCGCTCCGTTCACCGCCGAGACCGAGAACATGATCGATGCCGAGGTGCTGGCCGCGATGCGCACCGACGCGCACCTCGTCAACGTCGGCCGCGGCGCACTTGTCGACGAGGCCGCCCTGATCGAGGCGCTGCGCACCGGGCAGATCGGCGCGGCATCGTTGGATGTGTTCGTCACCGAACCGCTGCCCGCCGACAGCCCGCTCTGGGACATGGACAACGTGTCCATCTCGGCGCACATGAGCGGCGACGTCGCAGGCTGGCGGGACGTGATCGCCGCACAAATCCTCGACAACCTGCGACGATATGCCGACGATCCCGATGCGCAACTGTCGGCGACACTGAACAACGTCGTCGACAAGGTGCGCGGATACGTCGTGCCGGGCGGTCCGCCGACCGCCTGAAGTACTCTGTAGCGCGATGACCACCATCGTCTACTTCGTGATCGCCGCCATCGCACTGGCCGGAGCGGTGTTTCTGCTGTGGCTGGATCGCCGGCGTTCCTCGGTGACGCGGCATCAGCGCGCCATCTGGGGCGACGAGCACGACTTCAAGTTCCGTGAATCCGACTCCAAACTGCGGACGGTGTTCCGGCGCGCGACCATGAACGTCCCCGATCACATCGCGGTCCAGAACGTGGCCTACGGGCACTACGGCGGCGCCGAGGCGGTGGTGTTCGACCTCGCCGAGACCGCGACGGTGATCGCCGTCCGGCGGTCCACACCGTCGAGCGTGGTCGTCGACCTGCGCCACGAGGATGTCCTCGCGCCCGCCGAGGACGACGTCGAACTGCTCGGCGCGATGGGATCGCGGGTGATGTTCTCCAACAATCTCGACGCCGCGCGCCGCGTCTGCGACCGTCGCATGGTGGCGCTGGCCACCAAGGCACCCACCTACGTCGAGGTGCTGTGGAATGAGGGCAACTGGGCGCTGGGTTCGATCCCGCTGACCGATGACCCCGCCGAACTGGACACCGCCCTGGAGGTCGTGCGCCGATTCGCCGATCTGCTGCGGGTGCTGCCGCCGCTGCGGGAGCCGCAGGATGCGCCGGACCCGCGGGATCCGCACGGGCCGACGCGTGCCGAACTGGCCGATGAGAAGACCGACCACATGCGGGACAAGAATCGCCGCGCCCGACTCGAGGCCGCGGCCCGCGACGACGGCACCGACGGGGCGGCGCCGCCCACCCTGCTGAGCAAGCGTCCCGGCGGGGCGCGTCGCGGCGGTCCGGCCGAACGCCAGCCGGCCCCGCGTCGGGCCCGGCGCGACGTCGATCCCGGCTTCGATCCCACCGGCTCCGGTCCCACCGGCTCCGGTCCCGTTGAGGACGACGTCGACTTCGACGACGAGCCGCCCGCACCCGAGACCCGCATCGCGCCGCGGGCCACACGCACCGGCCCCAGCGAGATGCCGGTGCGGCGCAACCGCCACCGGCGCCAGTGATCTCCGGCCGCGACCCGATCAGTTCAGCAAGAGAGTGAGTTCGCCCGTGTCTGCGCCCACCCCCCAGCCCACCGTCGACGCCGCCGACCGTGACGTTCTCGCCGCCCTGGTCACCGAACTGTCGGTGGTCCACGGGCGGGTGACGCTGTCATCGGGTAAGGAAGCCGACTACTACGTCGACCTCCGCCGGGCGACCCTGCATCATCAGGCGTCCCTGCTGATCGGCACCCTGATGCGGCAGCTGACCGCCGACTGGGACTTCGACGCGGTCGGCGGGCTGACGCTAGGTGCCGATCCGGTGGCCACCGCGATCATGCACGCCCCGGGTCGCGCCATCGACGCGTTCGTCGTCCGCAAGGCCGCCAAGGCGCACGGTATGCAGCGCCGCATCGAGGGACCCGACATCGTCGGCAAGCGGGTACTCGTCGTCGAGGACACCTCCACGACCGGCGCGTCACCGTCGACGGCCGTCGAGGCCGCCCGCGAAGCCGGCGCGATCGTGGTCGGCGTGGCGACCGTCGTCGACCGCGCGACCGGCGCCGACGCCGTCATCGAGGCGTTGGGTGTGCCCTACCGTTCACTGCTCAGCCTGGCCGACCTCGGCCTCGCCTGAGGTCGGTGACACCGGAAACGGCGTCGGGTCCGGCGGCGCCCGGCCCCACCGAATGGCAGTCGGCGTCGACCCCACCCGTCGGGGTGGGTCCCTGGTCGGCCGAACACGACGGCCCGGTCCCCGACGATCCCCGCTACGACCCGGAACTGCTCGCCGACGGCGACACCCGCAATGTGGTTGACGCCTACCGCTATTGGACGCGCGAGGCGATCGTCGCCGACATCGACGCCCGCCGCCACCCGTTCCACGTCGCGATCGAGAACTTCGCCCACGACGCCAACATCGGCACGGTGGTGCGCACCGCCAACGCGTTTGCCGCCGCCGCGGTGCACATCGTCGGACGGCGACGCTGGAATCGCCGGGGCGCCATGGTGACCGACCGCTATCAGCGTCTCGAACATCACGACACCGTCACCGACCTCATCACCTGGGCTCGGGAGCGTGGCCTGGCGATCGTCGCCGTCGACAACACACCCGGCGCGGTGCCGCTCGAGACCGCGGATCTGCCCCGGGACTGCATCCTGCTGTTCGGGCAGGAGGGCCCCGGGGTGAGCGCCGATGCACTATCCCGGGCCGACCTGACGGTGTCGATCGCCCAGTTCGGGTCCACCCGCAGCATCAATGCCGGTGTGGCGGCGGGCATTGCGATGCACGCGTGGATTCGGCAGCACGCCGATCTCGGGCAGGCGTGGTGATGGCGGACCTCAGATGCGGATCTCGCGCTTGAGGATCTAGCCGGTCGGACCGAGAGTCCGTCGACGGTTCGGATGCGTGGGCGGCTCTAGCACGGCGACGCGACGAAACCGGGGTTCGAGGCGGCTCTCGACCGGTTTCGCGCGGTCTCCTGGCAATCGGCCGCGCACGTGATGGCAGAGGAGATCGGCGCGGCCATCGAGAAGACCGACGAGATCCGGCGGCGCGTCGAGGCGGGGGACATCGATCTCGAGGATGAGTGATCCGGCCGGACTTGCCGGAGAGCGAACATCAGGTGAACGGACCTCTACGCCGATCGCGATTCTGCCCACCTGGCACCGGCCCCTCTTGCCCGGGCGTATGGGCATGCGCGAGAGTGTTTCCCATGCATGTCCCGTCGCTGTCGATGCGTCTCCGTACTGTCCTGGTCTCGTTGGTCGCCGTCCTCGCCCTCGTCGGCGCGGGTACCGCGCAGGCTGCACCTGCTCCGGTGGCTCCGCCGGCGGGTTTCTCCACCGCACAGCTCGTCGGCCCGTTCGCCTCGGACGTCCCGCCCGGCGGAACCTACATCCCGATCCTCGACGGCTTCGCATCGGTCAAGGCCGACCATCCCGAGATCATCCGGCAGAACCTGTCGAAGGTCATCGCCATCAACAACGACGCCACCCCGGTGCAGCAGGCCGACGCGTTGGCGATCAACTACGACGACCGCATCGTGTCGCTGTCGGAGGCGTTGGGCGCCAAGGTCGGTGCCACCTTCCGGCAACTGCTCACCGAGGGTCGGATCCCCGAGGTGGCACAGCTGGTGGAGGGTGACACCGCGCGGGCCGGGATTCCGTTGCAGACCACCCTGATCGAGAAGCAGTACTACAACAACCCACGGCCCTTCGTCGTTGCGCCGACTCAGATCAAGCGCTACAACCGGCCGGGTTCGGATCTGTACCCCGCACTCGCGGGCAACGGGTCGTATCCGTCGGGCCACACCAGCCAGGGCTACTTGATGGGTGCGCTGCTGGCCTACTGGCTGCCCGAGCTCGGACCGCAGATTCTCGCGCGTTCCGGCGAGATCGGCTATGGCCGAATGGTTCTCGGTGTGCACTACCCGCTCGACGTGATGGGCGGGCGGATCATGGGACTGGCCGTCGCCGCCGAGCGACTGGCCGACCCGGCGTTCGCGAGGCTCGTCGACAGTGCCGGTGTCCAGTTGCGTACCCAGCTGTCCGCCGCGCTCGGCACCTCGGTGGCGCAGGCCGTCGCCGCGGACACGCCGTATCTGAGCGACACCGCTGCCGTCGCAGAAGCCGATGAGCAGATGACCTGGGGCTTCGCGCGGATCAACCCGAATCAGGCCAATGCGATCCCGGCGCAGGCCGCCGCGCTCCTGCGTGGCCGCTACCCGAACCTGACCGACGCGCAGCGGCTGGACATCCTGCGTCGCACCGCGATTCCGGCCGGCTACCCGCTCGATCAGAGTGGCGCCGATGGCGGCTGGTTGCGGATCAACCTCGCCGCGGCGCTGGCGGGGTAGCGGGCGGCTCGTCGTCGGCAACTCTGGGCGAAAGTGGGGGAAGAGATTTCTTCCCCCACTTGTCCGTTCGCTCCCGAGGAGTTTCTGCCGCAGAACGCAAAGAGTGGGGGAGGAACGTTCCTCCCCCACTTTTCGCAGTTTGGCCGGCTCGGCGTCGGCGGCTCACAGCCAGTGCGGCGCAGTCACTTCCGCGGAGGTCTGCACACCGGAGTTCTGCGCACCGACGGTGGTGCGCCCGGCCATCCAGCCGACGACGGCCGACAACTCGCCGCGCACCTCGATGCGCTCACCGGCGAAATCCGGGTCGACGTCGGTGATGCCGGCCGGCGTGATCAGCCGGAGTTGCGCACCGCTGCCCTTGCGAGCCCATGCGCCGACGATGTCGCCGAACAGGTCGAGCAGCACGGCCTCGGGGAAGTCGGCGAAGGAGCCACCCGCGCCGAGATCGATGGTGTGGATCCAAACCTCCCGGGTGCGCATCCACGCGGTCTCCGCGGCCGGAACCGTGCGACCCTGGATAGTCTTGACCTGTGCCTCCCACTTCTCGGTGGGCAGCCGACGCCACGCCTCGTCGAGGCGTGCCGCGGTGTGATCGACGAGGTTGCGCAAGGGCTGCGCACCCAACGTCGATCCCTCCTCGATCTCGGTGTTGCGTTGTGTGGCCGAGGAATACATCGGTGTCTCGACTCCGGTCGCGGCCCAGATCATCAGGTTGCACAGGGCGGCGGCGTTGTAGCCGACGTGCGCGACGAGATGTTTGCGTGACCAGCCGGGCAGCAGTGACGGCCCGGCGAGCTCGTCGTCGGAGACGCGTGCCAGGTGCTGCACGAAGTACGCGGTTCCGTTGCGGGCGATGGCCAGTTGCTCGTCGAGGGGGAGCTGGTGGAAGCCCGCGATGTCGGTACTCACCGCGCTGACGTTACTTGACAATGGTCTTGTTCCGGACGGTTCCGAGGCCCTCGACGGTGACCTCGACGGTCTGGCCGTCGCCGATGTAGCGGGCCGGCTTGCGGGCGTGGCCGACGCCGCCGGTGGTGCCGGTGATGATGACGTCGCCCGGGTTGAGGGTCACGATGTGCGAGATGTACTCGACGAGTTCGGCGGGCTTGAACACCAGGTCATCGGTGGTCGACTCCTGCATGACCTCGCCCTCGAGGCGGGTCTCGATGCGGCTGCCGAGCTCGTAGTCGGTGTCGAGCCACGGCCCGAAACCGCTGGTCTTCTCGAAGTTCTTGCCCTGATCCCACTGCAGGGTGCGGTACTGGTAGTCACGCATCGTGTAGTCGTTGATGACCGAAAAGCCGGCGATGTGGTCGGCCGCCGAAGCGGCGCTGACCTGGTAGGCCTGCTTGCCGATGACGACGGCGAGCTCGGCCTCCCAATCGAGCTGTGAGGCAGCGTATTCGGGGACGACCACGTCGTCGTACGGTCCCGTGAGGGCATCGGCGACCTTGAGGAACAGGGTGGGGTACTCCGGCAGGTCGCGGCCCATCTCCTTGATGTGCGAGGCGTAGTTCAGACCGACGCAGAACATCTTGCCGGGGCGGGGGATCACCGGGGCGTAGTCGGCGTCATCGAGGGCGACGGTGGTGCCGTGGGCGTCCTCGGCGATGTCGCGCCAGTTGTCTTGGGCAAGAAGGGCTCCCAGGTCGGCATAGCCGTCGATCACGGTCGCGGTGGTCTCGTCGACGCGGGCGGCGGTAGTGGTGCCGGCAAGGCGGAGGGTGGTGAGTTTCATCGGGTGGGCTCCTTTTCGTGGTGGCCGAGTTCCGGCAGATTGTCGCGTGGTGTGGTCTAGATCTCGACAAATCGACCAGCGGGGGGGTACTTCTGGATCTGCGAGCGATCGAAGTGCAGGCGCTCCATGATCGGGGCGTCGGAGAAGGTGAACAGGTCGATGCCGGGATCGGTGGCCAGTGACCAGGGCACCCAGGAGGGGATGACCACGAGGTCGCCGGTGGACAGTTCGCGGCGGTCGTCGCCGATGGTGACCTCGCCCTCGCCATCGAACACCTGGAAGACGGTGGAGCCGACGTCGCGGCGGGTGGCGGTCTGGGCGCCGGCGCGCAGGCGGTGGAACTCGGCGCGGATGGTCGGCATGACATCGCCGCCGGTGGTCGGGTTGGTGTAGCGGACGGCGGCATGGCCGGGTTCGGTGGTCGAGGCGTAGCCCTCGGTCTCCAGCTCGAGCTGCTCGCGCAGCGCGGCGTCGGTGTACTCCCAGCGGTAGCACGCGATCGGCGAGCTGACCTTGGCGTCGAGCCCGACCAGCGGAGCAGGCCGGGGTGGCACCACAGGCGTTCGGACCGCGAGACCTCGGGCATCGACTCGTCGGTGACGCCGTCGGAACCGAATTCGAAGAAGCCGGTGTCGGCGTAGTAGCTGAACGGGATGTCCAGGCCGTCGATCCAGGCCATCGGCTGGTCGGTCTCGTTGTGGTGGCCGTGGAAGTTCCAGCCAGGGGTCAGCAGGAAGTCGCCGCGGCGCATCGCGACCGGGTCACCGTTGACGACGGTCCACACGCCCTCGCCCTCGACGACGAAGCGGAAGGCGTTCTGGCTGTGCCGATGCTCCGGTGCGGTCTCGCGCGGTCCGAGGTACTGGATCGCGGCCCACAGGGTCGGGCTGACGTACGGGCGTCCACCCAGACCGGGGTTGGCCAGCGCGATCGCGCGGCGCTCGCCGCCGCGGCCGACGGGCACCAGCTTGCCGGCCTGCTCGGCCAGGGGCAGGAGCTCGGCCCATCGCCAGACGTAGGGGATCGCCTGGGGCGCGGGCGACATCGGCATCAGGTCGCCGATCTGGGTCCACAGCGGGATCAGGTTGGCGGCGTTGAAGTCGGAATACAGGGCGTCGAGGGCCGCGTCCTCGTCGGGGGCGGTGTCGGTCCCGCTGGGGGTGGTGGTGGTCATCGCGTTCTCCGTCTGGCTATGGGATGGATCACTGCTCTCGACGGTAGGGGGAGGGCGAGGTGAAGATCCCGAAGTTTCTGTACAGCAGAAACGGAGTGGGCGCCGGCGGTCAGGGTTCGAGGTCGGCGACGTCGACCTCGATCTCGTGCACACACCTCCGCATCTGTCCGATCAGCGGCCCGCGGGCGTGCTGCTCGTAGCGGGTGGACGGGACGGCGACGGTGATCGCGCCGAGGGTCAGACCGCGGTGATTGTGGATGGCCATGCCGAAGGCCGACACCCCGTTCTCCGACAGTTGCAGGTTGATGCCAACGCCGGAGTCGCGGATCGTGCGCAGCGACGCGCTGAACGCGGCGAACTCGTCGGCCGGCAGTCGGGGATCGGCGTCGTCGCGCCGCTGTTGACCATCGGGCAGCAGGTAGAGATGGGTGAGCACCGCCTCGTCGAGTTCGGCGAGCAGAGCCCGCCCGCCCGCGGTGCGGTGTGCGTCGAGCACCTGGCCCTGCCGATCGCCGACCCTCAGGATGGTGGCGGATTCGGCCGAGTAGAGGAATCTCGCCTGGGTGCCGACCCGGATCACCAGGTTGGAGGTCTCGCCGGTCTGGGCGGTCAGCGCCTCGAGGTAGGGCCGCGCGCGATCGGTGAGGTCGCGGGTCTAGCCGCGTCGTGCCGGTCCGGCTCCGAGTGCCGGTCCGGGGTGATAGACGCGATGCTCGTCCTGCACGGCGAAACCGCGGTACACCAGCATCGCGAGGAGTCGGTGGGCGGTGGAGTTGGCCACCCCGAGCTCGGCGGCCGCATCCGACAATCGCACCGCGCCCACGTCACGGAGCAGCACGACCAGGCGCAGGGCACTGTCGACGGAGGTGATGACGTACGACGGCCGCTCGATCACGCGTTTCTGCATAGCAGAACAATATTGCGACGGGGTTGTGGTGTCCATCACCGTGATCGTCATGACCGCTTCACCGCACAGCACCCACGTCCCGCGTGATGCGGCGGCACGCCACGGCCTGTCTCCACGTCGCGCCGCCATCACCGTCACCGCGTGCTGGCTCTTCGTCGTCTTCGACGGATATGACCTCATCGTCTACGGCAATGTCATCGGCAGCCTGCAGAGGGAATGGGGGATCAGTGCTTCGACCGCCGGAACCCTCGGCAGCCTCGCCTTCCTCGGCATGATGATCGGCGCTGTCCTCGCCGGCCGGCTCTCCGACCACATCGGCCGACGCAACGCCATCGTCGGATGCGCCGTCGTGCTGTCGGCGTTCACCGCCGCCTGCGCGTTCGCACCCGGACCGGTCACCTTCGGCATCCTGCGACTGATCGCCGGGCTCGGCCTCGGCGGTCTGGTGCCGACGGCCAACGCCCTTGCCGCCGAACTCGTTCCGGATCGCTGGCGCTCGCCGGTGGCCACCCTGATGATGTCGGGTGTCCCGCTGGGCGGATCGGCGGCCGCGCTCATCGGCATGTCGGTCATCCCGGCCTGGGGGTGGCAGCCGATGTTCCTGTTCGCCCTCATCCCGCTGGCGCTGCTGGTCCCGTTGGCCTGGCTCGTCTTTCCCGCGGCGCACGTGCATCACGTCGGGCATCCGGTCGGATTCCGGGTGCTGCTGGGCGAGCGCTATCGCACCCTGAGCATTCTGTTCGCCATCGCCACCATGTTCACGCTCCTGGCCTGGTACGGACTGGGGACCTGGCTGCCCAAACTGATGCAGTCGACAGGCTCCGATCTCGGCAGTGCCCTGACCTTCGCGCTCGCCCTGAACCTGGGCGCGGTGCTCGGATCGATCGTGACCGCCTGGGCCGGAGCGCGATTCGGTGCGGTGCGCACCGCCGTGGTGGCGGCGCTCGTCGCCGGCGGTGCTCTGCTGTTCCTGGTGACCGGACCGACCACCGCCATGATCTATGTGATCTTCGTCCTCGCCGGCGTGGGTACCCACGGGACCCAGTGCCTCATCATCG
This sequence comes from Gordonia sp. NPDC003950, assembly GCF_053605205.1. NCBI lineage: Bacteria > Bacillati > Actinomycetota > Actinomycetes > Mycobacteriales > Gordoniaceae > Gordonia > Gordonia sp. NPDC003950. The sequence goes on along the minus strand of NZ_JBSGIT010000020.1, from coordinate 56,548 downwards.
CCGCGGTGGCCTCGGCATATCCAACACCGTTGCGCGGCACCGCACTCGGCTGGGCGCTCGGCGTCGGACGTATCGGTGCCGTCGCGGCACCGCAGATCGGCGGCTGGCTGATCGCCGCGGGGCTCGGCGCGAACTCCAACTTCATCCTCTTCGGTGTCAGTGCGTTGATCGCCTCGGTGGTGCTTGTCGCGGTCTCCGCGGTGCGTGGCCCGCAGCCGGCCGCCGTCGCCCCGTCCACGGTCGCCGCCTGAGCGTCGGTGAACCCTGGTCCGTCACCGGTTCTCCCTCATCCTCATCTTCAGATCGGAGTCAGAAATGTCATTGTCAACCTCCCGGGTCCTGATCGCCGGCGGCGGAATCGGCGGTGCCGCCGCCGCACTCGCCATGGCGCGCAAGGGTGCCTCGGTCACCCTCTTCGAACGCGCCGCCGAGTTCGGTGAGGTCGGTGCCGGACTGCAGATCGGCCCGCACGGAGCACGCATGCTCGACTCGTGGGGTCTGCTCGACACCGCCTTGCAACGCGGCGTGCTGCCCGGCAACATCGTCTTCCGCGACGCCGTCACCAGCGAGGAACTGACCCGCATCGATCTCGGTACTGAGTTCCGGAACCGTTACTGCGGACCGTATTTCGTCATCCACCGCAGCGATCTGCACTCGCTCATCATCGACGCGGCGCGTGCGGCCGGCGCCGAACTGCTCACCGGACAGACCGTCGCCGACGTCGTCACCGAAGGTGACCGGGCGGTGCTCTCGACCGCCGACGGGCAGGCCCACGAGGCCGACGTGGTGCTGGCGATGGACGGCCTGAAATCCCGTCTGCGCCGCAAGCTCTCCGACGACGAACCCGTCGCATCCGGATATGTCGCCTACCGTGGCACCTTCCCGCGGGACGAGGTGTCCGCCGGTGCCGACATCACCGACGTGGTCGGCTACATCGGACCACGCTGCCACTTCATCCAGTACCCGCTGCGCGGCGGCTCCATGCTCAATCAGGTCGCGGTGTTCCAATCTCCCAAATATCTTGCGGGCGAGCAGGATTGGGGCGGGCCCGAAGAGCTCGCGCACGCCTACGATCACTGCCACGAGACCCTCCGCTCCGCCACCGATCACCTCTGGCGGGACCGGTGGTGGCCGATGTATGACCGTGAGCCCATCGAGAACTGGGTCGACGGCCGGATGATCCTGCTCGGTGACGCCGCGCACCCGCCGCTGCAGTACCTCGCATCCGGCGCGGTGATGGCGATCGAGGACGCCAAGTGCATCGCCGACTACGCCGAAGAGGAACTGGCCCTTGGTGGTTCGGATGCGTGGGACCGCACCCTGGCCGCGGTCAACGCCGAACGGGCGCCGCGCTGCAACCGCATCCTGACCACCGGCCGGATGCGGGGTGAGCTCTGGCATCTCGACGGGGTGGGCCGCATCGCCCGCAACGAACTGTTCCGGACCCGGGACACCTCGAGCTACAAGTACACCGACTGGCTGTGGGCCTACTCCAGCGACCGCACCCCCGCGGGCGCGTTGACCGTGTGAGTTGCCGGACTGAACCGCCCCGGGTTTGTCGGAGGCTCTCGAACCTGTGAAGGATGGAGAGCATGGCAGCACCACGGAAGTACAGCGTTGAAGGACAGGCAACGCGGATGGTGGTGGAAGCCCGCAACGACCCGGCTACGCGCGGCCGGGAGCGCTCAAAAGGATCGGTGATCAGCTCGGCGTGCCACCGGAGGCGTTGCGTACCTGGGTCAAGCAGGCCGAGACCCCACGACCCCACATCGACCGGCGCAGTCTGAAAGCAATAGGGACTGCCAGGGAAGGGGGTGGGTCATGGGGATCGGGTGGCGTGGGGTGACCATCCGCGCATCGTGGGATTGCGTCGTGCCGATGCCGGATTCGTGCGGCGCAGCGACACCGTCGGACTACGGCCCAGCGATCCGGTCGGTCCCGCTCACGGCGTGCCGTCGCCGGGCATCCCGCACACCAGCGGGCTCGGCATGGGATTTCAGGGCCCACGGTAGCTCGCCGGTGTCGAGGGTCGATCAGACCGAACCGGTGCCGCGATCCTCGACCGACGTGGGTGTGGCCGTGACGTCCTCGTCGACGATCCCCTTCTTGGCGGCGCGGTGTCGGCGGTACCACTCGATGAGCATCGGGGCCACCGAGATCACCACGATGAGGATGAAGATCGGTTCGATGAGCTTCTGCACGATCTCGAAGCCACCCAGCCAGTAGCCGAGCAGCACGATGCCGGCACCCCAGACGATGGCGCCGACGACGTTGTAGATGGCGAACACCGTCCACTTCATCCGCGCGGCACCCGCCACGATCGGGGCCAGGGTGCGCACGATGGGCACGAACCGGGCCAGGAAGATCGTGATCGGGCCGTGCTTCTCGAAGAAGTCGTGGGCCTCGGTGAGGTAGCGCTCCTTGAGGAATCGGGCGTCGGGTCGGAACATCTCGGTGCCGACGAACCGGCCGATCCAGTAGCCGATCTGGCCGCCGATGATCGCGGCGACGGGCACGAAGATCAGCAGTTGCCACAGCGAGGCGAACTTGTCGATGCCCTCCTTACCGCCGGCCGCGACGACCATGCCCGCCACGAACAGCAGCGAGTCACCGGGCAGGACCGGAAACAGCACCCCGGACTCGATGAGGATCACCAGGAGCAGGCCCCAGAACGCCCAGGCGCCGAACCAGCTGAGCACGTTGATGGGGTCGAGGATGCCCGGCAGTGCGACCGCGGTGGTCGTGGCCTGGGCGAGAGCGGAATCGATCACGGGTCACCAGGCTACTTGGTCGGCCTGTGAGACGGCCAAAACCCGCTGCGGGTCGCCTGGGCGACGTGGCGTCGCCTCAGGAGGCTGCGGGCGGGACCTGTGACGGTTCGGGCGCACGGTCGTCGACGGGTTCCTCGACGATCCCGCGGCGGGCGCGGAGGACGCGCTTGCCGACCTCGGAAATGATCGGCAGCACCGAGACGAAGACGATGAGCAGGAAGATGTAGTCGACGTTGTCGCGGATGAAGGCGATCTGGCCGAGGAAATACCCCAGCAGGGTCACTCCGGCGCCCCACGCGATGGCACCGACGATGTTGTAGGTGAGGAAGATCGAGTAGCGCATCTTGGCGGCCCCGGCGACGAGCGGGGCGTAGGTGCGCACGATCGGCACGAATCGGGCCAGCACGATGGTGATCGGCCCGTGCTTCTCGAAGAACTCGTGCGCCTCGATGATGTACTTCTCTTTCAGCACCCGCGCGTTCGGCTTGAACAGGGAGTATCCGAGCCGGTTGCCAATGAGATAGCCGACCTGATCGCCGAGGAAGGCGGCGATCGGAATGGTGACCAACAGCACCCACAGCGGTGCGAAGGGTTCGATGTCGGCGGACTTGGCGGCCACGATCAGGCCCGCGGTGAACAGCAGCGAGTCACCCGGAAGCAGCGGAAACAGCAGGCCCGACTCGATGAACACGACGAGGAGGAGCCCGGCGAGAATCCATGTGCCGAACGAGTTCAGCAGGTTGACGGGATCCAGGAAACCCGGGAGCAGTGCCAGATTTGTCGTGTTTGCGGCCAACGCGAAGTTCGTCACGGAAATTCAGGGTACCGGGTGGATATGAGTGTCTGGTGAATCCGTCGTGTGCCGACATCCCGGGCCGCTGCGCGCCGGTGGCTCGACCTTGACATACTGAATCCGAGTGGACCCGCTCACACGGTGAGAAGACGCCTACCCGGTTGGAGGACGTGACATGCCCATAGCAACCCCAGAGCAGTACGCCGAGATGTTCGCCAAGGCGAAGGAGGGTGGCTACGCGTTCCCGGCGATCAACTGCACGTCGTCGTCGACGATCAACTCGGCCATCAAGGGTTTCGCCGACGCCGGCAGCGACGGCATCATCCAGTTCTCGACCGGTGGCGCGGAGTTCGGTTCCGGGCTCGGCGTCAAGGACATGGTGACCGGTGCGGTGGCACTCGCCGAGTTCGCGCACGTCGTCGCCGCGAAGTACGGCGTGACGATTGCGTTGCACACCGACCACTGTCCGAAGGACAAGCTCGACACCTACGTGCGGCCGCTGCTGGCGATCAGCCAGGAACGCGTCGACGCCGGCAAGAACCCGCTGTTCCAGTCGCACATGTGGGACGGCTCGGCCGTGCCGATCGACGAGAACCTCGAGATCGCGCAGGAGCTTCTGGCCAAGGCGGCCGCGGCCAAGATCATCCTGGAATGCGAGATCGGTGTGGTCGGCGGTGAAGAGGACGGCGTCGAGGCGGAGATCAACGACAAGCTGTTCACCACCCCCGAGGACTTCGAGAAGACCGTCGACGCGTTGGGAACCGGTGAGAAGGGTCACTACCTGCTCGCCGCCACCTTCGGCAACGTCCACGGCGTCTACAAGCCGGGCAACGTGAAGCTGCGTCCCGATGTACTCAAGACCGGTCAGGAGGTCGTCGTCAAGAAGTTGGGCCTCGCCGAGGGATCCAAGCCGTTCGACTTCGTCTTCCACGGCGGATCGGGATCGCTCAAGAGCGAGATCGAGGAGGCGCTGAGCTACGGCGTCGTCAAGATGAACGTCGACACCGACACCCAGTACGCCTACACGCGACCCATCGCCGGGCACATGTTTGAGAACTACGACGGTGTGCTCAAGGTCGACGGCGAGGTCGGCAACAAGAAGACCTACGACCCGCGTGTGTGGAGCAAGAAGGCCGAGGCGAACATGAGTGAGCGCGTCGTCGAGGCCTGCACCGACCTGAAGTCGGTGGGCAAGTCGATTAGCGCATGACCTGACGGGTCCGAGGGGACCCGGCACAGACCGACGGCGGCGTCCCGGATGATTCCGGGGCGCCGTCGGCGTGTCGGGGGCGACGGGTGCTCGGCCTCAGAGGGTGAGAAGCCCGACCAGGACTCCGATGGCCAGCAGCACCATCACGGTGGCCGCCGTGATGATCAACAGATCCGGTCGGTGCTTGCGCGTGTGGCCGGGCGACGCAGAGGTGGCCCTGGACGGCGACGGGCGACCGGCCGAGTCGTGGGGGCCGCGGACCGGGCGGCGGGGATCAGCGGCGCGGGAATCGGTGCCGCGGGGATCGTTGGCTCGGGGATCGGCGGCGGCGCGGGGATCGATGGGATGGGGGCCTGCGGCGGGCGGACCGGCCGGACGTGGTTCGGCGATCTGCGGCGCGGGCGCAGCGGCCTGCGGGGAGCCCGGCGCACGCGGACCGCGGAACGCGGTCGGTGCGGGTTCACTGGGCTGCGGCAGTCGTGGAGTGGGATCGTCGGACCCGGCGATGACCGCCGCCGGGACGGGGAGGCCCTGCGGCGGGGCCGCTGGGGCCTCGGGTGCAACGGGCTGGGCCCCGGGCGGGACGGCTGGAGCCGCGAGTGGGGCTGGCGGAGCCGCGGATGGAATGGGTGGAGCCCCGGGTGGGACAGGGCCGTCGGCACGTGGGCCCGGAACCGGACGCGCAAGAGCGTCGGCATGATGCGCACCGGGCATCGGGCCGCGGACATCGGGTGCGGCCGGACGCGTCCCCATCGGCAGCGGTGGACGGTCCGGCGGCGGAATGGGCCGCTGGTGGCGCCCGCGACCGTCGATCCGGCGCGTCTCGGCGGCCTCGTGACCGGGGTCTGCCGCGGACGGATCGCCCGCGGCGCGATCACCGGTCACTGCGGATCGCAGACCTTCCAGTCATCGCCCTGCTTCTGCAGATTGATGGCAACCCGCTGTGGCTGGTCCGGGGTGCTCGTGTTCAGCGCGGTGACCTCGACGACCGCACTGTTGCCGCCGTCGTCGATGCGCACCGCATTGACCGACTCGACCTTGGTCAGCTCGTTCTTGGCCTTCTGGGTCTGGTAGAGCTTCGTCCAGTCCGCGTCGTTCATGTTGGTGTAATAGGCCAACTTCGCGCCACAGGTGACGTCACGAAGCGTCGCGAGATCGCCCTCGTACAGAGCGGTGGTGAAGGTGGTGGCGGTATCGGCCGCCTCGTCTTCCGGTGCCACCGGCCGCAATTGGAAGTAGGCGAAGATACCTCCGGCGATCACCACGAGCGCGATGATGATCCCGAGAACGGCGAGCAGTGCACCGCGGCCCTTCCGGGGCGTGGCCTTCTTGGGTTCCTGCGTACCCGGAATGACCTGCGGCTGATGGGCTGTCGTCGACCAGCCTGCAGTCGCCGATCCGGCGGAGGCCTTGGCGGCGGACGCACCTGCGGCCACGGCACCCCCGGCCACGGCTGCACCGGCGACCGCTGCACCGGCGCCCCTGGTGGCCGACTGCTCATCCTGCTGCGGGGCCCCGGATTGCTGCGATGCCTTGTTGAGGATGACGGTGTCGGCATCGTCGCCCGCGACATCGTCTGCGGTGTCGGTGGTTTCGGTCTCGGCGACGTCTGCCGCATCAACCTCGTCGGCGACCCGCTCGTCGACCTCCGCCTCATCCTCGGCGGCCTCGGCGACGGCGGCCTCTGCTGCGTCGGTGTCGGGGATGTCGGTATCGGTGACCGCATCTTCGGCTGTGGCGGAATCGGTTTCGGTGACGGTGTCGTCCGCCGTGTCGGAATCCGCCTCCGCGACAGTATCTTCCGCTATCGCCGAGTCTGCCTCGGTGTCGGCCTCATCCGAGGTGTCTGCGGTCTCGGGTTCTGCGGTCTCGAGTTCTGCGGTCTCGGGTTCTGCGGTCTCGATATCTGCGGTCTCGGTGACGCCGGCCTCGGTCTCCGATCCCGTCTCCGCTACCGCATCTGATCCGGCGTCGGAGTCAACGGTCTCGGTATCTGCGGTCTCGGGGTCGCCGGCCTCGGTCTCGGCAACGGTGGGCGCATCCGCATCGGTTGCGGCGTCTGCCGGCACCGGCTCACCCTGATCCGGCTCACCCTGATCCGGCTCGGCCTGCTCCGCCCCACCGGGCTCGGTGGTGGCGGTTTCGGTGTTGCTCGGGGTGGTGTCGTCGCTCTCGACCTCGGCGGCGGGTTCCTCGGATTCCTGTGCCGGTGCCTCGGCGACGTCGTCGCCCTGCGGGGCGTCCTCGGCGGGCGCGTCCAGGGCCGATTCATCGGTGGTGGCGGTCTCGGTCGCATCGTCGTCGTCATCCGTGGTGGCAACGACTGCGGCTGCGGTGCCCGCGGCGACACCTGCCGCGACGGCCGTGCCGTGACCGGAACCGTCGTCATCCGGGGTGGCGTCATCCGAGGCTGCGTCGGCATCGGTATCGGCATCGGCAGATTCTGCGTCGTCCGCGTTCTCGGCGGACGGGCTTTCGGTCGACGGGCTCTCGTCGGTCACTGTGGCGTCGTCGGGGGAGGCGACGGGCTCGGTGTCCTCGGCGACGACGGCGTCGTCGGTCTCGCTCGGCGCGGTCTCGGTGGCAGCCGATTCCGCGGCGGGCGCCGGGGCATCGGTCTCAACTTCTGCCTGAACCGCGGATTCGGCGTCACTCGCGGTTTGGGCGGTGCCCTCCGATTCAGCGGTGCCGTCCGATTCAGCGGTGTCAGCGGTCTCGGTGCTGCTCTCCCGCTCGACGGTGTCGCTCGAATCGGCTGCGGCCGCGTCGGTCGCATCCACCGACTCCGGACCACTGCCGTAGACCTCGACATCCTCGAGGTCGTCGAGGTCCGTGGTGTCGGGGAGGCTGGCGCGTGAGATCACCTTGGTCGCCGAATCGATACCGCGCCCGCCGCGCGGCCGGGGATGCGGGCTCTCGGTGGAGGAGTCCCGCCCCGGCTTCGTACCCGGTGCGCTCTGCTGATCCGACGGCTTCCGTCCGGCTCCGGCGGTCGGAAGGGGTGCGGTCGTAGCGTGCATCGGCGCCGTTGAGGGACTGTCACCGGCCGGACGCCCGGCCTGCGGTCCTCGCGCCGGACCACCCTGGGGGCGCGCGGGGCCGCCCTGCGGACGGGGCGGTACGGCCTGCTGGGGTCCCTGCTGAGGTCGAGGTGCGGGACCTGCCGGGCGCGGTGGCGTCGGTGCTGCGCTGCTCGATCCGGCAGCATCGCCGCCACGCTCACGCAGTTTCCGCAGCTTTGAAAAAGCCCTGGTGACAGCCGACTTCTGATCGTCAGACTGCGCCATCGGACATCACCACACCTTCTTCGAACACGAGGCTCGACATACCCACAAAGACTCACGTCGCCCCGAGTGGAGCGACGAAGCACATCCCGACTCGACGAAGTGCGCCATTCACACTAGCGAATCGATCTGCCATCTCTCCGCTGGGGAGACCGCGATCGACGCGGCGAGGAACGCCCATCGGAGACCTTCGGGGCATTGTGCCATCGAGACGACCGGACGTCCCGCCGAGAAGTCCGGTGATTGAATGGTGGGGTGACTTCCTTCGGAGACCTCCTCGGACCGCAACCCACGCTCCTGACCGGTGATGACGATGCCGAATCCGACCTGCTGAACGGAGCCGAACCCGCCGAGGTGGCGGCAACGCATCCGACCGCGTCGATCGCGTGGGCCTACCTCGCCGAACGTGCACTGGCCACACAGGGCGCCCAGAAACCCGAGACCGTCAAGGTGATCGAGGCCTACGCCTACGCCCGAACCGGATATCACCGTGGGCTCGACCAACTGCGACGCCACGGCTGGAAGGGCTTCGGCCCGGTGCCGTGGAGTCACGAACCGAATCAGGGATTCCTGCGGTGTGTGGGTGCGCTCGCCCGGGCCGCGCAGGCGATCGGTGAAGAGGACGAATACCTGCGGTGCCTCGATCTGCTCAACGACAGCGACCCGAGGGCCGTCGATCACCTCGGGCTGAGCTGACCCGTCGGTGACGTCGCTGACGTCGCGGGTGCGGGGCGGATACGAGGCGCTGCCGCGGCTCCTGCGGGTGCGGATCCGCCGGCTCTACCTGTCGGCGGTACCGATCCTGCAGTGTTCGATCGCGGCCGGGGTGGCGTGGTGGTTCGCCCTCGACGTCCTGGGTCATTCACAACCCTTCTTCGCGCCGATCGCCGCGATCATCTCGCTCGGTCTGTCGCTGGGCCGCCGGTGGCGCCGATCGGTCGAACTGGTCGCCGGGGTCACCATCGGCATCCTGGTCGGCGATCTGCTGATCGTCGAAATAGGAAGTGGCGGTTGGCAAATCGTCGTCGTGGTGGCCCTGGCCATGGCGGTCGCGGTGTTCCTCGACGACGGGCCGCTGATCCCGATGCAGGCGGCGTCGTCGGCGGTCCTGGTCGCCACGCTGCTGCCGCCCGGGGGGATCGGCGGATTTCACCGCGCGATCGACGCGCTCACCGGTGGGTTGATCGGCATCCTCGTCGGGGCGTTGCTGCCGGCCAACCCGGCGGCCCGAGCGCGTCGTGACGCGGCCGGGGTGCTCGCCACGGTCCGTGATGCCGCCCGTCAGCTCGCCGACGGACTCCGCGCCGGTGACCAGGAACTGGTGCTCGCCGCGTTGGAGAAGGGCCGCGGTACGCAGGGCGCGATCAACACGATGCGGCAGGACATGAGCGGTGGCCGGGAGATCAGCACGCTCTCGCCGCTGTACTGGGGCTCGCGGATGCGACTCCAGAGAATCTCGGCGACCGCGGACCCGATCGACAACGGGGTCCGCAACTTCCGCATCATCGCCCGACGTGCGCTGGGCATCACGCAGCGGGGCGAACCACTGCGTCCCGAACTCATCGAGATCGTCGGCGACCTCGCGGATGCGTTCGAGATCCTGCGGGAGATGATGCTCGCCGATCCCGGCGAATCGCCCGATGCCGCCGACGCCGCACGGGTGCTGCGCACCATCGCCCGTAAGGCGCGGATGGAACTGGCCGAGGAGCGTGGCATGGCCGAGACGGCGTTGCTGGCCGAGATTCGGTCGCTGCTCGTCGATCTGCTGATGGTGGCGGGACTGCGACGGTCGTCGGCGGTGGCGACGCTGCGCTGAAGATCCGCGCGGTCGGCGGTCGGTTGCCGGGCGGGCATCGGAGTTGGCGCGGTTGTTGCTGCTCGACGCGGAGTCCGCGTACTTACGCGGTCGTTGCGCTAACCGCGTGACGATGGGCGTACCGCGCGGGTCAGGAGCGATCGCGCCACCCACTTAGCCGACCCTAACTCTTGTCATATATGCGAACTCGTGCATATATTGGCTGGGTCATGGGACATTCACATTCGCACTCGCACGGTCACGTCGACGCCGCCTCGGCCACGCATCGACGGATCTGGCCGATGGCCGTGGCCGTCGGTCTGATCAGCACCTACTTCGTCGTGGAGCTCACCGTCGGCATCGCCGTCGACTCCCTGGCCCTCATCGCCGACGCCGGGCACATGCTGACCGACGTCGTCGCGCTGCTCATGGGGCTGACCGCACTACTGCTCGCGCGGCACGGCAAGACCACCGACACCCGGACCTTCGGCTGGCACCGGGCCGAGGTGTTCACCGCGGTCGCCAACGCGGTACTGCTCATCGGGGTCGCGGCGTTCGTGCTCTACGAGGCCATCGAGCGGATCGGCTCCGACCCGCAGGTCCCGGGTCTGACGTTGATCGTCGTCGCACTGATCGGGCTCGCGGTGAACCTCGCGGTCATGCTGCTGCTGCGGGACGATTCCCGCGACTCCATCGCCGTGCGCGGTGCCTACCTCGAGGTCCTCGCCGACGCCGTAGGCAGCGTGGGCGTGCTCGTCGCCGGCATCGTCGCGCTGACCACCGGGTGGGGCTACGCCGACATCATCGTCGCCGTCGGCATCGCCCTCTGGGTGGTGCCGCGCGCACTGCGGCTGGCCATCGACGCGTTGCGCATCCTCAACCAGCAGGCTCCCTCGCACATCGACGTCGATGCGCTACGGTCCGAACTCGCGGCCATTCCCGGCGTCGACGACGTCCACGATCTGCACGTGTGGTCGCTGACCACCGGGATGGACGTCGCCACGGTGCATCTCGGGAGCTCGCGGGAGGGCGCCGAGGTGCTCTCGGCCGCCCGGCAGGTGCTCACCCGTCATGGACTCGAACACGCGACGGTGCAGGTGGATCCCGAGGATCAGCAGCACAAATGCCACGACGAACTGCGGTGGTAGGGCCGCGGTTTCGTTTGCCGAGGTAACGAATGTCGCGTATGTCGCGAATCCTCCGGTAGGAGTTCACCACCCGATCCGGAAAAGAGGCATCACCCATGAGCATCATCCGACGACTCTGCACCACCACGGCCATCGCGGGTATGGCGCTGGGCACGGCTGCCACCCTGGGCGCCGGCGACGGTCAGGCCGCGACCGTGCGCGACTGCTCGATCTACAACTACTGGGCGGGCGCGTCCATCAACTGCCCGGCCAATGTCCGGGCCGTCCTCGAACTCGACTGCGTGGGTCTGGGCCGCAACCCCGGCGAGACCGCCGGCGTCCGGGTCTTCTATCACCGCACCAGTCCGGCGACCGATGGCAGCGGATTCACCGCCACCGACTGCGGCAAGGGCAGCTACATCGGCTCCGGCGTCAACACCCGATCGTGGGTGCGCCCGGTCTGATCGGGTGCGGCGGCCGGCGCCGGAACATGAGGTCAGCGGCGCCAGAACAGGAAGGTTTCCCAGCCCCAGCCGGCGAGCTGGGAGGGCACACCCGACAGCTCGAACAGCCAGAAGATGACGTCGAAGAAGGCCTTGTTGAGTGCCGGGATGAACAGCAGCGCGAAGACGATCAGGAAGCCGTAGGGTGCGATCTTGGCGGCCGACTGCCGCGTCTGCGGCGACAGATACGGCTCGATGGCCCCGTACCCGTCGAATCCCGGCATCGGGATGAGGTTGAGGACCGCGGCGGTGATCTGCAGGAACGCCAGCATCGCCAGTCCGTCCCACAGGTTGATGGTGGACGGGTCGGTGATGATGACCCCGAACGGACTGTCGGTGAACGGCCCGAACGCCCGGATCACCGCAAGCAGGATGATCGCCAGCACTATGTTCATCGCCGGTCCGGCCAGCGATACGAGGGTGCGCTGTGCGCGCGTGAAGCCGCGCTCGTTCAGATACACCGCGCCGCCGGGGAATCCGATGCCGCCCATCAGGATGATCAGCAGCGGCAATCCCAGTGACAGGCCGGGGTGGGTGTAGCGCAGCGGATTGAGGGTCAGGTAACCGCGCAGTTCGGCGTCCCGGTCACCGAATCGGTAGGCGGTGACCGCGTGCCCGAATTCGTGCAGACACAGCGAGATCACCCAGCCGGACAGCACCAGCAGCAGCATGCCCGCGGTGGCCCTACCCGAAGCGCGATCGAATCCTGCTGTGGCACACAACCATCCGCCGACGATGGCCACGGCGATCAGGCCGAGGAAGATCGCCCCGGGCTGGACCGCCCGGCCGATCTCGGTGATCGTCGGCGTGCGTCGCCGCTCGAAGCCCTGGCCGGTCATGACGATTCTCCGGACGGCAGCACCAGTTTCAGATCCACGTGGTGACGGTAGTACGTCGAGCGCTTGACCACCCGCTCGGTGAGCTCACCCTCGCGTTCCACAACGATGTTCGTCCCGCCGGTCTGTACCGCCCGACCCGGATACCACCGCTGCCGGCGCAGCACCCGGCGCATTCCCGACGGCTCGAGGCGGGCCCGCAGTCCCGGCTCGCCCGGCGTCGGCTCGATCCGGATCCCGGGCACCTCGCCGCGGAAAAGCCGATGATCGTCGGCGTAACTCTCGCCGTGCAGGGGAGCGCCGTCGGCGCCGAGGTGTCGGGCGACGCCGACGAGCACCGTCGCGGCGTCGTCGCGGATCAGCGGTAGATCCCGTGCCCGTCCGGTGCGGGCCAGGTCCCGCGCCGCGTCGCCGTGGGGGAGGCCGTAGATGCGGGTCGCCGGTGTCGGTCGGTCGGCGACGTAGGCGACCTCGACGTCGAGACGCTCGATCAGCATCAGGGCGGCGATGACCTGCGCGAGATAGCGGTCGGAGGCGGCGGCCGCGTCGGCGGCGGGAGCATCACCGGGGCCGCCCGCGTCGGGTTCGACGATCAGGCGCGACACCCCGGGTTCGGCGATCCGCGTCGACACGGCGTCGCGCAGGGCCCGGCGAGAGCTGCCCACCGACGGTGCCTGGACGGACGTGATGAGGGCGAACGACATGGGAATAGCGTATCGAGCAGGCCGAACCAGTAGGGTTGTCCCGGTTCGACGAACGCAACTGAAGGGTGAACAGACCATGGCCGCGATCGTGCTGATCGGCGCCCAATGGGGTGACGAGGGCAAAGGTAAGGCCACCGATCTCCTCGGCGGCAAGCTGCAATGGGTGGTCCGCTACCAGGGCGGCAACAACGCCGGTCACACGGTGGTGCTGCCCAACGGCGAGACCTTCGCCCTGCATCTGATTCCGTCGGGCATCCTGACCCCGGGCGTGAACAACGTCATCGGCAACGGCGTTGTCGTCGACCCGGGTGTGCTGCTCACCGAACTCGGCGGCCTCGAGGACCGCGACGTCGACACCACCGGCCTGATGATCTCCGCCGACGCCCACCTGCTGATGCCGTATCACGTGGCCATCGACAAGGTGACCGAACGCTTCCTGGGCAACAAGAAGATCGGCACCACCGGTCGCGGGATCGGGCCCTGCTATCAGGACAAGATCGCCCGCGTCGGCGTCCGCGTCGCCGACGTCCTCGACGAGTCGATCCTCGCCCAGAAGGTCGAGGCGGCACTCGAGCTGAAGAATCAGATCCTGGTGAAGATCTACAACCGCCGCGCGCTCGATCCCCAGCAGGTCGTCGACGAGGTGCTCACCCAGGCCGAAGGCTTCAAGCACCGCATCGCCGACACCCGGCTCCTGCTCAACCAGGCCCTCGAACGCGGTGAGACCGTCCTGCTCGAGGGTTCGCAGGGCACGCTGCTCGACGTCGACCACGGCACCTATCCGTATGTGACGTCGTCGAATCCGACCGCCGGCGGCGCGGCGGTGGGTGCGGGTATCGGACCCAATCGCATCACCACCGTGCTCGGCATCCTCAAGGCCTACACCACGCGCGTCGGCTCGGGCCCGTTCCCGACCGAACTGTTCGACGAGTGGGGTGCGTATCTGGCCAAGACCGGCGGCGAGGTCGGCGTGACCACCGGCCGGGCCCGGCGCTGCGGCTGGTTCGACGCCGTCATCGCCCGCTACGCGACGCGCGTCAACGGCATCACCGACTACTTCCTGACCAAGCTCGATGTGCTCTCCAGCCTGGAGACCGTGCCCATCTGCGTGGCCTACGAGGTCGACGGTGAACGGGTCGAGGACATGCCGATGACGCAGACCGGTTTTCATCACGCCAAGCCCATCTACGAGGAGATGCCGGGCTGGTGGGAGGACATCAGCGAGGCCAGGACCTTCGACGATCTCCCCAAGAACGCGCAGGACTACATCCTGCGTCTCGAGGAACTGTCCGGTGCGCACATCTCGTGCATCGGCGTCGGCCCGGGACGCGAACAGACGATCGTGCGCCGCGACATCGTCTGAAAGCGCGCGAGAATTGCGGATATCGTTGCCGGCTGTCCTGTTGGTCCCGGAATTCGCAGAAGACTGGGCGTGTAATCGCGGATAACCGCTGCCGATGTGTCTCAATACGGCGGTATCGGCGGCATGTCCGCGTGATGTTGGTTAGCCTCGTGGAAGCAGGTGGTGGCGCCCCGGCCACCCCGCAAACGAGGAGAGTGTCCGATGGGCCTGTACGCCGTCACCGATCCCGCGACCGGTGAGGTCGTCAAGGAATACCCGACCGCCACCGACGATCAGGTCACCGCCGCGATCGCGTCGGCCGCCGACGCATTCGCGAACTGGTCCAAGACCTCGACGGTGGCGCAGCGGGCCGAGTTGATCCGCAAGGTGGCGGCACTGCACACCGAACGCAAGGATGAGCTCGCCGCCATCATCCAGAGGGAGATGGGCAAGCCGCTCGATCAGTCGGTGGGTGAGGTCGAGTTCAGCGCCGCGATCTACGAGTACTACGCCGACAACGCCGAGAAGTTCCTCGCCGACGAACCGATCACCCTGCTCGAGGGCGAGGGCTCGGCATTCGTCCGGCGCAGTGCCGTCGGGGTGCTCCTCGGCATCATGCCGTGGAACTACCCGTACTACCAGGTCGCCCGGTTCGCCGGTCCGAACCTGGTGCTGGGCAACACGATTGTGCTCAAGCACGCGCCGCAGTGCCCGGAGTCGGCGGCCGCGCTACAGCAGATCTTCCTCGACGCCGGCTACCCGCCCGGCGCCTACGTCAACATCTATGCGACCAACGATCAGATCGCTGCGGCCATCGCCGATCCGCGTATCCAGGGAGTCTCGCTGACCGGTTCGGAGCGGGCCGGTGCCGCCGTCGCCGAGGTGGCCGGGCGCAACCTGAAGAAGGTGGTCCTCGAACTCGGTGGATCCGACCCGTTCATCCTGCTGTCCACCGATGATCTCGACGCGACCATATCCGCCGCGGTCGACGGGCGGTTCGAGAACACCGGTCAGGCCTGCAATGCCGCCAAACGCTTCATCGTCGACGAGAGCATCTACGACGACTTCATCACCAAGTTCACCGACAAGGTCAAGGCGACCGCGCAGGGACTCGCCCCGCTGTCGTCGCTGGCCGCCGCCGAACGTCTCGAAGAGCAGGTGAACACGGCCGTGAAGTCAGGCGCCACACTGGATTCGGCGGGTGAACGCTCCGGCGCGCACTTCCCGCCCGGCGTGCTCACCGGCATCGATCCGGAGTCGCCGGTCGCCAAGGAGGAACTCTTCGGCCCGGTGGCCACCGTCTACAAGGTGGCCGGCGAGGACGCGGCCGTCGCGCTCGCCAACGACATCCCGTTCGGGCTCGGTTCCTATGTCTTCACCACCGACGCGGATCAGGCGCTGCGGGTGGCCGACAAGATCGAGGCCGGCATGGTCTTCGTCAACGCCGTCGGTGCCGAGGGTGCCGAATTACCCTTCGGTGGCGTGAAGCGATCGGGCTTCGGACGAGAACTCGGACGTTTCGGTATCGACGAATTCGTCAACAAGAAGATGATCCGCATCAGCTGACACGCTCGACCACCATCCCGGTGCGTCAGCGCACTGGGGTGGTGGTGGTCAGCGCCGAACCCCCGGCGGGAACCCCGACGCTCGGTGATTCGCTTGCTGGCGAGGGGCTTTCGCTCGCGCCGGGATGGGCCGGGGTGGTCGTTCCGGCCGGGGCGGAGGTCGACGGATCATCCGCGTCCGACGACGGGACCGACGAGTCGGCCGTCCCCGACGACGGATCGTCCGAGGACGCCGCGCCCGACGGTGAAGCCGCCGACGGCGATGCCCCTGACGAAGATGCCTGTGCCGCAAGCACTGTGGGCAACGCGACGGTGGTGCTCGCCCCCTTCCGTGCGGCTGCGGTGGCCGCGGCGACGCCCGTGGTGTTGGTGTCACCGCCGGCGCTGACGACCTGCGCCTTGGTGGTCACCGGCGGATTCGCCCGCAGAGCGGCCAGCAGGTCGTCCCGGCCGTCGGTGAGACTGCGGTCCCAGGTCGTCCAGGTGTGGCCGCCGTAGTTGGGCAGCGAGATCACCGACGCCCCGGACTGGGCGAGCTGCAACTGCATCAGCACCGTCGACACCGCCGACAGCATCTCCAGCGCCATCGCGCTGATCTGATCCTGCTGGGATAGCTTCGCCATCTCCGATGTGGTGAGGAATCCGTTGCCGGAGGAGATGATCAGCACCTGGCCGTTCTCCTTCAGCTTGTCGACGTTGCGGGACGGATCGTTGGCGGCCCACTGTGCGCTGCCCGGCGCACCCCACATGTTGACGATGCCGTTGGTGTAGTTGGAGACGATCGTCTGCGACGCCAGCACGCCGAGCGCGCCGATCGGGTTGTCGAGTTGGTAGTACCCCGACATCGCCTGCACCACCTTGAACTGCTCGGGATGCTTCTCGGCGAGGGTCACCGCCGGACCCGCCGACATCGACAGCCCGACGATCGCGTTGCCGGACTTGCTGACGCCGAAGTTCTGCGACAGATAGTCGGGCAGTTCCTGGGTCAGGAAGGTCTCCTGCTTGATCGTCGTGTTCGCCCCGGCCGGGCCGTTCCAGTCGGTGTAGAAAGACGACGCCCCGCCGGCCGGCATCACCAGCGTGGTGTCGGTCGACGAGTCATACACCTTGGCGGCCTGCACATCACTGGTCCATGCCGAATGGGTGTCCACCGCACGCATGCCGTCGAGCAGGTAGATGCCCTTGTCGCTGCCGTTGGAGGCGCGGACCTGCACGACGATGTACTTGTTCATCGACGCCGACCACACCCTGCAGTTCTGCACGTAATTGCCCGAGGAGTCCCAGGTGCAGCCCGGGCGCAGCACCTCCGGGTGCCCGACGAGCGCAGAGGCGGTGTTCCCGCCGGTGATCAGGCCGCTGAGGACGTAGAGGAGCAGCGTCACCACGGCGGCGATGCCCGGGATGACCAAGCGGCGACCCGGCAGGCGCCGACGACGCGGTGATCGGCCGGAGGGCTGCTGCTGTTGCGGGTGAATCGTCCACCCGGATGCGATCGGCGATCCGGCCGCATCCGGGGCGACGTGGGCGTCATGGGAACCGGACATCGACACTGCTATCCGCGGCGCAGAACCAGATCGCGCCGATATTGTTTGCATCGCGAATGACCGGCGCGGGTGTTACACGCACCGGACGCCCGGATCGATTCCACCTCGGGCGAGTCGTGAGAAGGTGATCGGGTGGCGAGGACGGGTAGACGTGACTACGGATCGATCCTGCTCGGCTCGTCGAAGGAGAGCGGGGTCAGACAGCGCGTCCGCATCCAGACGCTGCTCACGTCGTCGATCGTGTTCGCGAACCTGGTGGGTGCGATCATGGCGATCACGCTCACCTCGGTGGGGATTCCCGAACCGTCGGTGTTCCGGAGCAACCTGTGGTGGGTCAACTTCATCGCGCTCCCGGTGTACGTGGTGTTCGCCTTCGTCATCGGGATCGTCCTCGGTACCGTCGTCGTGGTCCGCGATCTGCGCTGGGCCATCCAGGATCGGGAACCCACCAAGAAGGACGCGCGCCGCGCCCGACGCGCCCCGATACGTCTGCTCGGCCTCCAGGCAGCCCTGTGGGCCGGTGCGGTGGTCTTCTTCACCCTCGCCTATGGGATAACCGACCCCGACCTCATCCCCAAGATGTTCTTCGTCGTCGGGCTCAGCGGGGTGGTGGTCGTCGCGATCTCGTCGCTGCTGATCGAGTTCTCCCTGCGTCCGGTGGCCGCGGAGCTCATCAGCGCCGGCTACGGCCGACGCAAACGCAGCGGCGTCCGCAGCCGATCGGTGACCTCCTGGATGGTCGGATCGGCCATCCCCATCGTCGGCATCCTGCTGGTGGTGATGTTCGGCGCGTTCCGCGCCGAGACGACCAAACTCGACCTGTTCGTCGGGGTGATGGTGCTCGCGCTCACCGCGCTGGCCACCGGTCTGATCCTGACCCTGCTGTCCAGTCTGTCCGTCATCGGGCCGATCCGCAGTGTCCGCTCGGCGATGGAACGGGTCCAGGCGGGCCGGCTCGATGACGCCGACCTCGTCGTCTACGACGGCACCGAACTCGGCGATCTGCAGGCCGGATTCAACTCGATGGTCGGCGGGCTGCGTGAACGAGAGCACATGCGGGACATATTCGGTCGGCATGTCGGACGCGAGGTGGCCGCGGCGGCGTTGTCATCGGACCCGGAACTCGGCGGTGTCGAACGGGTGGTGGCCGCTGTCTTCGTCGACGTGATCGGTTCGACAACCCTTGCGGCGCAACGTTCCCCGGTGGAGGTGGTGGAGATCCTGAACCGCTTCTTCGCGGTCATCGTGGCGGCGGTGGAGGAACAGAAGGGCTTGGTCAACAAGTTCGAGGGCGACGCGGTGCTGGCGATCTTCGGTGCGCCGCTGGCCCTTCCGGATGCGGCCGGGGCGGCGTTGGCCGCGGGCCGGCACATCTCGATGCGGCTGCGCTTGGAGGTGCCGGAACTATCCGCCGGCATCGGGATCAGCCACGGACCGGTGGTCGCCGGAAACGTCGGTGCCATCGAACGATTCGAGTACACGGTGATCGGTGATCCGGTCAACGAGAGCGCCCGGCTCTCGGAGCTGGCCAAGCGTGACCCATTGCGCCCCTTGGCATCCGGTCGTGCAATGGATGCGGTGAAGGGCGACGAGGGTCGGCATTGGCGCCGTGCGGAAACCGTCACGCTGCGGGGCCGGACCCAGGAGACGGTGGTCTACGAACTCGACGACGTCGACGACACCGACGATTCCGGGGGTGTCGAGCACATCGACGAGATCGGGGACCGCGTCGGCTCCGACGAGGCGTGACCCGGCCGCTCAGCTGTCGCTGCGGTCGGTGTATCCCTCGGCGAAGTCCAACCGCCGCAACGCCATCCGGAGCACCTCGTCGTCGATGCGGCCGGCGTCGCGTTCCTCGATGAACACCTTGCGTTGCACCGCGAGGATCTTGCCGCGGATGCGGTTGCCGGCCGCGGTGGGGCTCTCGCCGATGGCATCGGGTCCCCGGCCGAGCTCCTCCCACGCCGTATTCCGTTGCGTGGTCACCCATTTGCGCTGCATCCCGATCTGATGCCGACGGACGTCGTCGGGTGCCATCTGCGCCTCGATCTGATCGAGCAGCGCCTCGGATTCGCGCGAGGCCCGGTCCTGTGCGCCGGCATAGGCCAGGCGTTCGGTGGCGGCGTCGTCGCCGGCGACACCGAGACGTCGGATGATCCACGGCAGCGTGGTGCCCTGGATCAGCAGCGTGCCCACCACCACGACGAAGGTGAGGAAGATGATCTCCGCCCGCGCCGGGAACGGGGCGTCGGAGTTGGTGGTCAGCGGGATCGCGAACGCCGCCGCGAGCGACACCACCCCACGCATTCCGGCCCAGCCGACGATGAATACCCAACTCGGCTTCGGGAACGGCTCGCGTTCCCGGATGGTGCGTGACAGCAGCCGCGGCAGATAGGTCGCCGGATACACCCAGATGAAGCGCACCACGATCACCGCGAGGAGTACCACGACGGCGTCGATGGCGATCTGGGCCCACGACTCACCGTGTAGTCCGTCGACCAGGTCGGGCAGTTGCAGGCCGATGAGCAGGAAGACGAATGCCTCGAGGACGGCGTCGATGGATTTGCGCACCGCCTCGTCCTGCAGGCGGGTCTGATAGCCCTCGCGGACCGATCGTTGTCCGAGCAGCAGGCCCGCGGTGACCACCGCGATCACCCCGGACGCTCCGAACTCCTCGGCGACGAAGTAGGTGCCGAATGGCACCATGATGCCGATCGCGGTCTCCATGGTCGGGTCGGTGAGCCAGCCGCGCACCCACGAGGTGAGGTAGCCGATCGCCAGGCCGACGAGGAGTCCGCCGATGGCGGCCAGCAGGAACGTCGAGATGCCGTTCCACACGGTCGTGGTCATCCCGACGGCCGCGGCGACGGCGACGCGCAACGCGGTGAGCGCCGTCGCGTCGTTGAGCAGGCTCTCGCCCCCCAGCAACGTCATGATGCGCCGCGGCAGGCCCACCTTGCGCCCGATCGCCTGCGCCGACACCGCGTCCGGCGGCGCCACGATCGCACCGAGCACCAGGGCGGCGGCCAGTGGCACGTGCGGGATGCTCCACCAGGCGACCAGCCCGACCAGCACCGTCGAGAACAGCGGCAGGCCGACGGCCAGCAGACCGATGGATCGGCGATTGGCCCGTATCTCCTGATACGAACTGTCCTGCGCGGCCGAGTACAGCAGCGGCGGCAGGATGACGAACAGCACGAAATCGGGTTCCAGGGTCACCTCGGGCAGACCCGGGATCCATCCGAGGGCCAGACCGACCGCGACGAGTACCAGCGGAGCGGACAGACCGAAATGACGACACAGCGCGGCGATCGCGAGCGACACCGCCGCGACGAGCAGGAGTGAGGCGCTCACTCGGACGAACGTAGCACCGGTGTGGCCGCGTCACAGTGGCGATAATGGATGAATGCGATTGTTTGGACGTGGAAACCGCAGCGACGACGCGGCGGGCGCCGGGGCGACGGGCGACCGTTGCCCGGAACTCGCCCGCTACGGTGCCGATCCGGCCGGCGACCCGCCGCCGGAGAACGGCCGTAGCGACCAATGCCAGGACTGTGTCGAACTCGGTGAGCAGCACTGGTCGCATCTGCGTGAGTGCCTGGAATGCGGGCATATCGCCTGCTGTGACTCGTCGCCACGTAAGCACGCGACCGCGCATTTCGCGGCGTCGGGCCACCCCGTCATGCGTTCGGCGGAACCCGGAGAAGTGTGGCGTTGGTGCTACGTCCACCAGGTGATGGGCTGACCGGCCGTGATGGTCCGGCGTCCCTGCAGGTCACAGCCCCATATCGACTCCCGGTTCACCGAGTGTGGTGTCGATGACCGCGCTCGGTGACGCCACGTAGAATCCGGGAATGACCTCGAACACCGAGAGTGGTGCATCGCCTCAGGAGCCGCAGCGCACCGAGGCCGCCGCGCCGAGTGCCCCGCCGGCCCAGGCGCCCGTCGTGCAGGTGCCGCAACCGTCGACGGATTCACCGGACGCCGCAGCGGTGCCCTCGGGACCGGGTATCGACACGCCGCTGTCGGTGACCGAATCCGCCCCCGCGGCGGAGTCGGGACCCGAGGCGGAATCCGCACCCGCGGCGCAGCCGGTGGTCGCGGAGTCGACACCGGAGCCGGTGACGATGGCCAAGGAGCCGGCGGCAATGGGCACGGAGCCGGCGGCAATGGGCAAGGAGCCGGCGGTACCGGCCGCAGCCGACGCCGCCGAGGTCGCGGCATCGCAGGCGCCGACGCAGGTGCAGGCAGTGTCCGGGCCGAAGGAATCACCCGTCGGGCCGCCCGACATCCTGGGTACCCCGCTGTCGCCGACGGCGACGCGCGTCATGGTGCTCGGCGCGGGTGAACTCGGCAAGGAACTCGTCATCGCGTTCCAGCGGCTCGGCGTCGAGGTGATCGCCGTCGACCGTTACGAGGGGGCGCCCGGGCATCAGGTGGCCCATCACGCCGAGGTCGTCGACATGACCGACGGCGCCGCCATTCACGCGCTGGTACAGAAGTACCGCCCGCATTACGTCGTTCCCGAGATCGAGGCAATCGCCACCGACGCGCTGAAATCGATCGAGGATCGCAAGCTGGCCGAGGTCATCCCGACGGCGTCGGCGGTGGTGGCGACGATGAACCGGGAAGGCATCCGCCGGCTGGCCGATGAGGATCTCGGGCTGCCGACCTCCCCGTACCTGTTCGCCGGCTCGCATGACGAAATGGCGGTCGCGGTCAAGCAGATCGGGTTCCCGTGCGTGGTCAAGCCGGTCATGTCGTCGTCGGGCAAGGGCCAGACCATCCTCAAGAGTGCCGCCGACATCGACTCGGCCTGGGAACGTGCCACCACCGGTGGCCGCGTCGCCGGGGAGCGGGTCATCGTCGAGGGATGGGTCGAATTCGATTTCGAGATCACCCTGCTGACGGTCCGGGCCATCGATCCGGCCACCGGTAAACTGATGTCGCACTTCTGTGCCCCGATCGGTCACAAGCAGGTCAACGGTGACTACGTCGAGAGCTGGCAGCCCCACGACATGACGCCCGACGCGCTGGGCGCGGCCACCTCCATCGCGGCCCGCATCGCCACCGCACTCGGTGACGGAAAGCTCGGTGGCCGCGGCATTTTCGGTGTCGAGATGTTCGTCAAGGGCGACGACGTGTACTTCTCCGAGGTCAGTCCGCGCCCGCACGACACCGGCCTGGTGACGATGGCGACGCAGCGGCTGAGCGAGTTCGAGATGCACGCGCGCGCCATCCTCGGTCTGCCCGTCGACGTCACGCTGGCCTCCCCGGGCGCATCCGCGGTCATCTACGGCCAACTCGACGAGAAGGCCATCGGCTTCGAGAACGTCGCGCGGGCGCTGGCCGTGCCCGAAACCGACATCCGGCTGTTCGGCAAGCCGGAGAGTTTCCATCGGCGCCGCGTCGGCGTGATCACCGCAACCGCCGACGACGTGGCCACCGCCCGCGAACGTGCCGTGCAGGCCGCCTCGATCGTCACGCCCGTTCCCGGCCGACCGGCCCGTCACGGCGTACCCGCGCCGATGCCGCCGACCGCGCCCGCCGGTGCCGCATCCCGCGGACCCGCGGGTCCGCCACCGGGCGCGCCACCACGACCGGGTCCACAGCAGATGGCACCACAGGCCGGGCGACCGCCGGTCGGTCCCGGTGGTCCGGGAGGCCCGGTCGGTCCTGGTGGTCCGGCGCCGCGTGGTCCGCAGGGGCCGGGGCCGGGCGGTGCTCCGCAGGGTGCTGGACCGCACGCCGGTGGACCCCGCGTCGGCCCGCCGCCGGGTGGTCCCCGTCCGCCGATGGCTCCTCGTCCGTCCGCGGGTCCGGGTGGTCCGCCCGCTGCGCGTCCACCGGCGCCCGCACCGTCACCTGCCCCTCAGGGTGCCGAATCGTCTCCCGCACAGGTCGACTGACGCCTCATCATACCGCTTTACGGCGACGTCATCGTCGGTGTCTGCATCCTGATCGGTCTGCTCGGCATCGTTGTGCCGGTGCTGCCCGGCACCCTGGTGGTGGTCGTGTCGATTCTGGTGTGGGCCATCGTCGCCGGCGGTTGGGCATGGTTGATCTTCGGGATCGCAGCGGTCCTGATCGCCACCAGTGAGGTCATCAAGTACGTGCTGGCCGGCCGGGTCATGCGGCGCCACGAGATACCCAACCGCACCGTCCTCGTCGGCGCCGTGGTGGGTATCGTCGGGTTCTTCGTCATCCCGGTGATCGGCCTGTTCATCGGATTCATCGCCGGCGCAATGGTTTCCGAGTTGATCCGCACCCGCAGCACCGCGGCCGCATGGCGCGGCACCGTCGGTGCCACCAAGGCATCGGCGGTCACCATCGGGATCGAACTGCTCGGCGCGTTGCTGGCATCCGGTGTGTGGCTGGCGGGCGCGATCGCGGTCTGAGCACTCCGTCCGTCAGGCGCTGGGAATCTTGCGCAAGCCGGGAACCGCGCGGGCGCTGTGTGTTCCGATCGGCACGATCATCGGTCCGCCGAACACCGGATCGGTGACGACCTGCGCGCGCAGGCCGAAGGCGTCCTCGAGGAGGTCGGTGGTGATCACCTCGTCGGGCACACCGTGGTGCACCAGTCCGCCGTCCTTCATCACGAACAGTGAATCGCTGTATCGCACAGCAAGGTTGAGGTCGTGTAAGACCATCACGATGGTCTTGCCGTGGTCGGTCTTGAGGGAGTGGACGAGATCGAGCACCTCGAGGGAGTGTGCCAGATCGAGGTAGGTGGTCGGTTCGTCGAGCAGTAGCAGGTCGGTGCCCTGCGCGAGGGCGAGGGCTATCCAGACCCGTTGGCGCTGCCCACCGGACAGGGCGTCGAGGGTGCGGTCGGCGAGGTCGGCGGTGGCGGTCAGCTCCAGCGCCTCGGCGACGGCCCGCTCGTCCTCGGCGGAGGCCTGCTGATACCACTTCTGATAGGGATGACGACCCCGCGCGACCAGATCCTCGACCGTGAGTCCTTCAGGCGCAACGGGATTCTGCGGCAGGATGCCCAGGGTGCGGGCGACGGTCTTCGGTTTGATCGTGGTGATGTCGGCGTCGTCGAGGAACACCGTGCCGGATCGGGCCGGCAAGAGTCGTGCGAGGCACCGCAGCAGCGTCGACTTGCCGCACCCGTTGGGGCCGATGATGGTGCTGATCGCGGCGTCGGGGACGTCGATGTCGAGTCCGTCGATGATGACCCGTTCGTCATAGCCGACGACGAGGTCGCGTGCGGAGAGGCGGGTCATGCGGCAGCCTTGGTCATACGGTGGCCTTTCGGGAGATCGTGATCATCAGGTAGATGAGGAACGGGCCGCCGATCGCGGCGGTGACGATGCCGACCGGCAGTCCCGAGGGCAGCAGGGCGCGGCACGCGATGTCGCCGGCGACGACGAGGATCGCGCCGATCGCGCCGGAGGCGACGGGCGTGGGGATGGCGCTGCCGCTGATGCGCATCGCGATCTGCGGGGCGAGCAGTGCGACGAAGGCAATGGGGCCGGCCGCCGACACGGCGAGGGCGGCGACGATCACCGCGATGAGCAGGATCGCCGAGGAGACGGCCAGTGTCCGGACGCCGAGGGAGCGCGCGAGGTCGTTGCCGAGGCTCATCGCGTCGATCTGGCGGGCGAGGACCCCGACGCCGGCGACGGCCAGCACGACGGCGATCGCCACCGGCCACACGCTCGACCACGAGGTGTTGGCCACCGAGCCGACGAGCCACGTCTGGGCGCGTGCGACGTCGCGGATCTCCGCGCGGGTCAGGAGATAGGAGGTGCCGGCCTGCAGGACCCAGGTGATGCCGACACCGATCAGCACCAGCCGCAGCGGGTTGATGGCGTGGTTGGCCTTGCGGCCGGGCCAGGCGAGCAGATACATCAGCGCCGCGGTTCCCAGACCGCCGACGAGCGCGGCCATCGGCACGCCGAGTTCGGCGAACCAGGCGCCCCAGCTGGTCCCGAAGGCGATCGCGGCGACGGCTGCGGCGCCGGCGCCGGCGGTGATGCCCAGCATGTCCGGGGTGGCGAGCGGATTCTGCGCGATCAGCTGGGTCAGTGAGCCCGACATCCCGAGAGCGAACCCGACGAGGACCGACACCGCGGCGCGGGGCACCGCGTCGTCGAGGATGACGACGTTCTCGATGCGGGTGCCACCGCCGAGCAGGATGCGCATCACGTCGATCGGGGTGACCGGGTATTCACTGATGGTGACGCTGAGCAGAAACAGCACGAAGGCGATCACCAGCGAGCAGGTCACCGTGATCAGCACCCGTGGCCGGATCACCCACGACGTCGGGCCGAACCGGACGATACGACGCGCGGCGCGCGTGGACGGCGCGTCAGCGGTGGCGGGGTGGGTCATCGACTCGGTGCTCATACGCTCGTCAACTTCGTCCGTCGGACCATGGCGATCAGGAACGGGGCACCGACGAAGGCCAGCACCACCCCGACCTGCACCTCACCCGGGCGTGCGATGACGCGCCCGATGATGTCGCAGACCAGCAGCAGTGCGGCGCCGATCAGTGCCGAGTACGGGATGATCCAGCGGTAGTCGGGCCCGGTGATCGCGCGCGCGATGTGCGGGACGACCAGACCGAGGAAGACGATCGGGCCGCAGGCGGCGGTGGCCGCGCCGATCAGCAGGGTGATGCCGAGGATGCCGACGGCCCGGATCACCAGCACGCGCGATCCGAGCGCCTTGGTCATGTCGTCGCCCAGCGACAGCAGATTGAGGAAGAAGCCGCTGGCCATCGCCAGGATGAGGCCGATCACGATGAACGGCAGGCTCGCCCAGAACACGTCGATGGAGCGCCCGGACGTCGAACCGACACTCCAGAACCGCCAGGCGTCCAGCGACTGGGTGTCGGTGAGGACGATCGCCGACGTGATGGCCACCAGCATCGCCGACAGGCCGGTGCCGGCCAGGACGAGGGTCACCGGACCGGTGCCGGTGAGTGCGGCGACACCGAAGACGGCCGCCGACGCGATGATCGCGCCGAGCAGCCCGAACCCCATGTACGCCAGCGGTGAGGAGATGCCGAACACGTAGACCCCGGTGACCACCGCGCAGGCGGCGCCGGCGTTGACGCCGAGCATGCCCGGGTCGGCGATCGGGTTACGGGTGTGGCCCTGGGTGATCGCACCGGCCGCGCCGATGGCCAGGCCGACGACCAAACCCAGCAGGGTCCGCGGTACACGCAGGTCCCAGACGATGCCCGAGACGTCGGTGGAGGTGTCGATGTGCGGGGCGGTGAGGTGGATCAGGCCATGCCAGATCTGGGCCGATCCGCTGGTCAGGCTGTCCCAGGTGGTGGCGAACGGGATGTCACGCGCACCGATCAGGACCGAGCCGATGAGTGCGACGATCAGGACGGCCACGATGGTCAGCAGCCCGGTCAGTCGTCGCACGAAGGGTTACCTTACCTGACAGTCGATTTCGGGGAATCGGGTGACGGACCGGCCACCGACCGGACACAATTCTGAGACGTACGTAACGGTTACCTGTGAGACTGCGATAAACGTGGACGTAACCAATTCGGCGCCCAGCGCCGCCTGAGTTCACGACCTTCGGGTCATATCGACGAAGAAGGAGTCGACATGAAGAAGACGCTGAAGCGCCTGGTGGCCGGTGTGGCCGTCGCGGCGGGTATTGCGAGTGGCTCGATGGTCGCCGCAGGTGAGGCGCAGGCCGCGCCCGCGCCGGGTAACCTCGCACTGTTCGGCGGGGTGGACTGCTACTTCAAGGGTTGGGGGCCCACCTGGGACAACCTTCCCGGTTGGCGTATGCACCGGTGGATGACCGTGCGCAACATCGGTGGCACGACCATGCACAACGTGAGCATCACCGAACTCGGTGGCGGTGCGATCTATGTGCCGGCTCGTACCAAGGATCAGGCCATCGCTGCCGGCGCGAACAAGGACACCGCACGCAACACCATCCGCGGTGAACTCCTGCCGGGTCAGGCTTTCAAGCCGGCTCAGCTCGAGACGACCTGGCGTGCCTGCTTCCCGTCGTCGATCTCCGGCTACACGATCGGTCAGGAGGTCGAGGACGTGACCAACAACTTCGGCTTCTGGGCCAACGTCCGGCAGCAGCAGGGAACCCCGGGGACGGTCAACACGCCGCCGTCGGCGACGAACTGACCGCTCTCACACCAAAACCCGCGGAAGAACCTTCTTCCGCGGGTTTTGTGTTCCCCGGCCAAGATCTCCTGGGGCGCGAAACAAAAGTGGCGGAAGAAGATTCTTCCGCCACTTTCAGTATTCGGTTGTGCGCGTGCGTCAGGCCTTCTGCACCCCTGACGGAGTCAGGCTTTTTGCACCTTGCCGGGCTCGGACGCGGCCAGCATGTCCTCACGCTCGACGACCTTGATGCGCTCGCGGCCCTGTTCGGCGCCGAGGGACCGCTCGTGCTCGTCGAGGCGGTACCAGCCGTCCCAGGTGGTGAACGGGATGCTCTTGGACTCGAGCAGTTCGATGACGGCGTCCTCGGACGGACTCGACGGCGTGTTCAGCACGCCGTTGCTCATGTCCTCGATGATGCACTCGACGGTCTCATTGGCGTCGCCCTTGGTGTGGCCGATCAGGCCGACTGGACCGCGCTTGACCCAACCGGTGGTGTACAGGCCGACGAGGTGGGTGCCCTCGTCGAAGATGCGTCCGGCCTCGTTGGGGATGACGCCGGCCTGGGTGTCGAACGGGATCTCCGGCAGGTTGTCGGACAGGTAGCCGACGGCGCGGTAGATCGCGGTGACGTCCCAGTCGGTGTGCTTGCCGGTGGGCTTGACGTTGCCGGTGCCGTCGAGCTGGGTGCGCTCGGTGCGTAGACCGACGACCTTGCCGTCCTCGCCGAGGATCTCGATGGGGCTTTCGAAGAAGTGCAGGAACAGCTTGTGGATGGCGCCCTGCTTGGGCTCGCGCATCGCGTAGTTCTCGATGATCGTGGCGACCTGGTCGGTGATCTTAGATCCGCGACGGGCCACGGCCGAACCCTCGTCGTAGTCGATGTCCTCGGGATCGACGATGACCTCGATGTTCGGCGAGTGGTCGAGTTCCTTGAGTTCGAGCGGGGTGAACTTGGCCTGCGCCGGTCCGCGTCGTCCGAAGACGTGCACCTCGACGGCCTTGTTGGCCTTGAGTCCCTGGTAGACGTTGTCCGGGATCTCGGTCGGGAGCAGTTCGTCGCCGGTCTTGGCGAGCACGCGCGCGACGTCGAGTGCGACGTTGCCGACTCCGATGACGGCGACCTTCTCCTGGTCCAGCGGCCATTCGCGGGGGAAGTCGGGGTGGCCGTCATACCAGGCGACGAACTGCGCGGCGCCGTAGGAACGATCGAGGTCGACGCCGGGGATCTGCAGTCCGCGGTCGTCGGTGGCGCCGGTGGAGAAGATCACCGCGTCGTACAGCGACTTCAGTTCGTCGAGGGTGATGTCGGTGCCGTAGTCGATGTTGCCGAGCAGGCGGACCTGCGGCTTGTCGAGTACCTTGTGCAGGGCGGTGATGATGCCCTTGATGCGGGGATGATCGGGTGCGACGCCGTAGCGAATCAGGCCGAACGGCGCGGGCATCCGCTCATAGAGGTCGATGCTGACACCGCGATCCTTGGCGGTGTCGGACTTCATCAGCGCATCGGCGGCGTAGATCCCGGCGGGACCGGCCCCGATGATGGCAACGCGCAGCGGGCGGCTCTGATCGGTCATAAGGTGTCGTCTACCTCGTTCTCGTCTGTCTTCGACGCGCGCGGGAGGTCAGCGATGCGTCGACGCTTATCCCCTCTACGGTAGGCGTTGGTGGGCCGTACCCAAAATCTCGGGTTAGGGTGACCTCACTCGCGGCGGCGACGTGTGATCGAGCGCATCCGGCGACAAGGCCCTCGAAACCGGCGAGAACTGCGGCGATACACTCGCCCCCATGGCCAAACGCGCACCTCGCAAGTCCGCACCCGAGACCGTCGGTGACGATCTCGGTGCCGACGACCCGGGTGCCGACGCGGCGCCCTCGTGGCGCAAGGTCTGGCCTTTCCTGTTGGCGTTGATCGTTGTGGTCGTGGCGGTGGTCGGGATCTTGCTGTCGTACCTGATCCGGCCGGCCGAAGAACGGGCCAGTGAACCGGCGCAGGTCCAGTACGCGATCAACGATTTCTACACCGCGCGCAACAACCTCGATTACGCGGAATTCCGCGATCACACCTGCGCCGCCGACCTGAACGCGAGTGACTTTCCGTCTGAGGCGGAGTTCACCGCCGAGAACCAGAAGTCGTTGGAGGCCAACGGGCGGATCGTCATTCCGGAGATCAGCGATGTCAGCGTCTCCGGTGACCGCGCGACGGCGACAGTACATTGGCAATTCGACAAGAAATCCGACGAGAAGCAGACGACGAACGTCGTGGTGCTTCGGGAGAACGGGAACTGGAAGGTGTGCAAGGCATGACTTATGCCGGAGATCTGACCCCGCAGCAGGCCTGGGAGAAGCTCGAGAACAACCCCAAGGCGAAGTTGGTGGACTGTCGCACGCGCGCCGAGTGGTCGTTCGTGGGTGTGCCCGACCTGGAGGTCCTGGAGAAGCAGACCATTTTCGTCGAGTGGACCACCTTCCCCGCCGGGACCCCCAACGAGGCGTTCGTCGCCGAACTGCGTGACGCGGGCATCGCCGATGACGACGAGGTCATCTTCATTTGCCGTTCGGGTCACCGGTCGATCGGTGCGGCCGAGGCGGCCACCGCCGACGGGGTCTCCCTCGCCTACAACGTGCTCGACGGATTCGAGGGTGCGCTCGACGAATTCGATCATCGTGGTTCCACCGGTTGGCGGGCCCAGGATCTTCCGTGGAGACAGTCGTGAGCGAAACGAGCGAGCCGGCCGACCGTGCAGAGTGGAGGCAGTCGTGAGTCGCGAACTGCCACCTGGTGTTTCGCCGGAGACCATCTCGGTCCGCGGCGGACTGGATCGATCCGGTTTCTTCGAGACGTCGGAGGCCCTGTACCTGACGAGCGGGTACGTCTACGACTCCGCCGAGGCCGCCGAGCGTGCCTTCACCGGTGAGGACGAACGATTCGTCTACTCCCGCTACGGAAATCCGA
Organism: Gordonia sp. NPDC003950; assembly: GCF_053605205.1. Lineage (NCBI taxonomy): Bacteria > Bacillati > Actinomycetota > Actinomycetes > Mycobacteriales > Gordoniaceae > Gordonia > Gordonia sp. NPDC003950. The sequence goes on along the minus strand of NZ_JBSGIT010000020.1, from coordinate 26,012 downwards.
CCGTCGAGATGTTTCAGGAGCGGCTGCGGCTACTCGAGGGCGCCGAGGCGTGTTTCGCCACCGCGAGTGGAATGGCCGCCGTCTTCGTCTCTCTCGGTGCGCTGCTGAAGGCCGGGGACCGGCTGGTAGCGGCACGCAGCCTGTTCGGTTCGTGCTTCGTGGTGGCCAACGAGATCCTGCCGCGCTGGGGTGTGACAACGGAATTCGTCGACGGTGAGGATCTCTCCCAGTGGGAGAAGGCGTTGTCCACGCCGGCCGACGCAGTGTTCTTCGAAACCCCGTCGAATCCGATGCAGACCCTCGTCGACGTGGCGCGGGTGTCCGAGCTGGCGCATGCCGCGGGTGCAAAGGTGGTGTTGGACAACGTGTTCGCCACCCCGTTGCTGCAGCGTGGTCTCGAACTCGGGGCCGACGTCATCGTCTACTCGGGCACCAAGCATATCGACGGGCAGGGCCGCGTGATGGGTGGTGCGGTGCTCGGCACCAAGGAGTACATCGACGGCCCGGTGCAGACGCTGATGCGTCACACCGGTCCTGCGTTGAGCCCGTTCAACGCGTGGACGCTGGTGAAGGGTCTGGAGACCCTACGCCTGCGCGTCGACGCGTCGGTCGCCTCGGCACTGCGAATCGCGCAGTTCCTGGAGGACGATCCGCGGGTGGGGTGGGTCAAATACCCGTTCCTGCAATCACATCCGCAGTACGAGCTCGCCAAGGAGCAGATGTCCGGTGGCGGCACCGTCGTCACCTTCGAGTTGGCCGAAATGGGCGGTGTCAAGGGCAAGAAACGCGCCTTCGACGTGCTCAACGCACTCCGCGTCATCGACATCTCGAACAACCTGGGCGACTCCAAGTCACTGATCACCCACCCCGCGACCACCACCCATCGGGCGATGGGACCCGAGGGTCGGGCGGCGATCGGGTTGGGTGACTCGGTGGTTCGGCTGTCGGTGGGCCTCGAGGGCATTGACGACCTCCTCGGCGACCTGGATCAGGCACTGGGCTGACCGATGTGGCCGCGGTTTGCGGTCGCGCAGCAATCTGGCAGGTCGTGTGCACGGCACCGCAAGGGTGGACCGGCATCGTGGAAGACGTCAGAGAGAAACGCACACAGCGGATCTCACGTCTATGAACACAGGAGTTCATCATGCCCGCACCTCGCCGCAACAACAATCCCGTCCGCGTCCAGCGTCGTCGCCGCGTGCGTCGCTACGACCCGCGCAGCCGTCAGTGGCTGTGGATGTGGATCTGATCGGCTGGCCTCGGTCGATATGCAACGGCCCCACCCGGGAGTTCCGGGTGGGGCCGAGGTGCGTGAAAGTGGTTCTGGTTCAGGTGAACTCGTCTGTGCTCTTCCGGGTGTATCCGGCGGGCGTCGAGCCAGGGCTTCGCCGCAGTCAGCGGATCGGCGGTCGATGGCGCAGCGTCGTGCCGATGCGTTGATCGCGTTGACCCAGGGGCAGGACCGATTGGCGGTCGGTCTCCGGTGTGTGAGGAGCAACGCGATTCCGACGTGGTTCCTGGCGGTGCTCGCACTGACGATGGCATGGGCGAGGATCCAGCATATCCTGCGATCCCAGTCGACGCACCTGTGGTCGCCGGCACAGAGTTGGCCTCCGCCCAGCCGGGTTCCGCCCAGTCGGGGTCCGCCCAGCCCGATCCGCAGCAAGCTGTTTGTGTACTGGTCCCGAACACCGCGCCCCACCGCCGCTACCTGTGCCGCCGCCCGCGCATCGATCTTCGTGGTCGCCGACCAATCCACCCGGGACGCTGAGGATGACGAACCCGGCTATCTCGACGGGTACGGCGTCATCGATGCCGACTCGGTGCGCGCCCTCGACAATCGGGAGTTCACCTGCCGCGTCGGGGTGTCCCGAGAACTCGCGATGCAAGGCGGGAAAGGGCGCCCACTCGACGGGAAAGGGCACCCACTCGACGGGAAAGGGCACCCACTCGACGGGAAAGTGCGCCCACTCGACGGGAAAGGGCGCCCACTCGACGCGGCGAGTCAGTCCTCGATACCCAACGCCCGCAATACCGTTAGGAGTTTCGCGGTGGTCTCGGCGAGTTCGGCATCGGGGTCGGAGTCGGCGACGATGCCGCCACCCGCCCAGCTGCGGAAGGAACGGAGGTCGGGCTCGAGTTCCAGGCACCGGATGGTCACCATCCATTCGCCGTTGCCGGCCGCGTCGGCCCACCCGACCGCACCGGCGTACAACCCGCGCGGTTCCTCGTGTGCGCGAATGAATTCCGTGGCCACCTCGCTCGGTGTGCCGCCGACCGCCGGTGTCGGACTCAGCGCGATCGCAAGATCCAGGGCGCCGACGGCGTCGTCGTCGAGTATCGCCCGGATCGGGGTCGCCAGATGCCACATCTCGCCGGTCGACAACAACTGCGGCTCATCGGGGATCGCGAGTTCGCGGCACAACGGTGCCAAGCGATCCCGGAGGTGCTCGACGACGAACGCGTGCTCGCGGTGATCTTTCTCCGACGCCGCGAGCTTCTCGCGGGACTCCCGGTCGGCCTCCGGATCGGCCGAGCGCGGCGCCGAACCGGCGTATGGCCGGCACGTCACCTCGCGACCGTCCTTGCGCAGCAACAGTTCCGGGCTCGCGCCGAGCAGCCACGAGGTGCCGGTGTCGACGGCAAAGGCGTTGTGTTCGCTGTTGCCGCCGGCGAGTGCGGCCAGCAGCCCGTCGACCGTGACCGGCGAATCCAGTTGAGCCCGAATCATTCTGGCGAGGACGACCTTCGCCAATGCGCCGGAGGCGATCGCCGACAACGCGGCACGCACCCGATCACGATGGGTGGCCGAATCGGGAATCTGCTCCGACGAAATCAGCGTCCGGCGCGGTGGTCGGCTCCCGGCGAGCGGAGTCGGTTCATGGGACAGCGTCACCGGCTCGAACAGCGCCGACGGGGCCGAGGGATCGAAGGCCACCGCCCCGACGACCGCATCGACGGCGCCGCTGCGCAGCCGGGTCGCGGCGTCGTCGGCGTCGGCGAATCGCGTCCGCACGCCGCGCGCTCGCACCGTCCCGTGCGGCCGCGACAGGACGAACGGTGACGCGGCGTGGGTATCGGAGACGGGCACCCAACCAACTTAGGCGACGACGGGCCGCGGCCTTTCGCTCACGCTGAGTGAAAATTGACACCCTTGCGCGCCGTAGGCCACCCTTGGTGCAGGTCATGAGTGCCAGCGACAAGCCCCGGCTAGCTGGCCGGCAACCCTCCTCCGCGGTGGGGTGCTCCGGGTGACGACCTGGCCGTGTACCGACCGGGCACGGCAAGCGTGGATTCCAAGGAGCCTTTGCGATGACTGCTGTCGCCACCACCACTGATTGCCGCAACGACTGCGCGGTGCAGTCCGATGCCGCCGACCTGTCGACCATCGGACCGCTGACCTCGGTCGTCGGTGCCGCCGAACTCGTCCCGCTGACCAGCGGTGATCAGATCCGCTACGCCAACTTCGACTACGCGGCCAGCGCGCCCGCCCTCACCGCCGTCGCCGACGCCGTCGCGGCGTCGGTGAGTCAGTACGCCAGCGTCCACCGCGGCGCCGGCCACCTGTCGCAGGTCACCACCCGCCGCTACGAGCAGTGCCGGGACACCGTCCGACGTTTCGTGCGTGGCCGCACCGACGACACCGTCGTCTTCACCCGCAACACCACCGACGCGATCAACCTGGCCGCCCACTGCACCCCCGGTGACGTCGTCGTTCTCGACATCGAGCACCACGCGAACCTGCTGCCGTGGGTGTCCCGTGACAACGGGACCGCGCGCATCGTCTCGGCGTGCGACACCCTCGAGGACACCCTGGCCGCGCTCGACGCCGAACTCGCCGCGGCGCCGGCCGCCCTGCTCGCCGTCACCGCGGCATCCAACGTCACCGGCGAGGTGCTGCCCATCTCGCGGCTGGCCTCGATCGCCCACCGCCACGGTGCCCGCATCCTCGTCGACGCCGCGCAACTGGTGGCACACCGACCGGTGTCGATCGTCAGTCACGGCATCGATTACCTCGTCTTTTCCGGCCACAAGCTCTACGCACCCTTTGGATCCGGAGTCCTCATCGGTCGCAGCGACTGGCTCGACGCCGCCGACCCGTACCTTGCCGGCGGCGGGGCGTCGGCGCAGGTGAGCCTCGTCGACGGACCCGACGAGAACTGCGCCTCGACCGCCTGGCACTCGGGTGCCGCGCGGCATGAGGCCGGCTCACCGAATGTGTTGGGCGCCATCGCCATTGCCGCCGCCTGCGATGCCATCGTCGATCTCGGATTCGAACTGATCGGCCTGCATGAGGCGGAACTGCGCGCCCGTCTGGACGCCGGACTGGCCGGCGTCGCCGACGTGACGCCGCTGCGGATCTTCTCCGACGACCTCGATCGCGTCGGCATCGCCGGCTTCTCCGTCGACGGACACACGCCGCGCGCCGTCGCCGAGTACCTCAGCGATCATCACGGAATCGGCGTGCGCGACGGCAAGTTCTGCGCGCATCCGCTGCTGGCCCGACTCGGACACACCGACGGCGCGGTCCGCGCGAGCTTCGGTCTCGGTACCGATTCCGCCGACGTCGATCGGCTCGTCACCGCACTCTCCGAACTCACCCGCACTACTCCCGGAAAGGCACAGCCATGACCGCCGAACTCTCCGACGTCCGCATCAGCATCGGCCGCCCCGGTCTGCGCGTGGCACTGGCCGGGGATGTGTCGGCCATCGACGTGCCGATCGTGGTGCGTCGACCGACCCTTCGCGACGCGCAGCGGGCGCGGTCGGTGCTGCGATCCGGCACCCGGGACACCGCGAATTTCTGTGTGGCACTGGAGGTCGAGGTGGCCATCGCCCCGAATGCCGCGTCGGCACGGGCGGCGGTCGCGGGTATCCCCGACGAGCTCGACGGCGGTACCGTCCGCTACATCGGCACACCCGGCGGGCTGGTCACCCTCATCCGCGACATCTACGCCGCCGAGGTCGCCGACGCGGTGATCCTGGTGTCGTTGGACGGGTCGGCGACCGAGAACCGGGTCCGTCAGCTCGTGCTGCCGGCGTTCACCGGTGCCGCCCGACGCGTCGCCTGATCCGCAGATCTCGCACCGGTCCGGAGTGCACAGACTCGACCTCAGGCCTCGCCGCGCTCCCACTGCTCGATGAGCCCGGCGTAGGACTCCTCGGTGAGCAGTCCGTACAGCTTGAACCGGGCCATGCCCCCGTCGGGGTAGATGTCCAGCCGTGCCTCGGTCATCGGCCGGTCCAGGTCGATGACGAACCGATGCCGGGTGTCGGGCTGCAGCTCGGTGCGGGGCAGGACCTCGAACCACTCGCCGTCGTCGCCGTCACGGCCGCGGACCGTGGCGGCGCCTGGTGCATTGCCCAGGAAGTAGCTCGTGTCGAGCTCGATCAGACTGACCCGCCCCTGGCCGGCCAGGCGCACCTGCACCCAGTCGTTGCCGTCGTCGCGGCGTCGGGAGGTCTCCCAGCCCTCACCCATGTGGCGGGCCCGGCCGGGCATCAGCAGGTTGTTCGGTGAGCTGTAGAACATGTTGGAGCAGGCCGTGATCAGGCCGCCGTTCTCCAGCGCGGCCAGGTCGAAGTGGCCGTACCGGAAGAAGTGCGGGTTGGGCACGCCTCGGCCGTGCACCCGGAAGCGGGCGATGCCGCCGTCGGGGTGCATCGTCAGACGCACATGGGTGAAACGGTCCTTGGCATCCACCCGGAACGGATTGCGGGTGTCCCCGTCGACCGGACTCTTGTCGACGATGGTGATCCACTCGGTGTCGTTGACCAGTTCGTCGACGGAGACCACACCCTCCTTGGCGGCGGCCTCCACCGAGATGAACGGTGGGTAATTGCCCTTGAACCAGGCGGTGTCGACGACGACGCCGTAGATCACGCCCGGAGCGCCGAGGCGGATGATCGCCTGGTCGACCCCATCGCGACGACGACGCCGTGTTTCCCAGCCGTCATAGATCTGGCCCTTGTGACCGAACGTCGCGGGCCGGTACTCCGCGGGCGGCGTCGAGATGAGGTTCTGCGCCTCCGCGAACAGGTCGTCATTCGACCACACGACGGCACCGCCGAGATCCCGTAATGCCAGGTCAGGCATCGAAGTGAAGTGAGGGCGGGTTCCGGACGCGGTGGGTGGGGGCGAAGGGGTCACGGCCACCGATCCTAATGGCGTTTGCGATCGCGGCACATTCGAGCGCATACTTGCGCAGTCCAACTAGGTGCACATTGCAACTGATTGATTCGCGCACCGAAGAATTGCTCCGACTCATCCGGGGGGATCCGCCATGCTCGATCCGGTCGAGGTCGACCGCCTCTTCGACGCGCTGTCCCGCTACCTGCGGGTACGTGACCGAGCCGTGCACACGACCCTGCGCACACCGGACGGCGACGTCGAGATCGCGGCGTTCAAGGGACTCTTCCATCTGCAGCGCCGACCGATGCGTTCCCGCGAACTCGCGGGCGCGCTCAACTCCGATCCGTCCACGGTCAGCCGACAGGTCGCCCAACTCGTCGACAAGGGGCTGGTGCGTCGGGAGGCCGACCCGCACGACGGACGGGCGACTTTGCTGGTGATCACCGAAGCCGGAGACGCCCAGGTCGAGGCCATGCGCTCGGCTCGGCGCGCGGCGATGAACGACGCCATGTCGGACTGGACCGCCGACGAACTCTCCACCTTGGTGAGCTTGCTCAACCGATTCGTCGACGCCACCGAGACCTTCATGGTTCCCGACTGCGCGAGACCCCCATCCGGGAAGCACGCCAACGACGAATCCCAGCCCGATCGAAAGGACCCCGATGACCAACCATGACGCGGCGGCCGCCTCGTCGGCCTCACCCGTAGAACACGCGGGTGCCGGTCTGACGCATCGCCAGATCCTCACAGTGATGGCCGGACTGATGATCGGCATGTTCCTCGCCGCCCTCGACCAGACCATCGTCTCGACGGCGATCCGCACCATCGCCGACGACCTGCAGGGCTACGACCTGCAGGCCTGGGTCACCACCGCCTACCTGGTGACCTCCACGATCGTCACCCCGCTCTACGGCAAGCTCTCCGACATCTACGGCCGCAAACCGTTCTTCCTGCTGGCCATCTCGATCTTCGTCATCGGGTCACTGCTGTGTTCGATGGCCACGTCGATGTACATGCTGGCCGGCTTCCGAGCGCTCCAGGGGCTCGGTGCCGGTGGTCTGTTCACCCTCGCACTGACCACCATCGGCGACATCGTCCCGCCCCGGGAACGAGCCAAGTACCAGGGCTACTTCCTGGCGGTGTTCGGCACCTCGAGCGTGCTCGGCCCGGTCCTCGGCGGCTTCTTCGCCGGCCAGTCGTCGATCCTGTGGATCTCCGGGTGGCGCTGGGTGTTCCTGGTGAACGTGCCGATCGGCATCATCGCGCTGTTCGTCGTCTACGCCGTCCTCAACTATGACCAGAACAAGGGCACCGGAACCCGCACCGACTACTGGGGCGCGACGGCACTCGCGGTGACAGTGGCGCCGATCCTGGTGGTGGCCGAGCAGGGCCGCGTGTGGGGATGGTGGTCGACGAAGTCGATCGTGTGTTACGCCATTGCCGTCGTCGGGCTGGCTGCGTTCATCTGGATTGAGAACAAGATGGGCGACGACGCCCTGATCCCGCTGCGGGTGTTCAAGAATCGGGTCTTCGCGCAGGGCATCGTCGTATCGATGGTCGTCGGCGCGGTGATGTTCGGCGGCATCTCGATGCTGCCGCAGTATTACCAGGTGCTGCGCGGTTCGAGCCCGATGGTGGCCGGACTGCAGATGCTGCCGATGGTGCTCGGACTGATGTCCGGATCGGTGGCGTCGGGTCAATTGATCTCGCGCACCGGCAAATACAAGGTCTTCACGATCCTCGGGTCGGTACTGATCACGGTCGCGACATTCCTGCTGCACTACGTCAGCATCACCACGCCGGTGTGGGTGGTTATGCTCTATGCCGCACTGCTCGGCTTCGGCCTGGGCAATCTGATGCAGCCGATCACCCTCGCGATGCAGAACATCCTGCCGCCCAAGGATATGGGACTGTCGACCGGAACCGCCACGTTCTTCCGGCAGATCGGTGCGACCCTCGGTGTGGCCGTGTTCTTCTCACTGCTGTTCTCACTGATGGGACCCAACATCAAGGACGAGATGACCGCCGCGTCGACGCAGCCGGGATTCTCTGCCGGGGTGATGGAGGCGGCCCAGAGCAGCGATCCGCAGGTGCGTGAATTCGGTCAGTCGCTGATCGCGAGCCAGGCCAATCCCGGCGCGGCCGGTTCCGGATCCTCCGACAGTGTCATGAATGACACGTCGATCATCGCGAAGCTGCCCGACTCGCTGTCGGAACCCATCATGACCGGCTTCGCCAACTCGATGGACCGGGTGTTCCTGACCGTGTCGATCGTGTCGCTGCTCGCCATCATCGGCACCGTCACCTGGAAGGAACTGCCGCTGCGGTCGGGGCGCCCGATCGGTGCGCCCAAGGACGCACCGAGTGGGGAGCCGCAGAAGTCCTGACCGAGCCCCACTGACGGCGCTCTCCTGAACGTTGACAGCGCTCTCCTGAACGTTGACAGCGCTCGTCACCACACTGACAGCGCTCGCCACCACACTGACAGCGCCCAGACAACAGCCGAGCGCGCCCGCGGATCAGATCGCGGGCGCGCTCGGCGTCATGTAGAGCGCTGTCAACGAGAATCAGAGCGCTGTCAACGTCAGAAAGAGCGCTGTCAGCGACATGGCGTCAGCCGCGTGAGGGCTCGTTGGCCTCGCCGGGATGCTCGGCCAGGCGTGCGATCGCCGCTTCGGCGACCTTCTCGGCCTCGGCCTTGCCGACCCATCCGCCCGGCGTGACCTCCTTGCCCGGCTCGAGATCCTTGTAGTGCTCGAAGAAGTGCGAGATGGCGCTGGTCTCGTACTCGGAGACGTCACCGATGTCCTGGATGTGGTTCCAGCGGATGTCGTTGGCCGGGACGCACAGGAGCTTGTCGTCGCCGCCGGCCTCGTCGGTCATGGTGTACATGCCGACGACGCGGGCCTTGACGATGACGCCCGGGTACACCGACTCCGGGAGCAGCACGAGCGCGTCGAGCGGATCGCCGTCGTCGCCCAGCGTGTTGTCGATGTAGCCGTAGTCGGCGGGATAGCCGAACGCCGTGTACAGGTAGCGATCGAGATAGATCTTGCCGGTCTCGTGATCGACCTCGTACTTGTTGCGGCTACCCTTCGGGATCTCGATGGTCACATCGAATTCCACGCGTCCTCCTTGATCGTGGCACTGTCGTTGGGGTGATGGCGGCCGCCCCAACTGCGGAGTCGGCTACGCGAATCGCCTCAACGATACTGTTAGGACGCCACCAAGAGAATGTCGAGACCCGGAGGTCATGCGGTGCACAGTACTCCAGCGGCGGACGTGAGCGGACCGCGACGACGCCGCTGGATCGTTCGATCGCTGCTCTCGGTCATGCTGGTGGCGGTGATTGCGGTCGGCGCCGGATTCACCTACCTGCAGCTGACCAAGCCCGATCCGCTGCCCGCCGGCATCCCGGCGCGACCTGCGGCGATCGCGGCCGACCCGCAGATCGACCCGGTCGCCGCCACCGCGCCCGAACCCACCTCGGCGGGGGTCACCGCCGCGATCGCCGACTCCGTCAAGGCGCCTCAACTGGGCACGTTGACCGGGCAGATCAGTGATTCGCTGACCGGCGCCGTGCTGTGGTCGGAAGGTGCCAGTACGCCCCGGACGCCGGCCTCGAACGCGAAGGTCCTCACCGCGGCCGCCGCTCTGCTGGCCCTGCCGCACGATCAACGGGTCACCACGACCGTGCTCGCCGGACCCGACGGACAGGTGATCCTGCGCGGCGCCGGCGATCCGACGCTGACCGCGCAGGCCCCCGGTACCGACACCTTCTACACCAACCCGGCGCGGATCTCCGACCTCGCCAACCAGATCGTCAAATCGGGCGTCGACGTCACCTCGGTGGCGGTGGACCTGTCCGCGTATTCCGGCCCGACCATGGACCGCACCTGGTCTCGGGACGACATCGCCGGCGGTGACATCGCGCCGATGGAATCACTGATGGTCGACGGCGCGCGGATCAAGCCGCTCGACGAGTATTCGCCGCGCGAGGAGCAACCCGGCATCGCCGCCGGGAAGGCGCTGGCGAGTGCGCTCGGCGTCTCCACCGACGTGACCGAGGCGAGCGCACCCGCCGGTGCCCAGACCATCGCGACGGTGCAGTCGGCGCCGCTGGTCACCCGCGTCAACGACATGCTCCGGTTCTCCGACAACGTACTCGCCGAGGCATTGTCCATCGAACTCTCCACCTCCCAGGGCGGGCCGGCGACACTGGCCGGTGGTGCGCAGGCCGTGCTGAAGACCTTGTCGCAGAACGGTTTCGATGTTTCCGGGGCGACGTTGACCGATTCGTCGGGCTTGTCCTACGGCAACAAGGTGCCCGCGTCGCTGCTCGACGAGGTGATGTCGGCGGCCAGCGGCGACACCGAGGCCGGCGCGTCGGCGTCGGACGGCGACGCGTCGAGCACCACCCGGGACCGGGACATCAAGATGCGACCGATGCTCGACGGGCTGCCGGTGGCCGCCGGGACCGGAACCCTGGCCGACCGCTTCGACCCGCGCACCAATCCGGGCGCCGGATGGGTGCGCGCCAAGACCGGAACACTGACCGGGGTCAGTTCGTTGACCGGGATAGTTCAAACCGTCGATGGGCGGGTGCTGTCGTTCGCGTTGATGTCGGGGGGAACATCCCCGGTCGATGCGCGGCCCGCACTCGATGCCATCCCCGGCGACTTGAGGGAGTGCGGATGTCGGTGAGCCAGAGCAGTGAGAACGAGGTCGCGGCCCGCAGTGGGTTGCTCGATCCGGTCGGCGCCAAGATCGACTGGGGTCTGGCCGCGGGGGTGGGCAAGAAACTGTCCCGACCCGGACCGAAGATGACGACCTACACACGCGACGCGGCGCGGGCCGAACTCGCCGACGCCGCCATGCGCGCCGAGGGTCCGGTCCGTGAGGTCACCGGACTCGCCGACGGTCTGGCCGTGCCGGCCGCGCGGGTCCTCGAACGTGACGAGTGGATCGACGCCGCGGCCCTGTCGATGCGGTCGATGCTCTCCGGCGACGGTGAGACCCTCGACGAGTCGCCGGGCATTTCCGGCCGCATCGGCGGACTGCAGGCATCGGGGTTGCTCGCGTTTCTGTCCACCGCGATCCTCGGCCAGTACGATCCGTTCTCGCCGGGACCGGCCGGCGCCGACGATCCGGGCGTGCTGATGCTGGTGCTGCCCAACATCGTCGGGGTGGAACGGTCACTGAAGGTGTCCCCCAGCGACTTCCGGTTGTGGGTGTGTCTGCACGAGGTCACCCACCGGGTCCAGTTCTCCGCGAACCCCTGGCTGCGCCAATATATGTCGGACAACATCGAGGTGCTGACCTCCGATGCCGGGGAATCGGTGGCCGACGTCGCCGCGCGGATCACCGGTGCACTCAAGGGCGGAAAGCCCAGGGAGAAGGGGATCATCGGAGCGATGCAGCTGCTGCAGACGCCCGAACAGTACGACGCGTTCAACCGGATGCTGATGCTCGGCACCCTGCTCGAAGGTCACGCCGACCATGTGATGGATGCGGTCGGGCCCGCACAGGTGCCCACCGTCGCCTCCATCCGGGCGGCCTTCGACAAACGCCGCACCGGACCGCGAAATCCGGTGCAGCGCATCATCCGTGCACTCATCGGAATGGATGCCAAACTGGCCCAATATATTCGGGGCAAGGCCTTCGTCGACGAGGTGGTGACGACGGTCGGCATGGAGCGGTTCAACACCATCTGGACCTCGCCGGAGACCATGCCGCTTCCAGACGAGATCGACGAGCCGTCGAAGTGGATCACGCGGGTGCTCTGAGACGTGCGGTCGCGGACTTCGCGGCCGCACACCTCGACGGTGCCCGCGAGGTGTGCGTCGGATTGTCCGGCGGCCCCGACTCTCTCGCCCTGACCGCCGCCGCCCTCGACAGCGGCCTGGCCGTGCGGGCGCTCATCGTCGACCATCGGTTGCAACGCGGATCGGCCCACGTCGCCGACTCCGCCGCGCGCGCCGCGACGGCGCTTGGTGCCCGCGCCGACGTCATCGAGGTCAGCGTCGGGCACGACGGCGGGATGGAGGCCGCGGCCCGTACGGCCCGCTACGACGCGCTCGAGCATGCCCGGGAGGGGCTGCCCGTCCTGTTGGGACACACCATGGATGACCAGGCCGAGACCGTGCTGCTGGGTCTGGCCCGCGGATCGGGTGCCCGGTCGATCGCCGGGATGCGCCCGTGGTCGGCGCCGTGGGCCCGCCCCCTTCTCGGAATCCGCCGCGCCCAGACCCTGGCGGCCTGCGCCGAAAGGGGATTGGCGCCGCACTCCGACCCGCACAACCGGGACCCGAGGTTCACCCGCGTGCGTCTACGGTCCGAGGTCATTCCGCTGCTCGAGGACGTGCTGCACGGGGGTGCGGTGGAGGCGCTGTCACGCACCGCCGGTTCCCTGCGCGAGGACAACGATGCGCTCGACGGTTTTGCGGACACGCTGTACCGCGAGGCCGTCCGCACCGGTGATCCGGCGCCGGAACTACTGATCGCATCACTGGCCGCGACCGTGCCGGCGATTCGTCGGCGGGTGATCCGGTTGTGGCTGCACGACGCCGGTGCCACCGAGCCGACGTCCCGGGTGATCGTCGGTATCGATGCGCTGATCACCGATTGGCGTGGTCAGGGTGGCGTCGCCATCGGTGGGGATGCGGATGTACGACGCAGCGCGGCCAGGTGCGGTGACGCCATCGTCGTGCAGGAGAGTCCACGTCGCTGAGGTGCGACGGAACGGCGAGTTGATCGTCTCGATGTACCGGAAGTCGGCGACCACCAGGCTGCCACCGCCGCCGAGGATGCAGACGGTCGACCCGGCGAGCAGTCCTCCTGCGATTCCGCCCACCAACGGCGCCGATGACGGTCCCGACGAGAGTCGAGATCGTCATGCCGGGCACTGACCGTCTGGTTGAACCGTGCCAGTGCCGCATCGTCACGTTCCTAGTTGGCAGTCGGACCGGCCGGGAGCCGATTGCATGCGGCGGCCCGAAATGGTGCCACCTGCTTCGGATCGACGGCGACGGAATGCGCAAGATCATTTGTGGGCATGAGGGTTGCAGCGGTATCGGTGACATGCGCGCCGATCGGGAATCGGCGATCGTCGAGACGATAAACCAGCGGCATCCGGAACACCTCGACGTCGACGTCGGCGTCGCGTCGGCGTCGATCGACAGGGAGGTGCCGCGGTGCCGGAACGTCCCGTCGGTCAGGGTGAGTGACACCGAGGTGTCGTCGAACGACACGGTGTGGCCGACGATTCTCGGTGGGGCGGCACAGGCCGGAGCGATCACCGAAAAAGATAGCAGTGCAAGGCAATACGGCACGGCAATGGTGAGGTGACGCAGTCGGATCCCGAACGGTCGGGCTTGTCGGTAAGACGCGGCGGAAGGTCGAGGTGGTGCGGTGGTCGACATGGTGGGTCATTTCGATGGTGTCGGGTCCGGTGCCCCGGAGTCGAATCCGCCCGGCGGTGGTCGACCGGGCTCTGTTTTGTGGTCCCGTTATTCATTTTTTTCGGCAATCAAATGGTGCGGTGGCTCGGGGCGGAATGTTGGGAATGACCCGGAATTTCCTGTGGATATTTGATCTACGACCGTGAGAATTAACGAATAAACGCTGCCGTGACTGATGTGGCGTGTTGTGATCGCACCGTGACGCCGGTGCCGACCGACGGTGTACGACGTCGGGCACTCATGGCGGTAGGTCGGCCGATCACCGGCCGATGGTCGATGTCGACGGCGGGCGAATTCTGCCCGTGCGTGCTGCGCCGCCTCGTGGACGTGTCAAGCTTGAGTCCGTGGCGAACGAGACCCAACATCACTACGGCGACGACATCGAAGCGGTGCTGATCACCGAGGAGCAGATCAAGGTGCGCACCGCCGAGCTGGCCGAGTCGGTGGCCGCGCGGTATCGCGAGCTCGACCAGGATCTCGTGCTCGTCGGAGTCCTCAAGGGCGCGATCATGTTCATGACCGACTTCGCCCGCGCGCTACCCATCCCATCGCAGATGGAGTTCATGGCGGTGTCGAGCTACGGGTCGTCGACGTCGTCGTCGGGTGTGGTGCGCATCCTCAAGGACCTCGACCGCGACATCGAGGGCCGTGACGTCCTGATCGTCGAGGACATCATCGACTCGGGGCTGACGTTGTCATGGCTGATGAAGAACCTCGCGACGCGCAACCCGCGGTCGCTGGAGGTGTGCACGCTGCTGCGGAAGCCGGAGGCGGTGCGCTCACCGGTGTCGGTGGCCGACGTCGGCTTCGACATCCCCAATGAGTTCGTCGTCGGCTACGGCCTCGATTACGCCGAGCGGTACCGTGACCTGCCGTTCATCGGCCGGCTGCGCTCGAGCGTGTACGAGCACTGACGCACGGTCGCACCCGTCCTCGTCGGTCGCACCGTTTCCCGCTGCCGGCACGGGACTCACAGGCTGTGCTCGACGCGACCGTTCTCGAACCGGACGAGTCGGTGCGGGCCGCCCATGCCGGGGCGTCCACCAACGCGATATGAAGCACTCGACACCCGATTCGCCCGCGATCGTGCTCGGGCGCTCGCTCTCGATTTCCCGGAATTCGATGTCGAGTTCGCGGCATCGTGACATCGCGTCGGCGATGGCGTAGAGCCTGCCGTCGAGTGAGTCCAGCGACGAGGAGGTGGTTGCTGCGGCCGTCAGGTCGTCCCAGAGTGGTGCAGGTGGGCGCGCACACGCGCGATTGCCGGAGGCGGCGCCAACAAACACAGGGAACGGTTTCACCTGCGTGATCGTTGACCGGTAGCCTTATCACAACGAGCGCGGTTGCTGGTCTGTTCGCCGCGCTCTCGAATCGATGGGAAGGACGATTGGGAACGGCGCCGTCTCCACCGGCCCGCCGGCCCTCCACCAATTCGCATGAACCGCAAGACAGTCTTTCGTAACCTCGCCATCGTGGCGGTCATCGTGCTCGCCTTCTGGGGCTGGAGCGTGTGGCGTGACAATGATCGCGAGTACACGGCCGTGGACACCTCGGTCGCGTTGACGCAGCTCAATGTCAAGAACACCAAATCGATTCAGATCGATGATCGTGAGCAGCAGCTCCGCATCGAGACCGATACGCCGGTCAAGGTCGGTGACGATGAGCTGACCAAGATCAGCACGAAGTATCCGGCGGCGGCGAGTGAAGAGATCTTCAACGACGTCAAGGCCACCGGCGCTCCGTATCAGACGAATGTCAACGAACAGTCGGTGTTCTGGCAGATCATGCTGTTCATCCTGCCGATGATCTTGCTGTTCGGTTTGTTCTTCTTCGTGATGAGCCGCATGCAGGGTGGTGGTCGTGGTGGCGTGATGGGCTTCGGCAAATCGCGCGCCAAGCAGCTCACCAAGGACATGCCGAAGACGACGTTCTCCGATGTGGCGGGTGCCGACGAGGCCGTCGAGGAGCTGTACGAGATCAAGGATTTCCTGCAGAATCCGGCGCGCTACCAGGCGTTGGGCGCGAAGATCCCGAAGGGCGTGTTGCTGTACGGCCCGCCCGGTACCGGTAAGACGTTGCTGGCGCGGGCGGTGGCCGGTGAGGCCGGGGTGCCGTTCTTCACGATCTCCGGTTCGGATTTCGTCGAGATGTTCGTCGGTGTCGGTGCCTCGCGTGTGCGTGACCTGTTCGAGCAGGCCAAGAACAACAGCCCGTGCATCATCTTCGTCGACGAGATCGACGCCGTGGGTCGCCAGCGTGGTGCGGGACTCGGCGGTGGTCATGACGAGCGCGAACAGACCCTCAACCAGTTGCTCGTCGAGATGGACGGTTTCGGTGACCGTCAGGGCATCATCCTGATCGCGGCCACCAACCGACCCGACATCCTGGATCCGGCGTTGTTGCGTCCGGGCCGTTTCGACCGGCAGATCCCGGTCGGCAATCCGGATATGGCGGGTCGTCGCGCGATTCTGCGTGTGCATGCCAAGGGCAAGCCGATCGACGCCGACGCCGATCTCGACGGTCTGGCCAAGCGCACCCCGGGTATGTCGGGTGCGGATCTGGCGAATGTCGTGAACGAGGCCGCGTTGCTGGCCGCGCGTGAGAACAAGCAGACGATCACCGCGGAGATGCTCGAGGAGGCCGTCGACCGGGTGATCGGTGGGCCGCGACGTAAGAGCCGCATCATCAGTGAGCACGAGAAGAAGGTCGTCGCCTACCACGAGGGTGGTCACACCCTGGCCGCGTGGGCGATGCCCGATCTCGATCCGATCTACAAGGTCACGATCCTGGCGCGTGGTCGGACCGGTGGTCACGCCCTGGCGGTGCCGGAGCAGGACAAGGATCTGATGACCCGCTCGGAGATGATCGCCCGGCTGGTGATGGCGATGGGTGGTCGTGCCGCCGAGGAACTCGTCTTCCACGAGCCCACGACGGGTGCGTCGTCGGATATCGATCAGGCGACGAAGATCGCTCGTGCGATGGTCACCGAGTACGGCATGAGTGCCCGCCTGGGTGCGGTGCGGTATGGCCAGGAGCAGGGCGATCCGTTCCTGGGTCGTTCGATGGGCAATCACACCGACTACTCCGCCGAGGTCGCGAATGAGATCGACGAGGAGGTGCGTCGTCTCATCGAGGCCGCGCACACCGAGGCGTGGGCGATCCTGTCGGAGTATCGCGACACCCTTGACGTGTTGGCCAGCGAACTCCTCGAGAAGGAGACGTTGACGCGTAAGGATCTGGAGAAGATCTTCGGCCAGGTCGAGAAGCGCCCGCGGATCACGACGTTCAACGATTTCGGTGATCGCACCCCGAGTGACAAGCCGCCGGTGAAGACTCCCGGTGAGCTCGCCATCGAGCGCGGTGAGCCGTGGCCGCCGCCGGAGCCTGCGAAGGTTCCGGAGCCGGTCGGTGCGGCCGGTGGCCAGCCGGGCGGTTTCGGTCAGCCTGCCGGTGCGGCACCGGCGTATCCGCCGCAGGCCGCTCCGGGTGGGTATCCGCCCGCGCAGCAGCATCCATATCCGCCGCAGCAGAATCCGTATCCGCCGCAGGGGGGTTACCCGCCGCAGCAGCCGCAGCCGGGTGGCTATCCGCCGCCGGCCGCGCCGCCGGGTGGTGGCGCCACGTGGCCCGACTATGGCGCACCGCGCGACTGGTCGGCTCCCGGCTGGCCGCCCCGTGAGGAGGGGCCGGGTGTCAACGGCGGCTCCGCCCCGAACGGCGCGAACGGTCAGCATGGGCCCGGCCCGAATGGGACCGGTCAGCATGGCAATGGTGTGAACGGCAACGGCGCCTGAAGGGTCAGCTCGATGACGATCAGCAATGGTCACCACCCGGACGTCGCTGCCCTGATCGGTGACGATTCCGTGGAATCTCCGGCGTCGGTCATGTCCGGACGTCACTTCGATCAGGCGCGCGCGGAGGCGGCGGTGCGCGAGCTGCTCATCGCGGTCGGGGAGGATCCCGACCGAGAAGGGTTGCAGCGCACGCCAACTCGTGTGGCGAACGCCTATCGGGAGATGTTCGCGGGGTTGTACACCGATCCGTCGGCGGTGCTCGCGACGACCTTCGACGAGGACCACGACGAGTTGGTGCTCGTCAAGGACATCCCGATGTACTCCACCTGTGAGCATCATCTGGTGTCGTTCCACGGGGTCGCCCACGTCGGCTACATCCCCGGTGAGAGCGGTGAGGTGACCGGCCTGTCGAAGTTGGCGCGGCTGGTGGACCTCTACGCCAAGCGGCCGCAGGTACAGGAGCGACTGACCAGTCAGATCGCCGACGCGTTGGTGGCCCGGCTGAAACCGCGGGGCGCGATCGTGGTGATCGAGGCCGAGCATCTGTGCATGGCGATGCGTGGCATCCGCAAACCCGGTGCCCGCACCACCACGTCGGCGGTGCGTGGACTGTTCAAGACCAGCGCGGTCTCACGCGGCGAAGCGCTCGACCTCATCACACGTTGACCGGCGATCCCGATGCCCGCACGCAGATCATGGGCATCATCAACGTCACCGCCGATTCCTTCTCCGACGGTGGCCGGTACCTCGATGTCGACGCCGCACTCGCGCATGCGCGGCGCCTGCTCGACGACGGGGCCGACAGCATCGACGTGGGCGGCGAATCGACCCGTCCCGGCGCGATCCGCGTCGACCCCGACATCGAGATCGCCCGGGTCACACCGGTGATCTCGGCACTCGCCGAGGGCGGCGTCACCGTGTCCGTCGACACCATGCGTGCGTCGGTTGCGGCGGCCGCGATCGAGGCCGGCGCCGCGATCGTCAACGACGTCTCCGGTGGTCGCGCCGACCCGGACATGGCGCGGGTGCTGGCCGATTCGGGCCTGCCGTGGATCCTGATGCATTGGCGCCCCGCCGGGGAGGATTCCGACGCCGGACGCCGCTTCACCCATCGCGTCGACGACACCGGCGGCTATCACGACGTGGTGGCCGAGGTGAGTCGTGAACTGCTCGGGCAGGTCGACGCCGCGGTGAGCGCCGGCGTCGATCCCGATCGGATCATCCTCGATCCCGGTCTCGGTTTCGCCAAGACCGCCACCCACAATTGGGCTCTGCTGCATGCCTTACCGACATTCGTCGGACTCGGTTTCCCGGTGCTCGTCGGGGCGTCGCGCAAGCGCTTTCTCGGTACCCTGCTCGCCGACGGCGAGGTCGATCGGCCGCCGGCCGGGCGTGACATCGCGACCGCCGCGGTCAGTACCCTGGCCGCCGCGGGCGGTGCGTGGGGTGTCCGGGTGCACGACGTGGCGAGCAGTCGCGATGCCGTGGCGGTGGCGACGGCCTGGGCACACGGTGGGTCCGGGCGTATTGAGGGAGGACTCTGATGGCCGACCGGATCGAGCTCCGCGGATTGCGGGTGCGCGGCAATCACGGCGTCTTCGACCATGAACGCGTCGACGGCCAGGACTTCATCATCGACATCACCCTATGGCTCGAGTTGCGGATCGCCGCAGCCTCCGATGATCTCGCCGACACCGTCGACTACGGCGCGTTGGCGCAACGCGCCCACGACGTCGTCACCGGGACCCCGCGGAACCTGATCGAGACCGTCGGCGCCGAGATCGCCGACGACATCATGGGCGATGAGCGCATCCACGCCGCGGAAGTGGTGGTGCACAAGCCGTCCGCACCGATCCCACTGACCTTCGACGACGTCGCCGTGGTGACCCGACGTTCCCGGAAGTCGCAGCGATGAGCCACACCCGCGCGGTCCTGTCGGCCGGGTCGAACGTCGGTGATCCGATGGCGAATCTGCGGTCGGTGGTCGACGGGTTCGGCGCCGATGTGGTGGCGGTGTCCGACGTGTACGCCACCGCCCCGTGGGGTGGTGTCGAGCAGGCCGATTTCCTCAACATCACTCTCATCGTCGAGGGGGAGCGGAGTGCCGCCGACTGGCTGCGCCATGGTGCCGAGCTTGAGCAGCATGCACATCGGACTCGTGACGTTCGTTGGGGCCCAAGGACACTCGACGTCGACGTGATCACCGTCAGTGATGCGGCGGGGGTGGTGCGCAGCGACGACGAGGCGCTGATCCTGCCGCATCCGCGTGCCGCGCAGCGCGCCTTCGTGCTCGTGCCGTGGCTCGAGATCGATCCCGACGCGACGTTGTGGACCGATGGCGGTGAGCAGCGTGTCGACGATCTCGTCGACCGGCTGCCGGGCGCCGACCGCGAGGGTGTGCGTCGTGTCGGGGCGGTGCCGCGATGACCACACCCACCCCGCCGCCCGGCGATGACGAAAAAGAGCGGATGGGGCCGACGAAGCCGTTCGACCTCGTCGTTGTCGCCCTCATCGTCGGTGTCACCGCGTGGATCCTGGTCCGCTACAACTACTCCAGCGTGCCGCCGCTGCCGGTGCTGACCGGCATCGTGCTCTACATCCTCGCCGTCATCGAGGTGGTGGTGGGGTTCATCGTGCGCGCGCGGGTGGAGGGTCGCGACGTGGGACGTGCTCGCGGACAACTGCATCCGCTCACCGCGGCCCGGGTCCTCGCGCTGGCGAAGGCGTCGGCGATCCTCGGTGCCATCGCCACCGGTCTGTGGGCCGGGGTGCTGGTGTTCCTGCTGACCCAGCACGACATCGCCGCGGCCGAGCACGATCGGCCCGCCGCGGTGGTCGGCCTCATCGGTGGGGTGCTGCTGACGGTTGCCGCGTTGTGGCTGGAGTACTGCTGCCGGGCCCCCGACGATCCGGAGGATTCCTCGATCAACGGGTCGAGTCCCGGTCCGGCCTGAGCGACTATGTCGACCGGAGGGGCGTCTACCGGTACGCATGACCCGCGATTTCCCGGCCGACCCGGCGCGTTATCTGCGGCACCTCGGGGTACCCGGGGCCGCGCCCTACCAAACCCGCGATTCGTGACTCTCCGCCGGGCTTGGGAGATAACACAGAGATCAACGGGTAAGTTGCACTGATATGACGACCACCTCCGGCCGTTCCTCGGACACTCGGCGCACGGGCCGCTCCGTCGGCCAGTGGCTGCTGGGTCTGCTCATCGTCCTTGCCCTCGCGGCCAGCATCCTGATGATCTTCACCGACAACCTCTCGATCACCGGCTCGCTCGCGGTGATCGCGGCGCTGTGGGCCGCGGTGATCGGTGCGATCCTTGTCACCCGGTTCCGCAAGCAGGCCGAGACCGCGGAGGCCAAGAGTCGCGATCTCCGCCTGGTCTACGAACTGCAGTTGGAGCGGGAGATCGCCGCGCGCCGGCAGTACGAGCTCGACGTCGAGTCGACGATCCGCCGCGAGGTGGCGGCCGAATCGGGTGCAGAGCTGGCCGCACTCAAGGAGCAGGTCGTGTCGCTGCGATCGAGTCTGGAGCGACTGCTCGGCGAGTCCCTGCCCGATGATCAGGTGGCGTTGCCCAACGAGAAGCTGCGTGAGCTGGCCTCGGGCCTCGGTGGTCACGGACTCGATCCGCATCCTTACGGCGGTCAGTACGACTCTCCCGAGGCCTACGCCCACGACGACGGGGTTCTTGCCGCCCGCGACTTCGCGCAGACCGCACCGTCGGCCGCCGACGGTCGCCACATCGGGCCCACCGCCGATCCGAACGAGATGACCGAGGTCATCCCGGTCGTCACCGACGATCCGCTGTCGCGTCCCTACGGGGCCGAGGCGCCCTACGAGTCGGTGTACGAGACCGAGTATGCGTCCGTGCTCGCCGAAACCGACGAGGTGACCGACGTCGAGACCGCCGACGCGGCGGACGCGGAGATCGCCGACGTCGTCGACGACGGTGGTGTGGCCGGTGGCCCGGGGGTCGGGGAGGCCCCGTCGGCCGACGAAGAGTCACCCGCCGCCGTACCGGTCTCGGCCTACGTCGACGAAACGCCCACCGATGAGTGGGCGACGCAGGCCGCTCAGGCCGAGCCGACCGCACCGGCCCAGCCGACCGGTGGTCCGGTTCCCTTCCTCGGTGGTGGACGGCATGAGACGGTCGGTGCCGCAGCCGGGTTCACCGGTGGGCGTCGTCGCCGCCGGGAGGATGAGGTGGAGCAGCCGGTGGCCGCCGAAGCCGCTGCCGACGACTTCGACAATGCGCACTCCAACGGGCTTCCGGTGTCGGAGTTGCTGCGCCAGTTGCGGGAGACCGAGGGCGGGTCGGGTCGCCGTCGCCGTCGCGACTGATCGATGCGTCGCCGTCGCGACTGATCGATGCCGGCGCCGTCGCGGCTGAACGGTGTCTGTGATTCGGTGAGCCCGATCACACGTATTGGATCCGTGTCGACCTGACGGCCTAACCTTGCTCTGCAACGTCTGGTACCCGGCCGGGTGCGTTCCGCGACGACATCGATGCGGAATCTCTCGGCAGCCCACGGGACTGGAACGACCTGGAGGACAGTGGTGACCTCATCGGATGATGACGCCTACGCGGCGCGTTCCGGTGTCCCCGCAGATCGTGCGTCGGGATTCCCCGGCATCGCCAATCTCCCCACGCCGGCCCGTCTGACGGTCGGCATCGTCGGCTCCGGGCGTGTCGGTACCGCGCTCGGTGCGGCGCTCGAACGTGCCGGTCACGTCGTCGGTGCCGTCCTTGCCCGTTCCCCGCAGTCGCGCCGTCGGGCGGCGGCACGTCTCCCGGAATCGGCGATTCTCGACCTCGACGGTGTCCTCGCTCGTTCCGAACTGCTCCTCGTCGCCGTCCCCGACGCTCAGCTGGAATCGGTGATCGCAGATATTGCTGCGTCCGGCAGCTTGCGTCCGGGTACATTGGTCGCCCACACCGCCGGTGCGCAGGGTGTCGGCATCCTGGAACCGCTCACGCGGCGGGGTGCGATGCCGTTGGCCATCCATCCCGCGATGACCTTCGTCGGTACCGACGACGACACCGCCCGCCTGGCCCGCGCATGCTTCGGTATCACCGCCGCCGACGAGGTCGGCGAGGCCATCGCGTCGGCGCTCGTCCTGGAGATGGGTGGTGAGCCGGTGCGGATCGCCGAAGCCGACCGCACGTTGTATCACGCAGCCCTCGCGCACGGCGCCAACCACCTGATCGCATTGATCTCGGATGCGGTGACGGCGCTCAATCACGCCATCGCCGGGCCGGACGGCGTCGCGCATCCGACCGCCACAGTGGACGGTGATCCGGTCCGCCTGGCCGAACGAATCCTCGGTCCACTGGTGACCGCATCCCTACAGAACGTGCTCGACCTCGGTCCCGGTGCCCTGACCGGTCCGGTGGCGCGCGGTGACGCAGCGGCGGTCGCTGCCCATCTGGCCGCGTTGCGCGCATTGCCCGGGGGAGCGGAGACCGACTCGATCGCCGAGTCCTACCGCATGCTGGCGCGTCGGGCCGCTCACCAATCCGATGCGCCGCCTGCGGTTTTCGACGTTTTGGAGTCCCGATGACCAGTCATGTGATCGCCGACGAGGCGAACCTTTACACACCCGGAATGCTGACGGTGCACCGTGATCCGGTCGACCTGCAGCGAGTCAGCAAGGCGCTGCGTGGTTCCGGTAAGCGGGTGGCGCTGGTACCGACGATGGGTGCCTTGCACGCCGGTCATCTGGAGTTGGTGCGGGCCGCGAAGAGTCGCGGCAACACGATCGTCATCGTCTCGATCTTCGTCAATCCCTTGCAGTTCGGCGAGGGTGAGGATCTCGACGCCTACCCGCGCACCTTCGACGCCGACCTGGCCCTGCTGAAGCCGCTCGGGGTGGAGTTGGTGTTCGCCCCCACCGTGGCCGGGATGTACCCGCAGGGCCGTCGCACCATGATCCATCCCGGTCCGGCCGGTGACATCCTCGACGGTGCTTCGCGCCCAGGACATTTCGCCGGCATGCTGACCGTGGTGAACAAGCTGCTGCACATCGCCGCACCACACGCCGCGTACTTCGGTGAGAAGGACTACCAGCAGTTGGTGCTGATCTCACAGATGGTCGACGACCTCAACATGGACGTCGAGATCGTGGGTGTGCCCACCGTCCGCGAACCCGACGGGCTCGCCCTGAGTTCCCGTAACCGGTACCTCTCCGAGGAGCAGCGGGCACTGGCCACCGCACTGTCGGCGGCGTTGACCGCCGGATCGCACGCCGCGCCGGGCGGCGGTGACGCCATTCTCGCTGCGGCACACACGGTTCTGGCTGCGGTACCGGAGATCGAACTCGACTATCTCGCCCTGCGGGGCCGGTCTCTGGAGGACCCGCCGACGAAGGGATACGGACGACTGCTGGTCGCGGCTCGGCTCGGCCCGGCCCGCCTCATCGACAATGTCGGCGTCGCGATCGGCCTGAGCCTGGAGGAACGCGAGGCCAGATCCGAATGAGACCACCGTTCTGCCATCCGACCGATCCGCACTGAAGTACCGAACAGCACTGAAGTACCGAACAGAGGACCCCCACATGCTCCGCACCATGATGACCTCGAAGATCCACCGCGCCACCGTCACGCAGGCCGACCTGCACTACGTCGGTTCGGTCACCATCGACGCCGACCTGCTCGATGCCGCCGATCTCCTCGAAGGAGAACAGGTCACCATCGTCGACATCACCAACGGCGCACGCCTGGAGACCTACGCGATCGCTGGTGAACGTGGCTCCGGTGTGATCGGCATCAACGGTGCCGCAGCGCATCTCGTGCACCCCGGCGACCTGGTGATCATCATCGCGTACGGCATCCTCAACGAGGCCGAGATCGCCGAGTACGCACCGCACGTCGTCTTCGTCGACGAGGCGAATCGCGTGCTGGAGTCGGGCACCGATCCGGCTCGCGCACCAGAGGGCTCGGGGCTGCGCGATCCGCGCCACGCCGACGTGCTCGTCGACGCCAACGCCTGACGACTCTCGTTACGTATGCTCCTCACCATTGACGTCGGCAACACCAACACGCACATCGGTGTGTTCGCCGGCACCGGCGCGCACGCCACGCTGGTGAACGATTGGCGCCTGCACACCGAACCCGATCGCACCGCAGACGAATTGGCATTGCTGATCAAGGGCCTGTTGGGTGCCGACATCGAGCAGGTCACCGGCGTATCGGCGCTGTCGATCGTGCCATCGCTGCTACGGGAACTGCGCGTGATGGTCGCCCGCTACTTCGACAATCCGCACAACGTGATCCTGGAACCCGGTGTGCGGACCGGTGTTCCACTGCTCGTGGACAATCCCAAGGAAGTCGGCACCGATCGGGTCGCCAACTGCCTTGCCGCCCAACACATCTATGGTGGCCCGGCGATCGTCGTGGCCTGCGGAACCGCCACCGTCGTCGACGCCGTCTCGGTCAAGGGTGAGTTCCTCGGCGGCGCCATCGCTCCCGGGGTCAATCTGGGTGTCGAGGCATTGAGCGAACACACGGTGACGGTCCGCAAGGTCGAACTCATGCCACCGCGGAGTGTGCTCGGCAAGAACACCGTCGAGGCACTGCAGTCGGGCATCCTGTTCGGCTTCGCCGGCCAGATCGACGGATTGGTGGAGCGCGTCCGATCCACTGTCCCGGGATTCGACGGCGACGACGTCACCGTGGTGGCCACTGGCTTCCTCGCTCCGCTGATGTTCGACGAATGCCGCACTCTCACAGTGCAACACCCGCACCTAGCCCTCGAAGGTCTGCGTTTGGTGCACGAGCGGGCCAAGCAGCAATCCCGTGGTAGGGGACGCTGAGCCGGTCGTCCTAACCGTCCCCTCTCGCTCGATCCGGCGGTAGCATCCCCGCTGGTCGAGCGCACGCAACCTTCGCTGGCCGAGTGCCGACGAGCTTGCGAGTCGGTGTATCCATCAGACCGACCTTGTCGAGGTCGAGGCCACCTCCGCTAACCGGGAGCGAAACCGAACCAGCGCCAACCAAACCCGTCCCTGTGGACACTGATACTCCTCATCCCCAACCGATTCCGCGCTAAGAAAGTTGTCGGTGGTCGTCGTTACACTTGAGTCAGTTCAGTTGGAGCGATCGATCAGAGGGGGTGAACATGATGGCCGACAACACAATTCGCACGACTACCGCGCCGGAGTTGTCGATGACCGCCGCCGACGCGGCCATGATCGATCACCTCCCTGCCGAGCAGGCCACCGCTCTGGCCCGATCGTTGCAACGCCACGAACGGCAGGTGATCGCCCGGAAGGTGTTGTCGGCGGCGCGGGTCGGGCATGCCGTGTACGACGAGATGCTGCTCTCGGGCCATCAGACCAACGTGCACACCACCGGTGGCGTCGACAAGGCTGCGACCGGCACGGTGTCCACCGCGCTGGGAGTATCGGTACCGCAGGCAACGGCGTGGATGACGTTGAGCTTCCTGCTGTCGACACTCCCGACGGTGACCGCGGCGTTCTTGGCCGGTGACCAGTCGTTGGACCGTATCCGCATCATCGCCGACGAGATCGTCGTCCTGTCCGATGACGAAGTGCGCGCGTTCGCCGAAACCCGTGCACTGCAACTCGCCGGACGTAATCAGGCGGATACGACATTGC
>NZ_JBSGIT010000019.1:0-112986 GCF_053605205.1 Gordonia sp. NPDC003950 | reverse complement strand
CCCCCCACACTCTGACTGCGACCACCGACAAGCGTGAGACGTCAACGATGTCCCGACGACACGACGTCAAGCATGTCCCGAGCCCTTACACGTCACACGTCGGCAACCCACCGGTGGCGGGTGGAGCCGTCGTGCTGGTACTCCGTCTCCAACTCTTGAAAGAACTCAGTGATGTACATGCTGGAGCGATACGGGAAGTACCGAACTTCGTCGACGTTCTGGGCATCGTCGCGTCCGAGGTTGCCCACGACGAGGTTTCCAAGAGCTTCGAGGTTGCGGCGACGGAACTTCACATGGGCATTGTTGCAAGCGACGCCGACGAATGCCCACACCTCGCGCGACCCTGCGGGCGATGCCCGATCAAGACCGAGGCGTTCGACTACCAGTTCGTCGGACCATCCGGGTAGCGTGTCGCAAGGGTCGGTTCCGAACTCGGCGGCCATGCCGTCGGCGGCAGGGAGATTGCACGCCCTGGTGGTTCTCGATCAATTTCCCACGGTGTATAGCGTGGACTTGCGGCGTTGAAGGTGTGCTGCAGGAGGATTTCCATCAGTGAGTTGAGTTGCCCGACTCCTTTGAGCCCGTGGCGTCGGTATGACTCATTCGCCTCGTAGACATCTGCGCGGCACATGTGCTGATCCGCCTCAAGCGTTCCGCGGTAGAGTGAGGGCATTCTCGAAGCCACTGACGAGCGCGAGTCAGATCTGTTGCCGGAGTGTCCTGTCTGCACGTAGCTCCTTCAAGGTGGGCGCCATTCAAGTGGCTCCTCGCCGAATCCCAGGTCAGGCAACAGGCTGTTTGATCGGATTGTGGACCACTGCTCGCGTACCAGGTTGCGCGCCGAGCTGAGATCGCCGTCGTTGGAATCCTCAGAGTAGAGCGATTCTGTCGCGAACTCGGCGGCCCCGCCGGTGTAGACCTCCCAAATCGCGACGGCTAGCGCGTGTGGAGTCACTGCTCTGAACGTGCGGCTCGTGCTAAGAATTCTCGCAATGGAGATCGTGAGATCTGGATTGGCAAGTTGAAGCCGCCGGCGGTGGTAATCGATAGGAGGCGGGCCGGTGAGCAGTTCCCGGGTCTGGTTCTCGATCTGATCCAGGGTGTCGGTCCAATCGCCGCTGCGCTTGATCTGGCGGATGAGTAGTGGTGGGTAGCGCGAGAATTCGTGAGGCAGTCCTAGCGCGAAAGCGATATGGCCCCAAGGTCTCGCGGTCCCAGACCGTGCAAGGAGCATGGAAAGGACGGCGCGATCCTTCGCAGTCGTGTAGTCGCGGAATCCCGTCCAGTGAACTTGAGGTATCGACGAGAGAGGAATGTGGTTGCCCGGGATCTCGTGGGCCGTCGGATAACGGGCACACCCACTAGCAACTCGAAACGTCAGTTGTGCCGTCGGCGATAGCTTTTCGGCGAGCGGGGTGATGGCGAGGTGGCCGATAACCGCATTCGTCCGACTACGGGGCAAATCTCGGCCGTCCCTGAGAAGCCAGGTTCCTGGAGTAAGGACGCTCTGCTCTACGGCGAGCGAATGAGCCGCATGAACGTCCTCCTCGCAGAGGATGGACTTTACCTTGAGGAGTTGCTCGAGGCACGCGGCGTCAGGGTCGCTTGCTGCTTGACAGCTCATAATGGGCTTGCCCAGCGTCAGAGCCGCGTCGAAGTATTCGCGTGTACTGAACCGCTGACCGCCAAAGCTGTTCGTCGAAGGCTCTGATGCACCGCGTGCGAGTTCGAGAATCCAAACCTGAGCTTCAACGATCTCGGGGGCAACCCTACGGAACTCGACGTCGCGCAAGTCGTGGCCGCAGTATGCGTGTCGAGTTCTTGGTGTTCGGGGGCGATTGTCGCGCTGCGGACAGGCCCAGTTGGGGTCGGTGCTATTGGGCCAACTCGTGCCCGCCCACGGCGTCTCGGCGCACCGAGGGCAGTTGGTAGGCATCAAGATCGCATGTTCGACACAGACGCGGTGTAGCGGCAGTGACCATGTCGAGTTCCAGTATCCTTGCTGAGCAAGGCATTCGGGACAGTAGGAAGGGTCGAGGGGCATCGATTCCGAAGACTTACCGTACCGTTCCCAGTGCGTGCGAAATGCGGAAACAGCCTCGGATATGAGTCCTGCCCGGAGGTATCGGGCTCGTTCGTCCGGTAGCCCCACCGTATCCACAATCAAATCACTGTGCTCAGCGATATGCGCAGAGACTCGTGTGGGGGACCAGGCACTCGTTGGAATCCCGAGTTCTCGGAGTAGCGCGCGTGCGGTGAGTCCGTAGCGGTGGCCGAAACGGCGCAGCCAACTCGGTGCGGTCTCATCGTCCCTGGGGGCGACGAGTATGGGAAGCCGCCGCGGGTTGTACCCGTCTGGTATCGCAATTGCGGAGGGTAGTTGCTCCGCGTCGGTTCTCTCACCTCTTGGGAGTGGTGAGCCGCTGAGCGGCATTGTCAACGACGACCTCCTCCAGGATGCTCGCAGTAATTTGCTCGGTGCCCGTCTTAATAGCCAGATAGGCGGCCCGATCGAGCAGGTTCGTCAGTGAACCGATGTGCCCTTGCGTTCGGCGGAAGAGTTCCTTGCCGAAATCGGATAGTGTCCCAGGCGTTTGCGCGGCGAGCATTAGGTGCAATTCGAGGGCGTTGAGAAGCGAGATCCAGGCGACGTTGCTGGCATCGGAGTCGGTGTTGAACGGCGCGACGCGTGCACGTGTGGCACGGCGGGCAGTCTGTGCGTACACGGCACCGTCATCGCCTCCCAGGCCCTCGTCGAAGAACTTCTTCTCTGTGAGGCGTACACCGACGTAAATGAACGTGACCGCCATTTCGTTGGCCAAGCCCTTCAGATGATTGCTTACTTCGCGACCGTGACGGTCTCGAAAGTCGATGAAGTGAAGGTCATCGATGACAATTATCTGAGTCTCGCAGCTCCGTACGCAGTCGACCGCGAGCGCACCCAAACCAGAAGTATTCGCACCAGCTACCCCCAGATGGCCATAGAAGGCGAGGATCTTTCTGTTCAGGCCCTTGAGGGTGATTCCAGCATCGAGCGGGATGAAGGCGACCGGAATACGCTGATCGCCTGCGGCGGTCTCGCTGCTGAGGCGGCGAATTGCAGTTCGATGGAACTGCCTTGCGTAGCGGATGGCGATGGTGGTCTTACCGAGACCTGGCGGGGCGTCGATCACGACCGATCCGCGGAGGCGGTCGCCATCGCGACGGTTGGACGCCATGACTTGATCGATGACAGCGAAGGCGTGCGTGAGTTGAGCTGTCTTGACAGTCGGGAGGTTGGCATTCCATACAAAGCGAGCTTCGTTGTAGTCTTCGCGCTCGTCGTCGCTGAGCGCTGCGATCTGTCCCTTCGTGAGGAGTTCCAGGCTCGCGCGCGGCGGCGAATGCACGAAGTCGTGCCAGCCCACTTTTGACGCCAGGTTGTAGCGATGCGGTTGATTGTTTCGAAGCCATAGTGCCCATGGGTTACTCATTCGTCGAATACCTCATAGCTCGAATCGTCTGCACCTTGGTACTTCTCAAACACATCGAGGTCATCGTCCAAATCCCAACCTGGAGGGCGACGTTCTGCTCTCCTCGCGAGAAGGTCGATAACTCCTGGCAGTGATGCAATCTCGTCGTCAGGTTGGCCATCGCCAGTATCGCTTGCCGTGGAACGGGTGCTGGCCAGGCGTCGTGCGAGGGCGCGGTCGCGCTTGGATTTGGTGTTGCCTTTGGACCACTCATCGAGGAGGTTGCGGACGGCGTCCTGTGGGTCGACATGCCGGTTTTCGCGGACGGCCAGAAGCTTGGTGTAGTCGGCGGCGTCCGAGGAGAAGGGCTGGTCGAGTCCACCTGCGTGCTCCCAGACCAGAGGCGACCATTTGCCAGATGAGGGGTCGCGGAAGTACACGCGTCGAACATCGCCGCTGTCTATGTGGATTGGCCATTTTCTAGCCTTCGGACCACCGAAGTTGGACTTGCTATTCCGGTAAGGGTTGAGCGCCGCGCCATCGTATCGGCGCCCATCCACTTCTATGCCATAGTGCTGGATCGTGCGCCACTCCACATTGAGAAACTCGTACGCAAGGTCCGGTGAGGACGGGATGGTGAGTCCACCGGCGCGAGCCAGGCCGATCTCGTACATTTCGAGCGGTGATAGCTCGAGGCCGGGCGTCTCAGGG
The DNA here is from genome assembly GCF_053605205.1 of Gordonia sp. NPDC003950. Taxonomy (NCBI): domain Bacteria; kingdom Bacillati; phylum Actinomycetota; class Actinomycetes; order Mycobacteriales; family Gordoniaceae; genus Gordonia; species Gordonia sp. NPDC003950. Next base: position 108,823 of record NZ_JBSGIT010000019.1, on the reverse strand, counting down.
AGACACAAGCCTTCGTGTTTCGACCGGTGGTACACCCGAGCTGTCCACTCGCGAATTATCGACTCAAGCTCGGCGACGTAGTAGAACGCTTGACTCTCAATGTCTTCACCGCGGTGATAGACGTCGGGTCCCTTGTAGCCCGGCAGTTGCTGAAGCAGGCCGAGCCGAATGGTCTTGAAGAAGCGTTCGACAGTTGGCTTGTCTGACGCCTTCTTTACGATCGCAGGCTGAATCGAGATTCCGAGTCGCGCACAGGCGGATCTGACATGGTGCGAGAGGTAGATCTTGCCATGGTCAACAACGATTGACTCGGGTAGGCAGCCTGGGATGCTCGGAGTGGCATCGTCTGCGGTCGGGTCGTCGCGTTCGATTGCGATCGAACTAGGCACGCCGTGAAACGGCCACGCTCCGTCGTCGACCGGTTCTTGGGGCGTGACCGACTGGTGTAACACATTGGCCACGTCGATTGCCTTGGTTGAAATCGGGGTCAGGCGCAGACCGACAATGCAGCGTGTATAGAGGTCTTGCGCCACAGTGAGTTCGACCGGCACCCAACGCAGCGTGATCGGCTCCATCGCGAACACGTCGAGGCGCGTTGTGTCGAGTACGAAGTACTCTCCGGGGCGCGTGGCGCGCAAACGGCCATACGGGGCCTCCGGCCGGTCGGCGGCGATTCGCCGTGCCTTTCCGCTGCCAAATGAATAGCGACCCTTGGAGAGCTCGTCCAGCCAGCGGTAGGCGGTCGCATTGGATGGGGTGGGCGCCAGATCGGCGCCACACCGCTCGGTCAGCAGATTGTTGGCCTGGTCGATTACTATGTTTCTGCTGGGTGTGGATTCGCGTGTGTACCGATTGAGTACGTCGAGGCACGCCTCCCGCCAGAGTGGGTCGATCGGCGAGCGCTGCTTCCTTGCTTCGACGAGGCCGGCTGGTCCTGACTCTTGATACGCCTTCACCCAGCGTTTGACGGTGCGGTCAGACATGTTGTGTGCGAGAGCGACCGTTTCGGAGCTGCGACCGATAGAGTCGCCGCTGTTGTGATGCATCTCCAGTACTGCTTCGACGACGGCGAGCCGTGCGTTGTAAGTCTCTTGCTGTTTCTTCGTAAGATTCGAAAGCAGTTGTCCGGACGTCTCGCAGGGCCTGCGAGGTGCGTCGAGCGGCTGAGAAGACCTCACGAGGTGTGGAGTGCTCACCGCTCGTGTGCCGCGATCCGATTCGACTATCGACCGACTGTCGCTGATCTCGACTATGCGGACCACGGATCCGTCGATCCACACCCGATCGCCAACAGCAAGTCGATAAGTGTTGCTCATACGGCCTCGGCTCGATGGATCAAGGTGTTGTCGCCGAATGGCCGGGTGAGATCGGCCGTGAAGGTGCCCGTCCACAGAAGCTCGAGGACGATGTGTCGAGGCCGTGCAATCCGCTCGGCTGCGAGTGTGGCTTCAGCGTGCGCGATTGAGAGCTCCTCTGGAAATCGTTCGAGCACCGTCTGGAACAGGGCCGCGCGCGACTCGCGGCGAGCCTGAGAAGCGAATCTGATGTTGTTGATCAACGCCGAGTCCTCGCCGGTCCAAACCTCATAATCGGCGGAGAGGCGCTTGGACACCACCTTGGTCCACGTGAACACGGCCTTGACCTCGTCTTTCTGCGCGATTCGTGGATTCTTGACGTCCACGACCAAATATGACCCATCAGCCCGCGTCAGTAGGAGATCGGGACAGTGGCGTCGGCCGGTACCTCTGTCGTCGCCGGTGATCCAGAAAGGTTGCGCCGTGATCCAAACGACTTCGGGATCGAAGTCGGCAAGCAAGATGCGGTCGCGTTCGAGAAGGCTTTCGTAAACCACGTGGTCGGCTGTTGTACGGGTCCAAAAAAGACCTGGATAGTGGCGTTGGCCGGCGTGGGACGGTGGCAGGCGCACTGGCTGGGCTCGGGCCATCGAGCTGATCGAGTGATCCCTGACCTGACTGATGGTCTCGTCACCGGCTTCGGTAACGAAGCGAATCTCGGTCGCACCGATCTGATCAGGCATTTTGCTATCGTGCCGCATGACAGCCCGATGAGAACGATGACACGCCTATGACAAGCCGATGAGAAAATGACACGTTCGGTGAGAAGCTACACCTGTTCACCCCTGGCGAAATATCGCCGGGAACAAAGAACCCGCCACCGAGGTTGAGTCGGTCAGACTGAACTTTGGAGGTTAGTTAGATGTCACAGACATACTCAGTGCCCGTCCTGTTCGTCCCTGACCTGGTCGTCCTGCCCGGCATGGTGGTGCCGATCCCGCTCGACGACGCGGCTCAGGCGACGATCGACGCGGCCCGGGCCAGTGAGTCCGGCAAACTGCTGATCGCTCCGCGCCTGGACGATCGGTACCCGACCCATGGCGTGATCGCCTCGATCGTGCAGGTGGGTCGCATCCCCGGCGGCCAGACGGCTGCCGTGGTGAAGGGCGAGAAGCGTGCACACATCGGCAGCGGCGCACCCGGTCACGGCAATGCGCTGTGGGTCGAGGTGACCGAGGTCGATGACGGTGAGGCCACCGCCGAGACCAAAGCCCTTGCCGCCGAGTACAAGAAGCTCGTCCTGGCCATGCTCCAACGTCGCGAGGCCTGGCAGATCATCGACGCGGTCAACAAGATGACCGACCCGTCTGATCTCGCCGACACCTCCGGCTATTCGTCGTGGCTCGACGACACCCAGAAGCGGCAACTGCTCGAAACCTCTGACGTCGCAGAACGGCTCGGGCTGCTCATCGACTGGACCAGCGAACACATCGCCGAGACCGAGGTCTCCGACAAGATCGCCGACGATGTCCGCAACGGAATGGAGAAGCAGCAGAAGGAATTCCTGCTGCGTCAGCAGTTGAACGCCATCCGCAAGGAACTCGGCGAGGACGAGCCCGACGGCGCCGACGACTACCGCGGCCGCGTCGAAGCCGCCGACCTGCCCGACAACGTCCGCGAAGCGGCGTTACGTGAGGTCGGCAAGCTTGAGCGATCCAGCGATCAATCACCTGAAAGTGGTTGGATCAGAACGTGGTTGGACACCGTCCTGGATCTACCGTGGAATGTCACCACCACCGACTCCACCGACATCACGGGTGCGCGTGAAATCCTCGACGCCGATCACCACGGGCTTGAGGATGTCAAGGACCGCATCGTTGAATACCTGGCCGTGCGGGCCCGGCGTGCCGAACGTGGCCTGCAGGTCGTCGGCGGACGTGGTTCCGGAGCCGTGATGGTGTTGGCCGGTCCGCCCGGCGTCGGCAAGACGTCTCTGGGTGAGTCCGTGGCCCGTGCCCTCGGCCGCAAGTTCGTGCGCGTCGCCCTCGGCGGCGTGCGCGACGAGGCCGAGATCCGCGGTCACCGGCGTACCTACGTCGGTGCTCTGCCCGGTCGTATCGTGCGTGCCATCGGCGAGGCGGGATCGATGAATCCCGTTGTGCTGCTGGACGAGATCGACAAGGTGGGCTCTGACTACCGGGGTGACCCGGCGGCGGCGCTGCTCGAGGTCCTCGACCCCGCGCAGAACCACACCTTCCGCGATCACTACCTCGATCTGGATCTGGACCTGTCCGACGTGGTGTTCCTGGCGACGGCCAACGTCGTCGAGAACATCCCGGGACCGTTGCTGGACCGGATGGAACTGGTGACCATCGACGGCTACACCGAGGACGACAAGGTGGCCATCGCCCGCGATTACCTGCTCCCGCGGCAGCGTGAGCGTGCGGCGCTGACCGACGAGGAGATCTCGGTGACCGACGACGCGCTACGGGAGATCGCGGCCAACTACACCCGCGAACCGGGTGTGCGTCAGTTCGAGCGGTTGCTCGCCAAGCTGATGCGCAAGGAGGCCACAAAGATCGAAAACGGCACGGCGACAACACCGGTCATCGTCGACACGGCGGATCTGAAGGACGATCTGGGTCGGCCGCGGTTCACTCCCGAATCCGAGGAGCGTACCGCGGTGCCCGGCGTCGCGACCGGTCTGGCGGTCACCGGAATGGGTGGCGACGTGCTGTTCATCGAGGCCAACCGCACCGATGCCGGCGAGGGCAAGGGTGGGCTGCAACTGACCGGCCAACTCGGCGACGTCATGAAGGAGTCCGCGCAGATCGCACTGTCCTACGTCCGTGCCCACGCACGTGAACTGGGCATCGATCCGCGTAACCTCGAGGGCACCATCCACGTGCACGTGCCCGCGGGTGCGGTCCCCAAGGACGGCCCGAGTGCCGGCATCACGATGGTGACGGCCCTGGCGTCGATGGCGACCGGCCGCAAGGTGCGCGCCGAGGTCGGCATGACCGGCGAGGTGACGTTGAACGGACGGGTCCTGCCCATCGGTGGGCTCAAGCAGAAACTGCTTGCGGCACAACGCAACGGGTTGACCCAGGTGTTCATCTCGCCCCGTAACGAGGCCGATCTCGACGACGTCCCCGCGGAGATCCTCGAGGCCGTGACGGTCACGCCGATCGCCGACGTCGCCGACATCGTCGCGGCTGCGTTGGAGCCGATTGCCGATGAGGTGACGACGGCCGCCTGACACGGTAGAACCTGCAGAGGCCGCTGGGTGTTTCGCCCGGCGGCCTTTGCTGTGTTTGAGATGCAGCTGTGTATGAGATGCAGCTGTGTATGGGATGCAACGGGTGACGCGCAAACGACCCAGGCGTTACAGTCGGTTGCAGGTGTTAGAGCAGCCTGGCACCGCTGCGCTCGTATCCGCGACGCATCCGGTGGCACAGCCCCGCCGCCGCTGACACCCATGGCCGAAGCCGGGATCCATCCCTGGAGGCAATATGTCCGAGAACGAGAATCTGTACACGACCCGGGATTCGGGTGCTCCTGCCGGGAGTGATGAGCACTCACTCACCGTTGGCGCCGCGGGCCCCATCGTTCTGCATGATCACTACCTGATCGAGCAGATGGCACAGTTCAACCGAGAACGCATCCCCGAACGCCAGCCACATGCGAAGGGAAGCGGCGCATTCGGCAGCTTTGAGACCACCGCCGACGTATCGTCGTATACCTGCGCGGGAATCTTCCAGCCCGGCATCAAGACCGACATGGTGGCCCGATTCTCCACCGTCGCCGGTGAGCGCGGCAGCCCCGACACCTGGCGCGACCCGAGGGGTTTCGCCCTCAAGTTCTACACCGACGAAGGTATCTACGACATGGTCGGCAACAACACGCCGGTCTTCTTCGTCAAGGACCCGTTGAAGTTTCAGCACTTCATCCGGTCGCAGAAGCGGCGAGCCGACAACAACCTGCGCGACCACGATATGCAGTGGGACTTCTGGACGCTGTCGCCGGAGTCGGCGCACCAGGTCACCTGGCTCATGGGTGACCGTGGTATCCCGAAGACGTGGCGGCACATGAACGGGTACAGCTCGCATACCTATCTGTGGGTGAATGCCGAAGGCGTGAAGCACTGGGTGAAGTATCACTTCATCACCGACCAGGGCGTGGAGTTCTTCACCCAGGACGAAGCGGATCAGATGGCGTCGGCCGACACCGATTTCCACACTCGTGATCTGTTCGAGTCGATTGCCGCGGGCGACCATCCGAGTTGGACCCTCAAGGTGCAGCTGATGCCGTTCGACGATGCGGTGTCCTACCGGTTCAATCCGTTTGATCTGACCAAGGTGTGGCCGCATGGTGACTATCCACTGCATGAGGTCGGGAGAATGACCCTGCACACCAATCCGACCGACAATCACGCACAGATCGAGCAGTTGGCGTTCGAACCGAACAATGTGGTGCCCGGCATCGGGTTCAGTCCCGATCGGATGCTGCTGGGCCGAGTGTTCGCCTATGCCGACGCGCACCGCGCCCGATTGGGTGGTAACTACAAACAGATTCCGGTGAACGCGCCCCGCAACGAGGTACACAGCTACTCCAAAGATGGTGCTATGCGCATTGTTCCGGTCTCCGACCCGGTGTACGCGCCCAACTCGAAAGGCGGACCGGCGGCGGCTTACAGCGGCCAGCCGGAACCACAGTGGGCCGCCGACGGGCAAATCGTGCGCAGTGCCTATGTCGACCATCCCGAGGACGACGATTGGGGACAGGCGGGCACCATGGTCCGCGAGGTTCTCGACGACGCGGCCCGCGACCGGCTGGTCGACAACGTGGTGGGCCATCTGCTCAACGGGGTCAGTGACCCGGTACTGGCGCGTGCCTTCGAATACTGGGGCCGCATCGATCCCGGTGTCGGGGCACGGATCAAAGAGGGCGTGGCGGCCAAGGCCGACGAGCCCGATCCCAAGAAGTCCGAGCAGGGTAATCCGGCGCGCACGTCGATGCAGCAGAAGGTGTAGTCCGACGTCGGCGACCTGATGGTCGAACACCGCGGGAGACCCGAGGGGTTCATCCTCGGGTTTTACCGTCGCCGGACGGGGACAGCGCAGCAATGATCACCTGCCTTCGATCCGAAGGAGTGCCGCAGGGCATCAACGGAGAGGTTCCCTCCGACGTCGTGTCCGCATACGGTTGAGGCGGAAAGTTGTCTCGTCGCCGTGGTCGAAGGACTCGTCGGCGCAGTCGAAGGAGTTCGCCATGACCACCCTGCCCGAGATCACCGACGCCGAGATGCAGACGGTCCTCGAGTACGCCCAGCCCTACGTCGTGGCCGTCCTCAAAGCCGGGCCGGCGTACGGGAGCGACGAGGCACCGGGCATCATCCGGGAGCACGGTCGTCGACTGATCGCGTTGCGCAAGGCCGGTGACCTGGTGGTCGTGCTGCCGGCCCAGGACGACACCGATTTCTGCGGTGTCGGCGTCTTCGACCGCTCCGTCGAGACGGTCACCCAGCTCATGAACGACGATCCGGCGGTGCAGACGGGCGTCTTCACCTTCGACGTGCATCCCGTCCAGGGTTTTCCGGGCGACGCGCTGCCCCCGGCGTCGAAATAACCGCCCGAAACGCCTGACGGCATCGTTCGCGGGGAACCGAACCCACCCGTGCGAGCCGAACCCACCCGCGCGAACAACCTCAGAAACCCGTCCGAACCAGCAGATACGCGCCATGAAAGAAAGTTGAGCGAAACTCGCTCAACTTTTTTGTCGATTCCGGGAACATACTCGCACCACGCCCCGTTGAAACCATCGAGAACCTGAGCCATACAGGCTCAACTCGACTTGACTGAGACCGACTCAACCAGTAGGACATGAGTCGGACGCACTGAAGTCTGGGTCTGGCGGTCAGGTTTGCCAGACCCCTGCGTGCCGAGTTCACCGAACTCGACCGCGGGACCAAGACCTTGGGTGCACACCCATGAACTAGGAGGAATCGCAAAGATGTCTCGTGCTGTTGGAATCGACCTCGGCACCACGAACTCCGTGGTGGCGGTACTCGAAGGCGGCGAGCCCGCCGTCATCGCCAACGCCGAAGGCTCGCGTACCACCCCGTCGGTCGTCGCGTTCGCGCGTAACGGCGAGGTGCTCGTCGGGCAGCCGGCCAAGAACCAGGCGGTCACCAACGTCGACCGCACCATCCGCTCCGTCAAGCGCCACATGGGCGAGGGTGACTGGAGCGTCGCCATCGACGACAAGAAGTACACCCCGCAGGAGATCAGCGCTCGTACGCTGATGAAGCTGAAGCGCGACGCGGAAGCCTACCTCGGTGAGGATGTCACCGACGCGGTCATCACCGTGCCCGCATACTTCAACGACGCCCAGCGTCAGGCCACCAAGGAAGCCGGCCAGATCGCCGGCCTCAACGTCCTGCGCATAGTCAACGAGCCGACCGCCGCTGCCCTGGCCTATGGCCTGGACAAGGGCGAGAAGGAACAGACCATCCTGGTCTTCGACCTCGGTGGCGGTACCTTCGACGTCTCGCTGCTGGAGATCGGCGACGGTGTCGTCGAGGTCCGGGCCACCTCCGGTGACAACAACCTCGGTGGTGACGACTGGGATCAGCGCATCGTCGACTGGCTGGTCGAGAAGTTCAAGAGCTCCTCGGGCATCGACCTGACCAAGGACAAGATGGCCATGCAGCGTCTGCGTGAGGCTGCCGAGAAGGCCAAGATCGAATTGTCGGCCTCGCAGTCGACCTCGATCAACCTGCCCTACATCACCGTCGACGCCGACAAGAACCCGCTGTTCCTCGACGAGCAGCTCTCTCGTAGCGAGTTCCAGAAGATCACCTCGGACCTGCTCGAGCGCACCCGCGCTCCGTTCCAGGCGGTCATCAAGGACGCCGGGATCTCCGTCGGCGACATCGATCACGTTGTGCTCGTTGGTGGTTCGACCCGTATGCCGGCCGTCACCGAACTGGTGAAGGAACTGACCGGTGGACGTGAGCCCAACAAGGGTGTCAACCCCGACGAGGTCGTCGCCGTGGGTGCCGCACTGCAGGCCGGTGTGCTCCGCGGTGAGGTGAAAGACGTTCTGCTGCTTGATGTCACCCCGCTGTCCCTCGGTATCGAGACCAAGGGTGGCGTGATGCACAAGCTGATCGAGCGCAACACCACCATCCCGACCAAGCGCAGCGAGACCTACACCACGGCCGAAGACAACCAGCCGTCGGTGCAGATCCAGGTGTACCAGGGCGAGCGTGAGATCGCCTCGCACAACAAGCTGCTCGGCAGCTTCGAGCTTGGCGGCATTGCGCCTGCGCCGCAGGGCGTTCCGCAGATCGAGGTGACCTTCGACATCGACGCCAACGGCATCGTGCACGTCACCGCGAAGGACAAGGGCACCGGCAAGGAGAACTCCATCCGCATCCAGGAAGGTTCCGGCCTGAGCAAGGACGAGATCGACCGGATGATCAAGGACGCCGAGGCCCACGCCGACGAGGACCGCAAGCGTCGCGAGGAGGCCGAGACCCGTAACCAGGCCGAGTCGCTGGTCAACCACACCGAGAAGTTCCTCAAGGACAACGAGGACAAGGTGCCGGCCGAGGTCAAGGACAAGGTCAACACCGCCATCGGCGAGGCCAACGAGGCTCTCAAGAGCAACGACATCGCGGCCATCAAGAGCGCGATCGAGAAGCTTTCGGCGGAGTCCCAGGAAATGGGTCAGGCTATCTACGCCGCATCCGCGGCCGAGGGCCAGGCCGCAGGCGCCGACGGTGGCTCCGCGACCGCCGGTGACAACGACGTCGTCGACGCCGAGGTTGTCGACGAGCCGAACTCCGGGGACACCAAGTGACCCAGAGTGGGCCCGAGGCCGGTTCGGCCGCCGGGGGTAGTGCCCCCGGCGACGAGCCGATCACGGTCACCGATCGTCGGCGCATCGACCCGGAAACCGGTGAGGTGCGCCCCGAGGGTGAACCGACCCCCGACACCGGAAGCGCACCTGCTTCCGGCGAGGAGCCGGCCTTGGAAGAGGCGAAGGCCCCGGCGACCGACGAGGTCGCCGAACTCACTGCCGCCCTCCAGCGTGAACGCGCACAGTTCGCCAACTACAAGCGGCGGACCGAGGAGGAGAAGCAGGGGCGAGTCGCCTACGGCAAACAGGTGTTGATCGAGAAGCTGCTGCCGGTCCTCGACGATCTCGACCGGGCCCGCGAGCACGGCGACCTCGAGTCGGGTCCGCTGCGTGCGGTGGCCGACAAGTTGGCCGGCAGCCTGAGTTCGGAAGGACTCGTCAAGTTCGGCGAACCCGGCGACGTGTTCGATCCGGAACTGCACGAAGCCGTCCAGAACGACGGCAGTGGTGCCGAGCCGGTCCTCGGTGCGGTGTACCGCAGCGGGTACCGCCTGGGTGACAAGGTGATCCGGACCGCGATGGTCACGGTCACCGACCCGGCGCCGGCCGGCGCATCGGGCGCCCAGGACGCGCCCACTGGTGCACAATAAGCACCTACACGCTCCCCCGGTGATGCGCGGAACGCCACTGGCGAACCGCGCGTCACCGGGGGCGCACACATACTTCAACCAGACATGTTCATAACGAAGGAGGTGACGTCTGGTGGCTCCACAACGAGAATGGCTTGAACGCGACTTCTACAAGGACCTCGGCGTTGCTTCTGATGCTTCGTCTGAAGAGATCAAGAAGGCTTACCGCAAGCTCGCCCGCGAGCTGCACCCCGACGCCAATCCCGGGGACGCGCAAGCCGAAGAGCGCTTCAAGCGGGTGTCCGAAGCCCACAGCGTGCTCGCCGACGCCGACAAGCGCAAGGAATACGACGAGACGCGCGCCATGTTCGCCGGCGGCCGATTCCGCGGCGGCGGCAACGGTTTTCCCGGTGGATTCCCCGGCGGCGGCGGAACCCGGTACTCCACCGAGACCGGCGCCGACTTCAACATCGGTGACCTGTTCGGCGGTGGTGGCGGAGAGGGTGCCGGCGGATTCGGCGATCTCTTCGAGGGATTGTTCAACCGCGGCGGCTCCGGTGGCGGCGGCGGCACCCGCACGTCGACGGCGACCCGGCCGCGTCGGGGCAACGACCTCGAGACCGAGACGACGTTGTCGTTCGCGGACGCGGCATTGGGTACGACCGTCCCACTCCGGGTGACCAGCCCGGCGCCGTGCACCACCTGCCACGGCAGTGGCGCCAAGCCGGGCACCAGCCCGCGGGTCTGCCCGAACTGCAATGGTTCCGGCTTCGTCAGCCGCAATCAGGGCGCGTTCGGATTCAGCGAACCCTGTCAGGACTGCCAGGGCACCGGCTCCCGGATCGACGATCCGTGCGCCGACTGCGACGGCAGCGGCGTCAAGGTGCGTTCGCGCACCATCAACGTCCGCATCCCGTCGGGCGTCGAGGACGGCCAACGCATCCGGCTCGCCGGACAGGGTGAGGCCGGGCGACGCGGTGCGCCGTCGGGTGACCTGTACGTCGTCGTCCACGTGACGCCCGACAGGGTCTTCACCCGCAGCGGCCACGACCTGCGTGTGCAGCTGCCGGTGAGCATTTCCGAGCTGGTGCTCGGGGCCACCGTGTCGGTGCCGACCCTCGAGGGCTCGGTGGGCGTCAAGATCCCGCCGAACACCAGCGACGGCCGCACCCTGCGCGTCCGTGGACGCGGAGTCCCCAAGCGCGCCGGTGGTTCCGGTGACCTGCTGGTGACCGTCAAGGTCGAGGTTCCCCGCAAGCTCGACGACGCCGCGGTCGAGGCGATGCACGCCTACGCCGAGGCCGAGAAGTCCAGCGGATTCGACCCACGGGCGGGCTGGGGGCGATGAGTCATGGCCGAACAGAACCGACCCGGACCTGATCCCCGGGAAACCAGCGCGACCTTCATGATCTCGGTCGCCGCCGAGCTGGCCGGTATGCACGCGCAGACCCTGCGCACCTACGACCGGCTCGGACTGGTGACGCCCGAACGCACCAGCGGCGGTGGGCGTCGCTACTCGACGCGCGACGTCGAGGTGCTCCGCGAGATCCAGCGCCTCTCCCAGGAGGAAGGCGTCAACCTCGCCGGGATCAAGCGGATCATCGACCTGACCAATCAGGTCGATGCCCTGCAGCAACGACTGCACGAACTGCAACGCGAGGTCGAGGTCCACCGAGCCCGCCGCGGCGGCGAGTTGGTCCCCGTCCCGCGGACCAACGCGCTCGTCGTGTGGCAACCGCGTCGACGGCGCGGCGACGACTGAGCGTAACGATCACCACCCTCACAACCGAATGAACGTGCGACTCCGGTTACACCGGATCTGTCCGCTTTCCCGGCGGCCTGATCTGTTGCCCACCGGGGTCGCACGTTAGTGTGTGGCGTCGAACACCGGTTGGATGAAGGAGGCGACGGTGAGCCAATCCCCGGATCTCAACATCACCGGGCCCGCGGTGCTCGGGGTGTCGGTGCTGGGTGAGGAGGTCGCCTCGGTCGTGCTGGGCGCGGCCGGTGAGATCGTCGCGAGCAATTTCGTCGACCTCGCCGACGACTCCCCGGAATCGGCATTGACCGCGCTCACCGAGCTCGTCGATTCCGCACCCTTCGAGATCGATCACATCGTCACCACCTGCGCACGCCCCGACGTCCGCGCCCACCTCGACTTTGCGTTACACAGTCCGAGCGCCCCGGCATGGGCCACCGCGGTCGTCTTCGTCGACCTGCCCGCCGCGTTGGTGCAGGTGGCCGGGCGGGAGTCCGGTGGCATCGTCGGTGTCGTCGCGCTGGATCAGTCCGGTGCGCTCGCCACCGGGGACACTCTCGCGTTGGTCGACGCAACGGCGGCACGCACGATCCGGACCGCCCAGGTGTCGCCTGCCGATGCGCATTCGTTGAGTGATGCCGCCGGTGCCACCGCGGCCGCGGATCTGCTGCGTCCCCTGACCGTCGATCCCAGCCCGGCGAGATTCTTGTGCGTCGGGTCGGGGGCGCAGTTGCCCGAGGTGGTCTCGGCCGTGGCCGCGGCGACCAACCGACCCACCAACGCGGTCGCCGCACCGGTGTTCGCCGTCGCCCAGGGCGCCACCGCGGTGGTGCTCGCCGATACCCGGGCGATCCCCGTCGGTGCCGCGCTCGGCGGTGCTGCCATTGGCGGTGCTGCCCTCGGGCACACGGCACCCGCCTTCGCCGACGACGCGGCGCCGACCACCGCCCTCGGGTCGCACGGCCTGCGCTGGTGGGCGATCGGCGGCGCGGCAGGAGTCGCGGCACTGTTGTGCCTTGCGGTGCTGGTGGCGCTGTTCACCGGCGTCGGCTCCGAGAGCCCGGCGGCGGTGACGTCGACGACGACGGTCACCGGTACCACCGGCGAGGTCACCGTGACCCGCGCGGGGGAGCCGGTGACGCAGACCGTCGTCGATCAGCAGACCGTCACCGAGACGGCGACACCGCCGACGGTCACGCGCACCACGACGCAGACCGTCACACAGACGCAGACGCAGACAGCGACGGCGACGGTGACCGAGTCGGCGACCGCGACGGTCACCGAGAACGAGACGATCTACGAGACCACGACTGTCACCGAGGGGCCGCCCTGATCGGCGGGTGAGCCGTACCTCACGCGGAGCGGACGTCGGAAAGGTTGTATTCAGAACATCGGGTCGTGCTGGATGAGGCTGGCCCGGACACCGGCGATGATCAGGCCGCGGCGGGTGTTCTCCACCATCGCCGGTGACCCGGTGATCAACGTCTGGCGGTCTTCCCACGGGCCGGCCGCGGCGACCACGTCGACGAGCGTGCCGATGCGGTGGTCGATGCCGAGAGCCGCCGGATTCACCGGATGGTCCAGCCACCAGGGATTGGTCGTCTCCTCCGATACCGCCGTGACCGTCAGCCACGGATTGGTCGAGGCGATCCGCCGCAGGACCGGCAGGTCGTAGAGTTCGCCGGGATGGCGGGCGCCGTAGAAGACATGTGTCGGCGGGGTGTCGCCCCGGGTCGACATCTCGATCAACAAGGCGCGCAACGGTGCGAGTCCGGTTCCGCCGGCCACCATGAGCACCTCACGGTCACGGTCGATGTGCAAGGTGCCGTGCGCTTGCCCGAACGTCCACACGTCGCCGACCTGCGTTTCCTGGACGATCGACGCACTGACGCTGCCGCCCGGTACCGCCCGGACGTGGAATTCGAGTTCGCCGTGCGGGTTGGGCGGAATCGCCGGTGACAGATTGCGCCACGTCTTGGGCCACTGCGGGATCTGCGTTTCCAGGTACTGCCCGGTGTTGAACGTCAGTGGCGTCTTCGACACCAGCCGCACGGCAGCCAGTCCGCGGGTGATGCGGAACTTCTCGACGACCTGCGCCGTCCACGTCGCCGGGCCCGCCGCGGTCTGCGCGGCACCGCGCATCACTCCGGTCACCAGCATCATGGCCTGACCGACCGTGCGCTGCGCGTCCTCGTCCCACTGGTCCCGAAGCAGCGAGGCGAACTCGCCCATCAACGCCTGGTAGATCGCCTGGTAATGCTCGGGCAGGACCCCGTACTTGCGATGGTCACGTCCGAGTTGGCCGAGGAACTCGACGAGTTCCTGCTGCCCCGACGGTGCGGGGATCACCTCGAGGACGTGGTCGATGACGTGATAGAACGCCTGCCGCTGCAGCGACATCATCACGCCGAAGAGTTCCCGCAGGTCCGGGTCGACGGCGAACAGGCGCGTGTACAGGTTCGACGTGAAGCGTTCCGGATCGCGGTTGATCAGCTCACGGAGGTGATGCAGCACATGGCGCGAGTGATTCGCCACGGTCCACCTCCCAAACGTCGTTGTTGCGCCGGACGGTCCAACGGTTGTCCGCGTGCGGCGCCCACCCATTGTGCCTCGTGGGCTCGGATGTGACGGCGAACCCGCCCCTCTCGCGTGTACCGCGAACGGCCGCATGCCGGGCCGAACAGATGTGATCAACCCGTGACTATGGCAATGTCGGGGCATGGCCACCATCGACGACCTGATCCCCGGGATCGTCGACGCGCACGTCCAACAGTGGAATCCACGCCAGGCGCCCTGGTCGGGTAGCCGATTGGTACGCGGATACCGTTTTGTGCCGGGCATGGGTGACCGGGTGTTCTCGGTCGCGGTGCCGCAATCCGAACGGGAATACCTGTTGACGCCACGATCGGTCGCGCGGGCCTACGAACCCCGACACTACGGCGCCGACATCGCTCCCGTGTCCGGTGCGATCGGGGTGCCGATCGAATCGGTCGTCATCTCCGAATCGTATTGGCGGCTGCCGGAGTCCGAAGAACCCGAGGCGACGCGCAATGCTGTCGACGAGGCCCGGTACCTGATGGGTTTGCCGTTCGGAATGGGGGTCGCACCCGCCCTCGGGGCGGTCATGGTGCGCGCCGATCCACGTTCGGCGGGTTTCGGCGAGCGCCTCGACGCGCAGATCGAGGTCTGTGATCGCATCCGCGGCATTCAGACCACCGCGACCCGCCATCCCGATCCAAAAGTACGTTCCGGTGGTGCCGTCGACGGTGTGCTGGCATCGGCGGCCTTCCTCACCGGGATCGAGGCGGTCGCGCAACGACGCCTCGCTGTCGAGGTGTTCGTGTATTCGCATCAGCTCTACGACGTGGTCACCCTGGCTCGCGAGTTCCCGGACACCACCATCATCGTCGACCATTTTGGCTGTCCGGTAGGTGCTTTCGGGCCGGTCGGCACCCGGACCGGCACCACCGCGGCCGCACGTGCCGACATTCTGCGTCTCTGGCGTGAACGCATGACGACGCTCGCCTCACAGCGCAACGTGGTGATCAAAATGTCGGGTTTGGCGCTGCCGGTGCTCGGCTACGGTCGACAGTCCATGGGTAACATCGGGACTCGGCAGACGCTGGTCGAGATGGTGGGGCCGCTGATGCAGCACATCGTCGCCCACTTCGGTGCCAGCCGCGTGATGTTCGGGTCCAACTTCCCGATCGACAAGCCCAATGCATCCGTCGACATGCTCGTCGGCGGCCTGCTCGACGTCCTCGAACCCTGGGGAGATACCGTGGTGCGCAACGTCTTCCGCAACACCGCACGGCGCGTATATCGGATCGGCGACGACTGATCCTCACTCCCGCCCCCGTTCTCGCTGACAGCGCTCACCTCCCCGCTGACAGCGCTCACCTCCCCGCTGACAGCGCTCTCAATCTCGTTGACAGCTCCCATCTTTCCCGCTGGTGCGGCCGTCCTCCCGCCGGTCGAGCCCGACGAGGCGCCGGCCGAGGAGGTGTCGAGACTTCCGAGAGCAACGCTGGAAACCACCAAAGACATTGCACCTCAACGCAACCAACCGCGACGACGCGTCACCCCGACGGGCACGGGAACGTCACGCAACGCCCGCGAGATGATCTCGACGAACTCCCCACATGTCTGATAGCGGTCCGCGGGATTCTTGGCGAGGGCCTTGGCGAACACCGAGTTCAACGACGATGGGAGCCAATCCCGTCGGCCGGTGAGCTTCGGAGGTTCGTCGCGGATATGGGCGTAGGTGATCGCGAAGGGGGTCGTGCGCGGGTACGGCGGCAACCCGGTGAACAGCTCGACCAGTGAACACGCGAAGGCGTAGACATCGGTTGCCGGTGAGAGTTGTTGTGCTTGAAGTAATTCCGGCGCCGCGTAGGCGACCGAACCCTGCACCCGGCCGTTGCGGGCGAGGGGGCGGGTGTCGTCGAGGAACCGGGCGATGCCGAAGTCGGTGAGGAGGGCATCGGTGGTGTCGTCGGTGGTGGTGAGCAGGATGTTGGCGGGTTTGACGTCGCGGTGCAGAATGTCCTTGGAATGGGCGTAGTCCAGCGCGGCACCGATTTGTTGGGCTACCCGCAGCACCGCCGACACCTGGGGTTGCTGGTCGTAGCGCGGGATCAGGTAGATCGCCGACGGCCCGGCCACATACTGCATCGCCAACCACAGGGCGGTGTGCCGGGGATGTCCATGATCACCGAGGGCGACTTCGCCACTGGAGTCCATCGCCACGATGTTGGGGTGATGCAGCAGCGATGCGATCGCGAACTCGTGCTCGAAGCGTTCGCGGGCGTGCTCCACGCCGTGAAGGTCGGTGCGCAGCACCTTCAACGCCAACGGAGTCGCCTCGTCATCTCGATGCACGCGGTAGACGTCGGCGCTGCTGCCGTGGCCGACGACCGCATCGATGGTGAACCCCGCCACCACCTCACCCGAGGTGAACATGCGCACAAGAGTAGCCAGGACCGTGCGATTGAGGAATCCGACGAGTCGGGGACGCGGACGGCGTGGGCGCGGACGGCGTGGGCTACGTCTTGGGGGTCAGCCGGAAGATGGGGAAGACGCGGCCCTCCGCGGTCTCGGTGTACTTCAGAAACTGATTCGACGCGGACACGAAGCCCTGCCACGCCTGTTCACGCTCGACAGGGTTGAGTTCGGTCGCGGTCGCGGGGAAGGTCTCGATCCCGGCCTTCTCCCCGGCCACCTCGATGGTGATGTTCGGGTGCTTGCGCAGGTTGTGCACCCAGGCGGGATCTTTCGGTGAGCCGGCCGCGCTGCCGATGATGAATCGACCGCCCGCGCCGTCGGGCAGGGACATCAGCGGGTTGACGCGTTCGGCGCCGGACTTCGCACCGATCGAGTGGACGAGGACGAGATGGCGACCGAAGCCTGCAGTGGTCACGGTGCCGTCGTTGGCGCGGAATTCATCGATGATGGTCTGGTTGAAGTCGCTCACCTGCTCCAGTGTGCGCGATCGTCGGGATCGTGTCGTGAACTCGGGGAAATGGTCCGCGAGCAACCGGGAGAACACCTCGAATCTCACCACGCGACGAACGCGACGATTCCGGACGCCTACCCTTGATCCATGACCACAGTGGATCTGAGCGAGTTGCGTGCCGAATTGCCCGAGCAGATGGTGGTCTCCGATCCGGACATCCTCGCCGGGTACCGCCAGGACCGTGCTGCAGATCCCGGCGCCGGAACACCCCTGGCGCTCATCCGCCCGACGACCACCGAGCACGTCCAGACGACGGTGCGGTGGTGCGCCGCACACGCGATACCGATCATCACCCGTGGCGCGGGCACGAGCCTCTCGGGTGGGTCGACGGCGGTCGACGGCGCGGTGATGATCTCCACCGAGAAGATGCGCGAGTTGACCATCGACACCGCGACCCGTACCGCGGTGGTGCAACCGGGCCTGTTCAACTCCGAGGTCAAGGCGGCTGCGGCGGCACACGATCTCTGGTACCCGCCGGACCCGTCGTCGTTCGAGATCTGCTCCATCGGCGGCAACGTCGCCACCAATGCGGGCGGCTTGTGTTGCGTGAAGTACGGCGTGACAACCGATTACGTGCTCGGCATGGAGGTAGTCCTCGCCGACGGGCGGGCATTGCGCCTCGGCGGCAAGCAACTCAAGGATTCTGCGGGACTGTCACTGACGAAGCTGTTCGTCGGGAGCGAAGGGTTGCTCGGCATCATCACCGAGGTGACGCTGCGTCTGCTGCCGCCGCAGGCGTCGGCGTGCACCGTCGTCGGCACGTTCTCCTCGGTTCACGACGCCAGCGAGGCGGTTCTCGCGATCACCTCGAAGATCCGACCGGCGATGCTGGAGTTCATGGACAAGGTCTCGATCAACGCCGTCGAGGACATGCTGCGCATGGGGCTCGATCGTGAGGCCGGCGCGCTGCTCGTCGCCCAATCCGACGCACCCGGACCCGCCGGCGTCGCCGAGGTGGGGATCATCCGCGAGGCCTTCGAAACCCATGGTGCCGCGGACGTTTTCGACACCTCCGACGCCACCGAAGGGGAGGCGTTCACCGCCGCACGACGCGCCGCGATCCCGGCGGTGGAAAAGCTGGGCTCGCTGCTCCTCGAGGATGTCGGGGTGCCACTGCCCGCGCTACCCGCCCTCATCGACGGCGTCGCGTCCATCGCCGACCAGAACGACGTGATGATCTCGGTCATCGCACATGCCGGTGACGGCAACACGCACCCGTTGATCGTTTTCGATCCCGAGGACGCCGATGAGGCGCAGCGCGCGCAGCAGGCCTTCGGTGAGGTGATGGATCTCGCGATCTCGTTGGGCGGCACAATCACCGGTGAGCACGGGGTCGGTCGGCTCAAGAAGGCCTGGCTGGCCAACCAGGTGGGCCCGGACGTGATGGCCCTGACGGCCGCGATCAAGCAGACGCTCGATCCGGACGGTCTGCTCAATCCCGGCGTGCTGCTGTAGTTCGCGCCGGCTTGGGGGCCCAGCGGCTCGACCGGCAGCAGTGGGGTCGCCCAATCGGCGAAAAAGGTTGGGCTAATCGACTATTCGAGTCTCAGCGGCCCGTCCACCGCGGCGGCCGCTTACCGACGAAGGCACTGATCCCTTCGATCGTGTCCTGGCTGATCAACAGCGCGTCGAGCACGTTCGAGGTCTCGTCGATCGCGTCGTCGGGGTCGTCGATCCGCTCGGCGTCGGCCATCGCCTGGAGCGAGGCCCGCACCGACGTGGGTGAGGCGGCGAGGATCTCCTGCGCCACCTCGCGGGCGACGTCGAGGGCGCGGGTGTGGTCGGCGATGCGGCTGACCAGTCCGATGCGGTAGGCCTCGGCGGTGTCGATGCGACGGCCGGTCAGGATCATGTCGCGTGCCAGTGCCAGCCCGATCGCTCGCGGAAGTCGGACCAATCCGCCTGCGGCCGCGGCCAATCCGACCTTGACCTCGGGTAGTCCGAAGCTCGCCTTCTCGTCGGCGACGATGATGTGGCAGGCCAGCGCGATCTCCAGGCCGCCGCCGAGCGCCACACCGTTGACCGCGGCGATCACCGGTTTGGGGCGGTCGCGCCGTGACGTCAGCCCGCCGAAGCCGTTCTTCGGGACGGCGAGCAGGGCGTCACCGGCCATGTGCGCCAGGTCGTTCCCGGACGAGAACGCCTTGTCGCCGGCACCGGTCAGGATCGCCACCCACAGCTCGGGATCGGCGAAGTACGCGTCGAAGATCTCATCCAGTTCTTCGTTGGCCTTGGGGTTCAGCGCATTCCGCGATTCCGGACGATTGATCGTGACCTCCAGGATGCGACCATCGCGACGAACGTCGATGTGCTCGTACCGATCCCGGAGCGCCGGTTCCCGATGCGGGAACAATTCCGCCATCCGTTCAGCCGAGATCGATACCCGGTTACCGCGGGCGAACGAACGGGCGAAGACGCGAGTGCTGATGGGCTCGTCGGCGGTCGCGAGCAGGTCGATCAGGTCGTCATCACCCTCGGCGGTATTCGCGACGAAGCGGTTACCGTCGTCGAGGCGTCCGACGACGATGCCCCGGCGGCGTCCTTGCTTGTCGGGTTCGGTCAGGGTGTAACTCTCGACGACAGCCGGACCGTCGGCGAGCCGTCGTTCGTGAACCGTTGGTACCGAGTCGAGTTCACGTTGGCGGCCGGCGTCGTCGCCGCGCTGCCAGGGCGCCGGGGTGGCCGAGTACACGCCGACCGAGTACTTGCTCATCAGGCCGCCGTTGGCCGCGACGAGACCGGTGCTGCCCGGTGTGCGGCGGACCCGCTCGACGATCGCGGCGATCGCGTGCATCGAGTAGTTGTTGCCGGCACCGCCGAAGTAGGGCAGGCCGCCGGTGACGGTGAGGCCGCGCGGATCGTCGGCGGCCAGCCCGAATGCGTCGCACACGTTGAACACGGCGATCGGGAAACAGCTGTAGATGTCGAGGACGTCGACGTCGCTCAGGCCGACGGAGGCCATGTCCAATGCCGAGCGCACTGCCGCGATGGATGCCGGACTCGTCGACAGGTCCGGCCGCCGCATCAGCGGGCGTTCACGCAGATCGGCATGACCGTGCAGGAACACCCAGCGGGACTCCTCGATGCCGAGGTCACGGGCGGCGCGCACCGACATGATGACGGTGGCCGCGGCCTGATTGACCTGATCACGGGCGACGAGCAGGCGGGTGTAGGGATCGGCCAGTACCCGATTGCCCGCCGACACGGTGGCGACCTCGTCGACGGTACGGCGCTGCGGCGAGGCGGCATGCGGATTGTCGGCGGCGACCACCGACATCGGCGCGAACAACTCCGCCATCGACCGGGCGTACCCGGAGCGCGACGAGCCGAGACGATGTCGTCGCGCATTCTCCAGCAGCGCGTACTGGGTGATCGGTTCGAGCAGCCCGTGCCGCGCCTCCTGCACCGAGGTCAGGCCGGCGAGCCCGAAGCCACGGTCTTCGTGGGAGCCGGGCACCTGCTCGGTGAAGTCCGGCCGGTCGGCCGCGTCGGCCGACCGCGCATGACGCACCGTCGAGATGACCTCGGCACCGAAGACCACCACGGCGTCGCTGTCGCCGTCGGCGATGCGTTGCGCGAACTCGGTGACCAGCTTTTGCGGGCTCTGACCGCCCACCACCTCGGTGATCGCGCCGGCCGGATTCATCCCGGTCCGGGTGGCGACGGCACGGGGCATGTTGTCGGGGCGTCCCAGCGGCGACGACGACAACGGACTGGACACCTCGAACGACCGCACCGCGGCGACGGTGTCGATCCGCGGCGCGAGGACATCGGCGTCGAGCCCGGAGTCGGCGAGTGCCGCTACGACCGCACGCGCGGCGAGATCGGCCTCGCCGAGCGCGCAGTAGTCGGGATCGTCGAGACGTTCGGAGGCTTGACCGACCCCGACGATGACGGGGGTGGACGGGTCGAGTTCGCTCACGGGCACGTCGTCGCGCATGTGTGTCCTCTCGGACGGGGTTGAGACAGGTCGCCATGATCGTGTCATGCGGCGTCGGGAACGCCGGCGGTCACCCCGCGTCACCGAGCATTCGATACGTCCCTGTCGACAGAGCTCGCCGTCGTCGGAGTACCGGAGGCGGCATCGGGGCGTTACCGGAAATGTCCGAAAACCGCGCGCAAGAAACGTTCAGAGTAACCAAGATCACGGAAATGGAAACGTCTCGGGAAACGGGGGGTGAATTGCGGTGATCGGTGAATTGCGAGGAACTTCATAATGATTCGGTGGTGGTTCCCGGTGACCGCGACGCCATGGCGGTCGGTCGCTGCCGTACCGCTGCCGATGGTGCAGAATTCTCGCAAGAGGTGGGTTCCGTCACGACACCCGGGTGTAACGGGGATGTCGGACGGAGCGAAGACGGAGACAATACCGACACGCGAGACGATGGCCGGCCGAGCTCGTGTGCCGCATAGCAGGTGGCAGCGGACGCCGACGGACCGATGTCCGATACAGCCGTTGTGATCCGAGAGGTGGGCAGGTGAGCGTGGTTCGACGGCGTCATGCGGTCTCCGCGAGTGGTGGTCGGCAGACCTGCCGCCCCGAGGTGGTGGACCGCACGCCGCGACATCCCCTCCGCGTCGCGGTGTGCGGTCCACAGTGTTGCTGCCATGTCGCCGCGGCATCCCCTCCGTGCCGCGGAAACGTAGTCCGTGATCCCCCCGATGTGACGTAGCACCCCCTCGGTGCTGCGTCACGAGCCGCGATGGCTGCGTGCGCCGATCAGTTGTTCTTGTCTCCTTTTTGATCGTGCAGGAACGACTTTAGAGCAACTAATGTCAATCATCGAGTATGAAGATCAGGAGTTTTGACAATCTGTGCCTGATGATTCGTTCACATCGTTAGGCTGGGGAAAGGGTTATCATGCGTGATCTCGATCTGCGACGTCTCCGGATGTTCGTCGAGGTCGTCGAGGCGCCATCGCTGAGAGTGGCAGCGGACCGTCTGTTCATCTCGCAGCAGGCCTTGTCGGCGGCCATCCGGGACCTCGAACGACAACTCGGGGTGCAGTTGTTCTCGCGGTCCCGGCGTTCGTTGACGCCGACGCCGGCGGGTAAGGCCCTCTACGAGGGTGCCGTGCCGCTGTTGGCCGGTGGTGCGCACCTGGCGTCGGAGGTGCGGATGATCGATGCCAGCAATCCCGATCCGTACACGATCGGGCACACTCCCGGGCTGGCGCCGTCGGAGGTCTTCGAGATCATCGAGGGTGCCGTGCTGGCCGATCCGTCACTGCCGATCACGGTGCGGCCGTTGTCACCGTCGGCCATCCGGGAGGAGATCCTCGGCGGCAACATCGACCTCGCGCTGGCGCGTAGCCGCGAGGTGCCGCCCGATCTCGCGGGTGCGACGGCGACTCGGCACAAACTCCGGTTGGCGGTCAATGCCCATCACCCGCTCGCCGCCAATGCGACGTGCGCGATGAAGGATCTCGAGTCCTGCCAGATCGTCGTGTCGGAATTGGAGGAGGACTACGTCAACATGCTCGTGTCCTACTGCCGACGGTCCGGGTTCGAGCCGAAGATCATCGCCTCCACGCTGAGGGGGACGCCGCCGCACATGGCGGTGATCACTCACCCGGAGGCGTGTGCGTTCGTCACCAATCAGCCGGGCTGGCTGTACGGCAATCAGATTCGGATCGTCGAGTTCGACGATCCGCCGATGACCCCGGTGATGGCGCTGTGGCTGCCGAACACGGCGCCGAGGATTCGGAACCTGATCCTCGACGCGGTGGGGGTCAGCGTGGAGACCGAGCTGATCTGAGGCGCTCCGTCTCCACGCTCATGTGGCGATCCTCTGCGACGATCAGTGCCGCGACAGGATCGCGGTGAGGTCCGCCCCGGTCGGCAGCGCGCCGTACTCGAAGGCACGGTCGTCGCCGAGTCGTGCGCCGATGAAGGCGTCGGCGACGGGTGCCGGGGAGAACCGCACCAGTAGTGACGCCTCCAACGCCAGGGCCATCGATTCGACGACCCGTCGAGCGCGGCGTTGGGCGCCGGCGGCATCGAGGGCGGCAAGTTCGCCGAGTTGGGTGCGGAGGGCGTCGAGGTGTGCGTCGAGTACCGGGTTCTCGCCGCGGGCCAGGTTGACCTCGGCGTCGAAGGCGCCGACCGATTCGGGCTCGCGGGTCATCGCGCGCAGGACGTCGAGGGCGATGACGTTTCCTGAGCCCTCCCACACGGCCATCACCGGCTGTTCGCGGTAGCGCATGGCGAGGGGGAAGTCCTCGGTGTAGCCGTTGCCGCCGAGGCATTCGAGCGATTCGTAGGCGTGGTGCGGTCCACGTTTGCAGATCCAGTACTTGGCGACGGCGGTGGCCAGGCGGCGGAAGGCGCGTTCGGCGTCGTCGGAGTCCTCGTCGTGGGCCCGGGCCAGCCGCATCGCGGTGACAGTGGCGGCCTCGGATTCCAGGGCCAGATCGGCGAGGACGGCGGTCATCGCCGGCTGGTCGGCGAGGGTGGCGCCGAACGCGGCGCGGTGGCGGGCATGCCAGAGGGCCTCGGCGACGGATTGCCGCATACCTGCCGCGCTGCCCAGGAGGCAGTCGAGTCGGGTCTGGGCGACCATCTCGATGATGGTGCGCACGCCCCGGCCGGGTTCGCCGACCATCAGTGCCACGGTGCCGTCGAGTTCGATCTCACTCGATGCATTGGACTTGTTGCCCAGCTTGTTCTTCAGGCGTTGGATGCGGAAGACGTTGCGGGTACCGTCGGGCAGCACGCGTGGCAGCAGGAAGCAGGAGAGTCCTTCTCCGCCTGGGCCTTCGGCTTGCGCGAGCACGAGGAAGGCATCCGACATCGGCGCCGAGCAGAACCACTTGTGCCCGGTCAACAGGTATTCGGCGCCCGGTCCGCCGGCACCGACCGGTCGGGCGACGGTGGTGTTGGCCCGAACATCGGAACCGCCCTGCTTCTCGGTCATCGACATGCCGAAGATCGCCGAGGTCTTGTCTGCTGACAGATCCGGAGAGTAGCTGCGCGACAGCGCCTTCGGTACCCACTGCGCGGCCACGTCGGGCTGCAGTTCCAGCGACGGGATCACCGCGTGGGTCATCGAGACCGGGCAGGCGTGGCCCGGTTCGATCTGGCCGAAGAGCATGAAGATCGCGGCCCGGGCGACATGTGACCCGGGTTGCGGGTCGTCCCAGCACCGGGTGTGTGCACCGTGGGCCATCGCGGCGGAGATGATGCGGTGATACGACGGGTGGTACTCGACCTCGTCGATCCGGTGGCCCCAGCGGTCGAAGGTGCGCAGTTCCGGGGTGATGGTGTTGGCCAGGTGTGCGTCATGCTGGAACTGTGCGCTGCCGACGAGGGCGCCGACCTCGGCGAGTTCAGTTGCGGCCCAGGAGGCGTCGTGGCGCGTGACCGACTCCTGCAGGACGGTGTTGAGCTCGTATTCGTTGACGTCGACACGTGGCGTGGACTGATTGAACACCGAGTGCGTGACATGCGGCTGCGGGTGGGTGATCGACGAGGAGGTCATGCCGATGGCCTTTCGATGGTGAGGGGCGAGTCCAGGATCTGTTCGGGGACACCGAGATTGGTGAAGATGACGGTCACCGCGTCGGTGAGGGTGGGGCCGAAGGCGTCGCCGGTGGCCGACTTCTGCACGGCCAGACCGAAAATCGCCGACCAGAACGCCTGGGCCTCCACCTCGATGGAAGTGCGCAGCTGCCAGCCGGTGCGGACCAGCGTCTGCATCAGTGCCTCGGCGCCACGTTCATGCAGTGTGCGCAGGGTGCCCGTGATGTGGTCGCGCAGGTCGGTGCGGCGGGACACCAGCAGCATGGCGGTGGTGAACATCTCGACGCTGCGCGCTTCGGGTCCCAGCAGGGTCGTCACCAGGGTTGCGGCATACTCGCGTACGGTCGCAGCGGCCGACGCCGACTCCTCGGCGTGACGCCCGGCGCGCAGCACCGCGGCGCACGCCACCTCGACGAAGAGTTGCTCCTTGGATCCGAAGTAGTAGGTGACCTGATTCGGAAACGTCTGGGCGCGTTCAGAAATCAATGCGACAGAAGCGGTCTCGCCGTGCTCGCGGAACACCTCGTCGGCGGCGCGCAGCAGGGTCGATCGCGTCGCCTTGCCGCTGGTGCGGGTGGCACGTTTGCGTGGGGTGGGTGTCGCTGTCACCGGGCTCCGAGTTTGTCGGTCGTACAAGTTTGTATGGCCGACAATAACGGGCAGGGGAGTGGGGGTCAACAAGAACAACAACAAAGCGACGACGACGTCGACGCTGCTGATGATTCTCAGCCGCCCGTTCAGGCATCTGGCGGCGTCCCTTCTGGGATGCTGACGGTGTACCCGAGGAAAGGAAGTGGTGACAATGCCGGTCAACGCGCCGATCGTGGTCGCGGTGGACGGATCGGAACAGGCGTCCAATGCGGTGCGGTGGGGTTCGCGTGCCGCGCTCCGGGAGAATCGTCCGTTGCACATCGTGAGCGTTGCGGCGCCGCCGGAGCCGGCCTTCACCCTTGCCGCGGTGTCCGCAGTGCAGTCCGCGGCGGCCGCGGGACGTGCCTTCGCCGAAGCGGCAGTCGAGTTGGCGAAGGGCCTGGCCGAGGACACCGCGGAGGGAATCACCGTCAATGGTGAGGTGATCGAGGGCAGGCCGGCGCTGACGCTTCGTGAGATCTCCAGCCGTGCAAACGCTCTGGTGGTCGGCCGACGGGGTTTGGGTGGTGTCAGGGGGCTGCTCCTTGGCTCGGTCAGTACCGATGTGGCAGCACATGCCGAGTGTCCGGTCGTGGTGGTGTCGGATCGACTGCCATCGAGTGGGCCGGTGGTGGTGGGTGTGGACGGTTCGCCGACGTCGACCGATGCGATCACGCAGGCTTTCGCTCAGGCGGGATACCTCGACACCTCTCTGATTGCGGTTCATGCCTACGGCGGATTCTCGGGCGCCGCGTTCTACGAGTCAGGTGAAGACGTGTTGCGCGAGTTGAACGACGAAGCCCGTGAGACCCTGGGTGCGCGGCTCGCGGGGTATTCCCAGGACTATCCCGACGTCGATGTCGAGACCGTCGTGACATCCGACTCCCCGTCGGACCGCATCACCGAATTGTCGAAGGACGCACAACTCGTGGTGGTCGGTAGCCGTGGGCGCGGCGGATTTCGCGGACTGATGCTGGGTTCGACCAGCCAGGCGGTACTGCATGT
This sequence comes from Gordonia sp. NPDC003950, assembly GCF_053605205.1. NCBI lineage: Bacteria > Bacillati > Actinomycetota > Actinomycetes > Mycobacteriales > Gordoniaceae > Gordonia > Gordonia sp. NPDC003950. The sequence continues at coordinate 82,603 of NZ_JBSGIT010000019.1, read as the reverse complement.
CGCGCAGTGTCCCGTGATGGTGGTGCACGGTTCGCGCTAGATACGGTCAGGGCGCTTCGCCCCATTCGTCGACCGTGTTCAACGGCAGGACGACGGGTCGTTCGTTTTCGACAACTCGAGTAGTTGGGCGGGTCGTCGGGGCGTTCGCCGAGGACGAATCCGCCGGAGCGCAAATATAATCGGGATCGCTCAGGGTAGCGGAAGCAATAATTGTTTCTGATCCGCTGAGCCATCCCGGTTATATTGCTTGGCCGCCCGATCCCGCCCCCGAATGCTGATGTACACACGGTGTAAGAGGGCCCTTCGCGGCGTATGTGGACACGAGCGCCCGCCAACACCGCGGTCACATCGATGCCGGATCGGGTGACGCACGACCTCGCCCTGGAATTTCACTGAGTGAAAGCCGTCTATCGACAGGTGTGATCGGTGCCTCGTACCGTCGGGCACACGCAATGCCTCACAGGAAATGGAGACACTCATGAGCACTGTGGCCTCGACGCGGACACAGGTGGCCATCGTCGGTGGCGGGCCGGCAGGGTTGATGCTGTCGCACCTGCTGCACGTCGCGGGAATCGAGAGCGTGGTGGTCGACAACCGCACGATCGAGGCGATCGAAACGACGCATCGCGCCGGAATTCTGGAACGTGACAGCGTGCGCCTCCTCGTCGATTCCGGGGTCTCAGACCGCGTGCTGACCGACGGTCATGAACACGAGGGCATCGATCTGCGCTTCGGCGGGGTGAGTCACCGGATCGACTTCCAGAAGCTGGCCGGGGCGTCGTGCTGGTTGTATCCGCAGACCGACGTCTTCATCGACCTGCATCGGGCACGCCTTCGTGACGGCGGGGATCTGTGCTATGGGGTCACCGACACCGAGGTCGCCGAGGTGGTCGATGGCCCGGTCGTGCGGATGACCGCCGCAGATGGGTCACGACAGCAGATCACCGCCGATCTGGTGGTGGGTGCCGACGGGTCGCGCAGCATCTGCCGCGATCTGGTGGCCCGGCCGCATCGGTATTTCCGGGAGTATCCGTTCGCCTGGTTCGGGGTGATGGTGCAGGCTCCACCGAGTGCTCCAGAGCTGATCTACAACCGCTCCCCGCAGGGGTTCGCGTTGATCAGCCAGCGCACGGAGACGGTGCAGCGCATGTACTTTCAGTGCGATCCGACCGAGAACCCAGCCGCTTGGTCGGACGACCGGATCTGGGATCAGCTCCAGACGCGGCTGTCGGGGCCGGATGGCTTCCGGCTCATCGAAGGACCGGTCATCGAGCGAACGGTGTTGCCCTTCCGGAGTTTCGTCCAGTCGCCGATGCGGCACGGGCGGCTGCTGCTGGCCGGCGATGCGGCCCATACGGTTCCGCCGACCGGCGCCAAGGGCCTGAACCTGGCGTTGGCGGATGTCCGGGTTCTGGCCGACGTCATCGAACGCGCCCTGCGCACCAATGACGCCGACGCACTCGACATCTACACCGAGCGGGCTTTGTCGCGGGTGTGGAAGGCCCAGCACTTCTCGTACTGGATGACGACGATGCTGCACAATGCCGCGGATGCAACGGAATTCGACGAACAACGCCAACTCGGTGAGTTGGAGACGTTGGTGGCCTCCGAGGCCGGCTCCACCTATCTCGCCGAAGGCTACACCGGGTGGCCGCAGCACTGACGCCACCCAGGTCGGCGGCGTGATGTCCTATCAATTTGCTGAGTGAAAGTGGGGAACGTCGATGGCGGGCAACACGAGTGCTCCCGGCCAGACGGTCGCAGCGCGAACTCTCGCCGTGCTGGCCGCATTCGACCGTGACCATCGTTGGTTGACCCTGACCGAGATCGCCGATCGCGCCGATCTGCCGCTACCCACCGCCCATCGACTCGCCCGGGAGTTTGTGAGTTGGGGAGCAACTCGCGCACGCCTCCGGTGAGGTGCGCCGCGCCGTCCTGTCTGATCTGCGGCCGATGACCACACACACCGTCGTCGCGCCCGGCGTGCTGGATCGGCAACTGGACCAAATCCGGCGCCTCGGCTACGCCACCACCACCGAGGAGATGACCCTCGGTGCCTGCTCCATCGCCGTCCCGATCCGCACGGCCGACGACGTCGTCGCCGCGCTCGGCGTCGTGGTGCCCTCCACGTCGGCGACCCAAGGGGGCGTCTCGCGGCTGTCGGCCGGCACCCTTCGGGTCGTCACCTGGCCGGCCGCTTCACCGCCCGCCGCTTCCGGGTCATGGCCGAGTGGGTGGACTCGGAGTTGAGTGCGGGCACCGGCAGCGGAGTGAATTCCCGCGTATCGCTGCGGATTCCGTCGAGGAGGAAGGTCAGGTAGCGCTCATACAACTCGGGTGCCACGTCACGGGTGCTGTTCATGATGGGAGCCATGGCGGACTGGATGAAGGTGACGTCGGTGGGTGCGAAATCGTCGCGGAGGACGCCGGCGTCCTGTGCGCGCCGGACCAGTTCGACGATCAGCGGGGCGATGCGCCGCCGCACGTCGCCGATGCGTTCGTCGCCGAGGGTGGGATCGTCGAGGATCTGATGCAGACCGCGATCGCCGAACTGCATCTTCAGGGTGCGACGTAGGTAATCGGTGAGGGCGATCCAGGGGTCGTCCTCCTCGAGCGCTTCGCGGGCGACGGCCTCGACGGCCTCCAAACGCTCCTCGAAGAGGGTGTCGATGATCTCGTCCTTGTTCGCGAAACGCCGGTACGCAGTGCCCACCCCGACGCCGGCGTGGTGGGCGATGTCGTTGAGGGTGACACCAAGCCCTCTCTCGGCGAACAACTCTCGCGCTGCATCGAGGAGTCGTTCGCGATTGATCGACGCGTCCTTGCGCAACGGTCGTGTGGCGTCATTCGCGGCCATCTGCTCACGGTAGCAGACTAAGCGGATTGACTGTATCCGGTTACGGCGGTACGGTGCTAACCGGATGCGCCTAATCCGTTTACCGGTGGGAGGGCGAGTTCATCCCGAGAGGACACGAAAGATGAAGTACACCAAGAGCGGTGGACAGATAGGGGCTGGACCCGAGGCCTGGTTCACCGGCACGGTCCAGATCGACGGCATCAGCACTCCCGACGAGCAGACGGCGATCAGCTGCGGGCACGTGCGGTTCTCGCCCGGGGCGCGCACCGCGTGGCACCACCATCCGAAGGGGCAAACCCTTTACGTCACCGACGGCATCGGTCTGGTCGCCACCCGCGACGGCGGGGTGCAGGAGATCCGCCCGGGTGATGTGGTCTACATCGAACCGGGCGAAGACCATTGGCACGGAGCCACGCCCGACCGGTTCATGGCGCATGTTGCCATCGCGGAAGCCGACGAGAACGGTGAGGTGGTCACCTGGCTCGATCACGTCACCGACGACGAATACCACGCGTGACGACGAAGGAGCGAAAAGCGATGATTCTCAACGACACCTGCGCCCTCTCCAACGACGTGACGATCCCTAAGCTGGGCTTGGGCACCTGGTTCATCGACGACGACAAGGCCGCCCGGGCGGTGTGCGACGCCGTCGAGGTCGGCTACCGCAACATCGACACAGCGCAGGCCTACGGGAACGAACGCGGTGTCGGGGAGGGCGTCCGCACCTGTGGGGTGGCGCGCGACGATCTGTTCGTCTCGACGAAACTGGCCGCCGAGATCAAGAACTATGACGACGCCGTCGCAGCGATCGACGGTTCGCTGTCCACGATGGGCCTGGAGTACCTCGATCTGATGCTGATCCACAGCCCGCAGCCGTGGGCCGACTTCCGCGGCGGCGACTACGCCGAGGGTAACCGCGAGGCCTGGCGTGCACTCGAAGAGGCTTACACTGCAGGCAAACTCCGGTCGATCGGCGTCTCCAACTTCGAGCAGGGAGATCTCGAGAACATTCTCACCAGCTCCACCGTGGCACCGCACGTCAACCAGATTCTCGTCCATGTCGGCTCCACCCCAAGCGATCTCATCGCCTACTGTGCGAGCAAGGACATTCTGGTCGAAGCCTATTCGCCCATCGCCCACGGGAAGATTCTCGAGAACCCTGAGGTCGCGGCGATGGCCGAGCGGTACGGCGTGAGCGTTGCGCAGCTGTGCATCCGCTACGTCATCGAGTTGGGGACGGTGGCGCTGCCCAAGACCGCCAACCCCGACCACATGCGCAGCAACGCCGACGTCGACTTCACCATCGCCGAGGCGGACATGGACCTGTTGCGTGCCATGCATATTCGGGACTACGGAGATGCCGGTGCGTTCCCGGTGTTCAGGGGAAAGTGAGTTCCTGCCGCCGTCGAGCGAACTCACCTGACGCCGTGGCCTATTCCCCGGGGCATTGCCGCGCGAAGATGGTCGTCGGCCTCGGTCATCGCATACCGCACGGCGAGGACTTGAAAGAGACTTGAAAGGACGGTACGGGGATCACGCGGCCGGTGATCCGGGTGGTCCCGTCAGGTACTGCTCGATCACCGGACCGACCCGTCGGGCGAGCACGTCGATGTCGGCGTCGGCGATGTCGGGGAGGCGGAGGACGTAGCGCATCATCAGGATGCCGAGAATGTGACTGGTGATCAGTGCGATGCGGAGATCCCGCTCGTCGTCGGCGGCCATGTCGCCGAGCACCTGTCGGGCCAGCCCGAAGAAGAAGGTGCGCATCCGTTCGGCCACCGGATCATGGGTGACGGCGATGCGCAGCAGTGCGATACCGCGTTCACGTTGCGGGACGTCGTTCTCCCAGACGGTCAGTACCCGCGTCACGAACTCGGTGCCCAGGCCCGGGTTGTCCACGGTGAGCCCGCGGAAGACGGCGGTCGGATCGATGTCGGGGCGCAGCGCCTCGACGGTCAGGGTGTCCTTGGTGCCGAAGTAGTGGTGAATCAATGCGGCATCGACACCGGCGCGAGAGGCGATGGCGCGCATGGTGGCTCGTTCGAAACCCCGCTCGGCGAAGATCTCGCGGGCCGCGGTCAGGATTGCCGTCCGCGTCTCCGGCCGCGCGGAATCCAAACGTGGTCGGCCTCGTGATCGTGTGCTCATGACATCAGGCGTTCCGGGCGAGAACCAGCATCTTTTCCTCGATGGTGGCCGGAACCGGCGTGATGGTGGCGGCAATTCCCGCCTGATCGAGGATCGCATGGAGGTCGTCGGGGGCGGTGTCGGCGACCCGAATGGACCTGCCGGACAGGATGACCGGGACGTGGGCCGAGTTGAGGGCGGCAAACGCCTGCTGCCAGTCGCCGGTCGTCACCGACACCGCGCGGGTGTCACCGATGATGTCGGCCTCACTGCCGTGTGCGACGAGTTCGCCCGCCGACATCAGCAGCAGTCGGTCGCATTCCTGCGCCTCCTCCATGTAGTGCGTGGTGACGAGAACGCCGGTGCCCCTGTCGGATTCGCCGCGGATGGTGTCCCACAGTCGGGCGCGGGACAGCGCATCCACGCCGGAGGTCGGCTCGTCGAGTACCAGGGCGGCAGGAGAATGGGCGAGCGCGACGAGGAACGCGATGCGTCGTTGCGCACCCAGGGGGAGGTCGCCGACCAGGGTGCCCGCATGGGATCGGAGGTCTTCGGGCAGCGTGGGCGTCGGCACGCCGTACGCTCCGGTGGAGAAGTCGAGATTCTCGGCCACGGTCAGATCCCGGTACAAACCGAGGTTCTGTGGGACATAACCCAATCGGGCGCGGCGCCCTCGATCGGGCGGGCCGTCGAACAGGGTGGTGTTGCCCTCGGTGGGGCGGAGCAGGCCGAGCAGGATGCGGATCAGGGTGGTCTTGCCGGCACCATTGGCGCCGAGGAGCCCGACGACCTCGCCGGGCCGGACGTCCATGGTGACGGTATCGACGGCGGTGAAGTCACCGAATCTCTTGGTCACCGCGGTGGCGCGGATGACGGCGTGCTCGCTCATGTGCTCGCCCCGGACGCCAATTGTCGTTCCAGCGACAGGGAGATGACGATGTCCTCGAGGTCCGGTGTGATGGTGGTCCGCTGCTCGGGGTCGGTGGGTGTCGTTCCGGGCGGCCAGTATTCGTGACGGTCGTGCCCACGCCGCCACGACCATTCCCGTCGCGCGGGTTGCGGTGCGGTGGTGACGGTGCCGGCGAACCCGGCGCGTACTGCGTCGTACGAACCCTGTGCGAGGGTGCGGCCCGCGTCGAGGACGAGGAGTTCGCCGGCGCGTTCGGCCTCGTCGAGGTAGGTGGTCGACATGATGACCGCGGCACCGTCGGCGGCGCTCTCGGAGATCATCCGCCACAGGTCGATTCGGCTCACCGGGTCGACGCCGGTACTGGGTTCGTCGAGGATGATCAGCTGCGGTCGGTGAATCATCGCCATCGACGCGGCGAGTTTGCGGCGCATTCCGCCGGACAGCGCCGAGGCGGGGCGATCGGCGGCGACACCGAGCCCGGCGCGGGTGATCATCTCCTCTCGGCGTTCGGTCAGCGCGTCGCCGGACAGCCCGTAGATGCCGCCGACGAAATCGAGGTTCTGACGCACGGTCAGGGCACTCCAGCTACCCGGGCCGGCAGGCAGAAAGCCCATGGTGGCTTTGTCCGGGGCGATCACCCGTCCGGATGCCGGGATGATCTCCCGGGCGAACGTGCGCAGCAGAGTGGTCTTGCCGGCGCCGTCGCCGCCGACAACCGCGACCACGGTGCCGGGGCGCAGTTCGACGGTCACCTCGTCGAGGGCGGCGGTGTTGCCGAACTGCACGGAAACCGATGTGGCAGAGGCGATCATGACGCATCCTCGGCCGGGGCGCCGGTCGGTCCGGTCTTCGGAGCGCTCGGGGTGTTGGGGGCCTTGGGGGCATTGGGGGCGAGGTCACGGCGGAACCGCAATGTCGCACCGGTGAACACGATGACCGCCATCGCCGCCAGTACCAGGAAAGGTAGCCAGAGTGAGGTGATCGGCGCCCCGCGCAGCATGATGCCCTGAGCGATCATGTTGAAATACGTCAACGGCAGGATGTAGCCGATCCAGCGCACCCCAGCCGCCATCGCGTCAAGTGGAAAGATCATGCCCGACAACAAAATCTGCGGCAACATGAACATGAACGCGGTCTGGATGGCCTGGCCTGTGGTCTGCGACACCGTCGATATGAACACGCCGAGGCCGAGGACGACGAACAGGAAGATCCCGCTGCCGAGGATGAACGCGAAGACGTTGCCGTTGAACGGCACTCCGAACAGCCACATGCCCAGCAGGGTCACGATGGCCATGTCGATCGCGGCGAGCAGGAAGTACGGGGCGATCTTGCCCAGGATCACCTGACTGGGTTTGATCGGCATCACCGCCAACTGTTCCAGGGTGCCCGCTTCGCGTTCGCGGACCAGGCCGATGCTGGTGATGATGGTACCGATGAAGGTGAGGATCAGACCGATCAGCGCCGGCACCATCACCCAGGAGGTCTTGAGGTTCGGGTTGAACAGGACGTCGGTGCTCACCGCGGCGCCGGCCTTGTTGAGGACCGCCACGGTGGACTGGGCCGAGAACAGGTTGGAGCCGTCGATCAATGCCAGGGTGGGGGTCTGGCCGGTGACGAATGCGACGTCAACCTTGTTCTCCTTCAACAGGTTCACCGCATCCTGCTGGGTGTCGCCGGGTTCGACGATGGTGACATCGAAGTAGGACGGCAACGCGGCGGCAGCCTGCTTGGCCTGCGGGCCGACGACCGCCGTTTCCGTCGATCCGACGAAGAAGTTTGCGGCATAACCGAAGATGATCAGCAACAACAGTGGCAGTGCGATCAGCATGGCCAGCGTTCGCGGATCACGCCGGAGTTCGCGGAACTCTTTCAGGATCATTGCGCGCATGGCCTGAGCATAGAACCAGAACCACAAAAAGTCATCAGTTGGTGAATATTTGTCATGCTGTTGTCGTTGCCGGTCGAGTGGGCGGACGCCGGATACGACGCAGTGACCAGGCCGGACTGAGGGACTACGAGAACTCCGACGGGGTCTGCACCCTCCGTCCCGACGAGACCGCGAGCGGAATCCGTTGCAAAGACGGCACATACAGTCACGCGCAGAACGTCGTCGGCGAGGTTCACATCGGACAGCGCGATGGGGGACTGGACTCGGTGACCGTCTGGATCACCTCGCGCAGGATTTCGGGGAGGGGGCGCCACCGCCGCCTCGGCCCAGAAGCCGGTCGCGGGTCGACTTACCGTCGTTGAGTGTCCAGTGGCCGGCACCGGTCGTGAAGGCTCACGCGGTGTCCGCGGCCTGCGCGGAGTCTGCCGCGGCCACCACGTAGGTGTTGCGGCCGGAATGTTTGGCCGCGAGCAGGGCGGTGTCGGCCTGGTTGAGGTACGCGGCGAGGACCGCGTCTGCTCGACCTTTCGGCAACGGCGGCAGCGGATCGACGCAGACGGCACCGATACTCATCGTGACGATGCGTCCGCCCACCAGACCCGATGCCGGAACACTGAGCCGGCGGGCCATCCGCTCCAGCGCGTCGTGACCCAGTTGGGCGGCGATGGCGAACTCGTCCCCGCCGAGGCGGCCGACGACGGCGTCGGGTCCGGCGGTCGACCGGATGCGCTGCGCGAGCCGGGTGAGTACGGCGTCACCCACCGCGTGGCCGTAGCGGTCGTTGATCGACTTGTAGTGGTCGATGTCGATCATCACCACCGCGAACGGTCGGCCGGGCCGCGCGGCCACACCCTCCATCGCGGCGGTGAACCCGCGCCGGTTGAGGACGCCGGTCAACGGATCGGTGGTCGTGTAGGCGAGCTGGATCTGCAGCGCGCGCTTGAAGGACAGCGAGTAGTTGCGCAGCAGCAGCACCAGCCCGTTGGCCGAGGTGAGCGCCACCAGCGCGAGATAGACCACGGTGGCGACGCCGACACCCTGTGCCACCGCGAAGGCTGCCGTGGTGACGATGATCGCGGTGGTGAACACCATGTGGACGATGACGATGCGCAGGTGCACAAAATTCGCGACATACCCGCCGATGACGCCGAACAGCGACGAGGCGGCGAGGACGAGGACGGGACTCTGAAATGTCGCGAGCCCGAACGCCAGACCGACGTCGGCGTAGATGGCGAAACTGTTGTTCAAGCCACGCAGTCGTCCGGACTTGCTCCACCATGCCGTGTCCAGGCTCATCTGACTGACGAGCACGGCGAACGGCACGGTCGACGCGGCGATGATCGCCATGGCGATCATGCGTGGCGGTGACCCCGCCGATCCGTCCGGCGTGAACATGCTCATCGTACCCAGCACACCGCACAGCAAGGTGAGAGCGGCGATTCCGTAGCGGGCCAGGGTCTCGTGTCCGCCCGCGCTCTGCAGGGCGTGGCGTGCGTGTAGGAACGCGGGCTCGCGGTCGACGCCATCGGATGAAGGATCGGGCAAGGGTGACGGTACGGCGGCACCGCCCGATGATCCAGCGGTGGCGGAACGGTGTATCCACATGTGCAGCCCTCCCCAGCGCACATCTGACAACCGACCCCGAACAGTGTCATCGAAGGGTGTTTCCAATAGTGAAGTGTAGCCAACCGGACGTTCGGTGTCGTCGACGGATGCCGGTGGCACGTGGATGGCTAGTCTGTTTCCCGTGAGCAGCGACGGTATCGATCGCGAGTCGGGAGCAGCCGAATCCGTGCGGACGGCAGCGGATCCGATCACGCGGTTGGAAGACGCGCTGGCCGACATGTGGCGCCAGGGTCGCGGTCGGGCCCGGCTGCGCGCCCACGCGATCGATCCGGCGCTCGACCCCTCGTCGTATCCGCTGTTCACGATCCTGGCGCGGCACGATTCCGTGCCGATGTCGCAGCTGGTGACGGCCCTGGAACTCGACAAGTCGACGGTCACCCGGCAGGTCGACGCCGTGGTGCGACTGGGTTTGGTGGAGCGCCATCCCGATCCGGACGATGCCCGGGCCCGCGTCGTGTCGCTGACCGAGGTCGGCCGGCAACGTGTCGATGCCGTCGTCGCGTCGGCGGTGGCCGAGTGGCGTGCGCGTCTGTCGAAATGGGACCCGGACGACATCCGCACTCTCACCGAACTGCTTCGGCGCCTCGAGACCAGCAGCGACTGACGACACCGGGCACGGATCTGCGGTGCCCCCGGGTTGGACCGCGCAGGGAATAGCGACAGATAGTTGCATGTTGCATCTATCGGCTATAAAGTTGCACTAATCAACTAAGTGGTGCGTCCGAGGGGCCACACCTTCTGCGTCGGTGTCACCACCGACGCACTCACACTTCTTCCTCCGCCGACGCGGTGGAGTGAACTGACCGAAATCCAGGGAGGTTTTCGCATGAGTTCGACTGTGTCGCAGAGCGACTCACACGTCGCCGAAGCGCCGTCGCCGATGACGCACCGTCAGCGCCTCGAAGCGCTCGTCGGGCTGCTGCTGGGAATGTTCGTCGCACTCCTGTCATCGACCATCGTGTCCAATGCGCTGCCGACGATCATCACCGATCTGCGCGGCACGCAGGATCAGTACACCTGGGTCGTCACCGCCACCTTGCTGGCGTCGACGGCCACCACCCCGTTGTGGGGCAAACTGTCCGATCTGATCAGCAAGAAACTGCTGGTCCAGGCGGCGTTGACGGTCTTCGTCATCGGGTCGGTCCTGGCCGGACTGTCGCAATCGGTGGGCATGCTCATCGGTTTCCGCGTGGTCCAGGGTCTGGGTCTGGGTGGTCTGCAGGCGCTGGTCGTGATCGTGATCGCGTCGATGTTCAGCCCGCGTGAACGTGGCCGCTACCAGGGGCCGATCGCCGCGGTGATGTCGCTGGCCACCGTCGCCGGCCCACTGATCGGCGGAGTCATCGTCGACACCAGCTGGCTCGGCTGGCGCTGGACCTTCTACGTGTGCGTCCCGCTCGCGGTGATCGCCCTGCTGGTGATCCAGCGGACGCTGAACCTGCCGGTGATCCGGCGCGACGTCACCATCGACTACACCGGTGCCGCGCTGATCGCCGCCGGCGTCAGCACGCTGCTGATCTGGGTCACCCTGGCCGGCAAGAACTTTGACTGGGTGTCGGGCATGTCGTTCGGTCTGGTCGCGCTCGGTGCGATCCTGCTCGCGGTGGCCGTGTTCGTCGAGTCGAAGGCCAAGGACCCGATCATCCCGCTGCGCCTGTTCCGCGACCGCACCATCGCGCTGGCGACCGTCGCCAGCATCGCCGTCGGCGTCGCGCTGTTCGGCAGCGCGGTCTTCCTCGGCCAGTACTTCCAGATCGCCCGCGGCTACTCGCCGACCATCGCCGGCCTGCTGATGCTGCCGATGATCGTCGGATCGATGCTGTCGGCAACCGTGTCGGGCACATTGATCACCCGCTTCGGTCGGTGGAAGGGCTTCATCGTCGCCGGTGCCGCGCTGATGACCGTCGGATTCGGTCTGCTGTCGACCATCGGGGCGCACACCGACATGGTGCTCGTGGGTGCCTACCTGTTCGTCCTCGGCGTCGGCATGGGGATGAGCATGCAGAACCTGGTGCTGGCCGTGCAGAACAACGTCAAGCCCACCGAACTGGGTGTGGCCACCTCGACCATCACCTTCTTCCGCTCCCTCGGTGGTGCCGCGGGTGTGTCCGTCCTCGGTGCGGTGCTGTCCAACCACGTCACCAATCTGATCGCGAAGGGGCTGGGTGCGCTCGGTATCAGCGCGGGAACCGGCGGCGGTACGGCCGGACTGTCCAACCTGAACGAACTGCCCGGCCCGATCGCCGAGATCGTGCGCGGCGCCTACGGCGACGGCACTGCCCGGATCTTCCTGGTGTCGGCCGTGATGGCGGCGATCAGTCTGGTCGCGGTGCTGTTCATCAAGGAGGTCGCCCTGAAGACGGCCAGCGCCCTCGAAGAGCAGGTCGACGAGATCTCCGTGGACGCCGAGGTCGACCAGATCGGCGGTGTTGACGAGATCGACGAGATCGGCGGTGTTGACGAGATCGGCGTCGCCAACGTGCCCGTCGGAGCACCCGCTCGCTGACCCCTCGCCTCCCGCACCCTCAACTCCCACCTGCGTACAATGCATTCCGCGCAGGTGGGAGTTGCGCGTGCAACTCCCCAGCAGTCGATGACGCGGATACCGGACGACCGCGGGGAGGTGCGATGAGCGACGCCGTGGCGGCCGTGGCGCCCGCCTTCGACGATTGGCGGCACTACCCGCCGCTGAACCTCCCGAAGATCCTCGACGTCGCGCTCACCGAGATCGTCGAACACGGCTACGACGCGACCAGCGTCCGGACGATCGCCGCGGCCGTCGGGGTCACCGTCCCCGCGCTGTACTACCACTACGACAACAAGCAGGCGATCCTCGTCGCGCTGTTCGACCACGCGATGGCCACCGTGAGCGCCCACGTGGACGCTGCGCTGGTCGAGGCCGGGACAGACCCGGTCCGGCGGCTGTCGGCGATGGTGGAGGCGATCTCGTTGTATATGGCCAACTATCGCGACCTGGCCTTCCTCGACTCCGAGCACCGCTCGCTCACCGACGACAACAGCAGATGGTATCGCGAACATCGTGACACCATCGACCAGCAGCTGCGCGAGGCGATCGAAGATGGTTGCCGCGCCGGTGTTTTCGCCACCAGGGTGCCCGACTCGGCGCGTCGCGCGATCCTGTCGATGTGTCAGGGAATCGCCGGCTGGTACCGCCCCGACGGTCCCCGGACCCCGGCCGAGACGGCCCGCGACTACGTGCACATCGCCTTGGCGGCCGTCGAATTCTCGTATCCTGCTTGATCTTTCGGAGGGATTCGGCGCTGGTCGAGTGGGCGAGGGGTCCTACCCCGCCGACGCGACCGGTTTCTCCGATACGTGGTGCACCGGGCAGCCGGGGGCGAACGTGCCGAGCTTCTCGATGTCGAAGCCGTTGGGGTAGCTGCGGATTCGTGGCATGTCGCGCACCAGTCGAGGCTTGCGCCGAGACGGCAGGGCAGCCACCAGACGTGCCCGGGCCCGCAGACCCGCCACCGACGCTGCCCGTGCGATCCGACCCGGCCGGCGATAGCGGAATGCGGCGAGCAGCGGTTCGTCCATCACCGATCGGCTGAAGATGTCGATCGCGGGAGCCAGTGGTTTCGGATAGAAGGTCTGCATCAGGCGCATCGTCGAGTCGGCGACCCGCCGGGCGCCCGCGTCGTAGGCGAAGTGCTTCGCCTCGTAGGTGTCCATCAGTCGGGCGAACTGCTCGTAGGTGTCCGGGATTCCGGTGATCGCCATGTGTTTGCCGAGTGTGCGGTAGTAGCGCACGGAGGCGAGGACCTCCTCGTGAGTCATTCGACGCCAACCGAAGTCGTCGATCCACCGTTTGGGGACTACGACGAAGGTGGCCAGGACGTAGAGCATGTCGTCGTTGCTGATGTCGTAGTTGTGGTGCATCTGGTTGATCCGACGGATCGCGGCGCGACCGTTGGGACTCGAGAATCCTTCGAGTAGAGGAACTTCCAGGAGGAGGCCGGTGTCGTCGTAACGTTTCTGGACTCGGCCGGTGAATTCGCCGGTGTCGTCGAGAAGTCGGCCGATGCTCGGAACGGCATAGGTGCGGAACAGAGCGAAGCTCAACGCCTGATTCATGTCCCACGGGAACTCGAAGGTGGTCAGGTTGCGGTAGACGAGTTCGAACTCGGTGTCGGGATCGAGTCCTCCATTGCGATCGATGGTGTACACACGCGCTCCTCACGTCGGGCCGGTGTCGTCGACTATAAGTAGACTTACACTAATGTGCAAGGGGTCACACCAGAGATGTGTCGTGAGGTGATCGACTAGTCGGACGTGGCGGACGGCGTCGTCGACTCCGGGGCCGGCGCGTCGTCGAGTGGTCCGATCGCGCTCTCGACGAAGAGATGGAATCCCTGGTCGAGGGCGTCGTAGGAGCGCAGCGTGCCGCTCTCGTATCCGACCAGCAGGTACATCGAGATGGTGGCGTAGACCTCGGCCTTCGCGTCGTCGCCGAGCACATCGCGGTAGGTCTCGGCGATGAAATCGCGGCGCTCGAGGTCGACCTCCTCCTGAAGTGCCCGCACCTCGGGGTCCTGGGCCGCCCACACGCGAATGGCCGACTCGGAGTCGTGGGGCAGGGTCAGGCCGATGTCCATCAGGACCGCGAGTCGCGCGCGCGGATCGGCCACCTTGCGGGCCTCGGCGATCGGGCGCTGGCTCTTCTCCTTCCGCCAGAAGGTGATGAGAGCGGAGGTGAACTCGGCCCAGTTGTCGAAGGCGTGGTAGAAGCTGCCGGTGGTGGCGTCGGCCCGGGCGCAGACGGCGGCCAGTTTGAGGGCGCCGTACCCGTCCTCGGCGAGAACGGTCAGGCCGGCCTCGAGGAAGCGCACACGCGCGTACCGCGACGGTGTGGATCTGCGCTCGCGGGCCATGGAAGCCGATCCTAGTTCATCGACGGGACCACCCGGATCACCCGTTTCGGCTGGTTGTGCGGTTGTGATTGATCTGGATCACACCTATGTGTTACTACTTAGCGAACGATCAGTCGGTGGTTCCGTGCGGCAATCGGGCCACCAAAGTCGTCACTCCTGGGAGGATCGCCTCATGCCCGAAGCCGTCATCGTCGACGTCGTCCGCCTCGCCTCCGGGAAGGGCAAGCCCGGTGGCGCCCTGTCGGAGACCAAGCCCGTCGAGTTGCTCGCGCACGTGCTGCGCGCGCTCGTCGAGCGCAATGACCTCGACCCCGCCCGCGTCGACGACGTCATCGGCGGATGCGTCGGCCAGGCCGGTGAGCAGGCGCTGAACATCTCGCGCACCGCATTGCTGTCCGCGGGCTTCCCGGAGTCGGTGCCTGCGACCACCGTCGACCGTCAGTGCGGCTCCAGTCAGCAGGCCGCGCACTTCGCCGCGCAGGGCGTCATCGCCGGCGCCTACGACATCGTGATCGCCGCGGGCGTCGAATCGATGAGCCGGGTGCCGATGGGATTCTCCACTGCCGGCCAGAGTCCCTACGGTCCGAGCATCGCCGCCCGATACCCTGATGGTCTTGTCGGCCAGGGTATTTCGGCAGAACTGATCACCGCGAAGTGGAAGCTCGATCGTGAGGCTCTCGATGCCTTTGCGGCGCAGTCACATCGGCGTGCGGCGCAGGCCGCCGCCGACGGCTTCTTCGGTCGGGAGATCCTGCCGATCGACGTCGTCGACGCCGACGGCAACCGCTCGACCCACGCCGTCGACGAAACGGTGCGAGCCACCACCACCGCCGAGGGGCTGGCCGGACTCAAACCGTCCTTCTACAGCGAGCAGTATGCGCAGCGATTTCCCGAGATCGGTTGGCACATCACGCCCGGCAACTCCTCGCCGCTCACCGACGGCGCGTCCGGCGCGTTGATCATGAGCGACGCCATGGCCTCGACGCTGGGTCTGACGCCGCGGGCCCGGTTCCATTCCTTCTCGGTGGCCGGCGACGATCCGGTCTTCATGTTGACCGCGCCGATCCCGGCGACGCACAAGGTGCTTGCCCGGGCCGGCCTGTCGATCGACGACATCGATGCCTACGAGGTCAACGAGGCATTCGCACCCGTACCGCTGGCGTGGGCACACGAGTTCGGTGCCGACCCGGCCAAGCTCAATCCGCGCGGCGGGGCGATCGCACTCGGCCACGCGCTGGGATCGTCGGGAACCCGACTGCTCTCCACGCTCGTCAATCATCTCGAGGCCACCGGCGGCCGTTATGGTCTACAGACCATGTGTGAAGGCGCCGGAATGGCCAACGCCACCATCATCGAACGGATCTGACCCATGAAACGCACCATCTTCGAAACCGAACATGAGCAGTTGCGTGAGAGCGCGCGCGAGTTCCTGGCCCGCGAATGCGCGCCGAACGTCGAGAAGTGGGAGGCCGCGGGGCAGGTCGACCGCGAGGCCTACCGTAAGGCCGGCGACGCCGGACTGCTCGGCTTCAACATCCCCGAGGAGTTCGGTGGCGGTGGAGTCACCGACGACTTCCGTTTCAATGCCGTTGTGGTGGAAGAATTCTCCCGGTTCGGTGGTGCCGCGCCCGGTCTGAGCCTGCAGAATGACGTGCTCGTCCCGTACTTTCTGGACCTGGCCAACGACGAGCAGAAGGCCCGGTGGATGCCCGGAATGGCCACCGGCGAAACGATTCTCGCCGTCGCCATGACCGAACCCGGTGCCGGAAGCGACCTGGCCGGTATCAAGACCTCGGCACGCGACGAAGGCGATCACTACGTCCTCAACGGATCGAAGACCTTCATCTCGGCCGGCATCAACTCCGACCTCGTTGTCGTGGTGTGCCGCACCAATCCGGATCCGGCCGCCGGTCACAAGGCCTTCTCGCTGCTCGTCGTCGAACGCGACATGGAGGGCTTCGAGCGCGGACGCAAGCTCGACAAGATGGGCCTCAAGGCCCAGGACACCGCCGAACTGCAGTTCACCGATGTCCGTGTGCCCAAGGAGAATCTGCTCGGTGTCGAGGGCCGCGGCTTCTATCACCTGATGCAGAACCTGCCCTCGGAGCGGTTGTCGATCGCCGTCGGTGCCACCGCCGGTGCCCGAGGGGTCTTCGAGGAGACCCTGCAGTACACCAAGGACCGCAAGGCATTCGGCAAGCCGATCGGCTCGTTCCAGGCCAACCGCTTCTACCTTGCCGAGATGTCGACCGAACTCGACATCGCCGAGCAGTACATCGACCGCTGCCTGCGCGCGGTGCTCGACGACGACCTGACCGCGGTCGACGCCGCCAAAGCCAAGTGGTGGTGCACCGAAACCGCCAAGAAGGTCATCGACCGCTGCGTGCAGCTGCACGGCGGCTACGGGTACATGAACGAGTACAAGGTCGCCCGGGCCTACACCGATTCCCGTATCCAGACCATCTTCGGTGGCACCACCGAGATCATGAAGGACCTCATCGGCCGCGACATGGGGCTGTAGTAGACCCGCGCCGTCGACGAAAACCCGCGGAAGAATGTGCTTCCGCGGGTTTCTTCGTCTTCGGCCGAGAGTTTCCGGCCGGGGAATCGGAAAGTGGGGGAGGAGTGTTCGTCCCCCACTTCCGCCATCCCTCGCTTCGGTCACCGCCGACCGACTACCCGCAGCAGTGCTTGGCCGTGCTGGGCGGCACGTTCATCACCGGGCACTTGTCGGTGAAGTTGTAGGGCTTCAACGTGAATCCGGCGTAGTCGACCGGCATGATCGGCCAGTCCTCGGTACGCGGGAAGTGGGTGATCCCGAAGGTGTGCCACACCACGATGTCCTCGCCGTCGAGGGGGCGATCGGCCGAGAGATAGGCGGGTAGGCCGTCCGTGCCCGAGCTCTGGTTGACGAAATCGCCTGCCGCATAACGTTCCGACGCATCGTAGGCGCTCACCCACACCTGATTGGTGGTGAATGCGGCCCGCTTGGCGATCGATGACGCGGGGTCGGCGAGCAGCATCGGGGTCTGATGGGCGTGAAGTGCGTACGCCGGGTGGTGACCCATCCGGCCGGTCTTCTCGGTGTTGACGATGTGCCAGGTGCGGCCCGCCGCCGCATTGGCCTGCCGCACTCCGTCGGCCTCGGAGCTGATACGGGTGGTCTGCGCGGTGAACGCGTTACCCCACGGATTGCCCTCTCCCATCGGCACACTCACCGCGTCGATCTCGTCGACGGCGTTGGTCACGCCGTCGACGGTCATGTCCAGGCGTGCGCTGAACAGGTGCTGGTGATAGGGCAGACCCAGACCGGGCGCGACGTGGCTCTGGTAATCCGACCCCTCCTCCGGGTAGGCGGCGGTGAAGGCCATGCCGGTGAGCTTCGCCTCGAGTTCGATGGTGCCGTCGAGGTAGAGGTACCAGTAGAAGCCGTAGTCGTAGTTGCCGACGGTGGTGAAGAAGCTGATCACCAGGCGGCGCTGACGCCGCATCTCACTCATGCCGGTGAAGATGTCGGTGTGCTTCCACAGCGTGCCGTAATCCTCTTCATGCATGCAGATCGCATTGGTGATCGTGCGGGGCGAGCCCTGCTCGTCGGCGAGGGTGGCGTCGAAGTAGTAGATCTCGCCGAGGCAGTCACAGCCCAGGGTCAGTGAGTTCGTGTAGCGCCCGTAGACGTACTCGCCGGTGTCGAAGTAGTTCTGCCAGTAGCGGTTCGGTGACGGATCGCCGTACGGCACCACCATCTCGTTGATCGACGCGCGGTAGGCCACGTCGCGATTCTGATACTGCAGGTTGCGCAGGATCAGTCCCTCGCGGGCGTCGAAGGAGATGTCGAGGGACCAGTTGGTCCAGTCGATGTGCTCCCCGGTGACGGTGAAACTCGGCCCCTCGGGCTGGGTGATGTCGATCGGCTTGAGGCCCTGCAACGGCTCTCCGGCGATCTCGGTGGTGTCGAAGTTCCCCGATTCGGCGGGAACGTCGAAGATCCGGTAGTCGACGATGTCGATGATCTCGCGGTTCACGATGTCGACGTAGGCGCACAATCCGTCGACGGGATGGGCCCAGGGCAGGTCCCTCTCGTGCTCCTGGACGAAAGCGAAGGAACGAATGATTCGGCGGCCCTTCTCATTCGGGTTGTCGTACGTACCCGCCGACAGCGGCACGGCGACCGTCGTGGCCGGGTCGACGCCGCGTGCCCGCAGCGCCTCACCCCAGCGGGGTTCGGTCGCGAGGAACTCCGACACGATCGCGAATTCCTCGTCGAGGATGGGGAGTTGGCCCACCTCGGGATCGACCGGGGTGCTGGCCACGAGACTCCCGTCGGTCAGCGACACCAGATTGTCGGTGGCTGCACCGGATACGATGTCCAGCAGCATGATCCGGGCACGGCGCTGAATTGCCGGGCCGTTGCCGGAGCGGTGCGCCAGCACGGCGGCCTTGTCCGGTTCGTCGAGTCCGACGTAGACGAAGCGGGTCGTGGTGGTGACGAGTCCGGCGCCGTTGAGGATGTCGCGGGCGGCGGTGATCTCGTCGGCAGTGAGGCTGCCCAGTACCGGGGCGGTGACGGTCTCGGGGGCGATGGTCATGGTGTTCCTCTCAATTGGTGGTGGGAGGCCGATTCCTGGTGAGTGGCGAGGTCAGGCCGCGATGGCGGAGGTCAGTGAGTCATAGGCGGTCTCGTTGCGACGGCGCAGGATCAACGCCTGGACGACGCCGATGAGGACCGCGGCGACCACCAGGGCGAAGAAGAAGTCGGCCAGCGACTGTGACCCACCGATGAGGGTCGGGAAGTTGGCGACGACGGCGATCAGCGTGACCCCCAGGCCGAGGAGACCGAGGACGGGTGCGACGACCGAACGCCACACGCCGGCGGCGATCTTCTTGCGCCGGAAGTAGACGATGACGGCGACGCAGGTCAGTGCCATCAGCACCACGATGCCGAGCGTCGCGACACCGGAGAACCAGGCGAAGACCTGCAGTTCGGGATCGAGTCCGAGGGCGGCGAACAGTGCCACCAGCGCCACCGCGGTGGTCGTCTGCACGAAGGAACTGACGTGCGGTGAGAGGTGCGTCGGGTGGATGGTGCCGAGGCGGGACGGCATCGCCGTCGCGTTCGCCATCGAATGCTGGTAGCGGGAGATCACGTTGTGGAAACTGAGGATGCAGGCGAACAGGCTGGTGATGAGCAGGATGTTGACGGTCGTCGACGCCCAGGTGCCGAGGTAGGTCTGCGCGGTGGCCATGATCATGCCGGCCGGATCCTCGGCGGCCGCGGCCACCACATTGTCCGGGCCCCACGCCATCACCAGCGCCCACGACGTGAAGGCGTAGAACACGCCGATCAGGAGCACGGCGACGTAGGTGGCGCGCGGGATGGTGCGGTCGGGATCGCGGGCCTCATTGCGGAAGATCGCCGTCGCCTCGAAGCCGATGAAGCCGGCGACGGCGAACATCAAACCGATGCCGGGAGCGCCGGAGAAGACCGCCGACGGGGTGAACGATTCCAGCGACAACCCTTGTGCGCCACCCTGAACCATGATGGCGATGTCGAGGATGAGCACGATGCCGATCTCGGCGATCAGCAGCAGTCCCAGCACCTTGGAGCTGAGCTCGATGTGGCGGTAGCCGAGTACTCCGGTGAACGCGGCGACGGCCAGCGCGCAGGCCCACCACGGGATGTCCGGGCCACCGAGGTCGACGATGCCCGAGGAGATCAGCACACCGATCAGCCCGTACACCGCGACCTGCACCATCGTGTAGGTGAGCAGTGCGAGATGGGCGGTGCCCAGGCCGAGAGGCCGGCCGAGGCCGTAGCCGACGTAGGTGAAGAAGGCGCCGGGACGCGGGATATGGCGGGCCATCGTCGACAGGCCGACCGCGAACAGCAGCAGCACCACGGCGGTGACGACGAACATCGCCGGCACACCGGGCCCGTTGCCCAGCAGGAACGCGATCGGCACGCCGCCGCCGACGACGGTCAGCGGTGCGGCCGCCGCGACGACCATGAAGACGATCGCCCCCACACCGAGGGAACCGGACAAGGATTGGGCGGTGGGAGCCGAGGCTGTCCCCGGGGAGGTCGTCGCGGCGGAGGCCGCGCCGGCGTCGATGGATGTCATGGGTGTGTCTTTCGTGGCAGGGGCGCGCAGTGGGATCGGGCGCCGGGGATGAACGCATCGGGCCGCAATGCCCGTCGTGCATCCAGAATCACGGTCGCTCATCGCCACGGAGTTGCTCCGCCGTTAACCGTTGTGACACCCCATCGGGAATCGGCCGGGCCCGACGACCCGTTGCATGTCACCGCGCGAACACGGGCCCGAAACACGGCGGCAACACCGCGTCACTAGCGTCGCGCCCTATGTCCGAGCCCGTAGCCGATGGTGCCGGGCGCCGCGCTCGGGTGCGCCTGCGGTTGGGTGCCCGGACGCAACTTGCGGGCCTCGACCGCCGCACCCTGGGCTTCGGCGACGTCGTGGCCCAGTCGGTGGCGGTGATGGCACCGTGTGCCGCGGCCGCCACCATACCGATGCTGGTGAGCCAATCCGGCGGGCCGCTGGTCTGGAGTGTCCTCGGCGCCGCGGTGTTGTCGGCGCTGGTCGCGGTCACCCTGGGCGCGTTCGCGTCGCGGATGGCCGCCCCGGGTGCGCTCTACACCTACGTCGCCAAGGGATTGGGATCGACGAGCGGGCTGATCACGGCCGCCGCGATGGTGCTCGGGTACGGCGCGTTGAGTGTACTCATGCTGTCGCAGATGTCCTGGTACGGGCTGCGCCTGATCGGTGTCGACGATCCCGGACCCGTGCAGATCTGCGTCGCCGCCACCGCGCTCGCCGTGCTGTGCGCGGTCCTGCTCATTCGCGGAATACGCTTCTCGGCCAGGGTGGGACTGGTGGTGGAGGCCGTCGCCGTCGTCGTGCTGTTGGCCGTCGTGGTCGCACTGCTCGTCCGAACCTCTCCGCATTCGTCGTTGTCGGCGATGGTGGCCGGCCCGGAACGCATGACCGATCTGTTCAGCGGCGTTGCCATCGGCGTGTGCGGACTCATCGGATTCGAGAGCGCGGCAACGGTGTCGGTGGAGGCGCGGCGACCGCTGCGCACCGTTCCGCGGGCCATGCGCGTCTCGCTCGGCATCGGGGTCGTCGTCGTGGTTCTCGCCACCGCGGCACAGGCGGGCAACCTGTCGGTGTTGGAGGCCATCGCGGGCCTCGGCAGCGGCGACCTCGGTGTTCTCACCCGGGAACTGGGGGTCGGGTGGGTCACGCCGATCGTCTACATCGGGGTGTGCGCGTCGTTCCTGGCGTGCATGCTCGCCAGCACGACGGCGTTGACGAGGACATTGCTGTCGCTGTCGCGTGAGGGTGTCGTGCCCGCGCCGCTCGGGCGCACCCATCCGCGATACAAGACCCCGGTGGTGGGGGTGGTGATGTCGGTGGCGCTGATCGCCGCGGTGGTGGTCGTGAGTATCTTTGCGGGGGCGTCGGCCAACAGCGTCCGTGGGTCGATGGCGTCGGCGCCGGCGATCGCGTTTCTCGTGGCGTACGCCCTGGTGTGTGTCGCGGCGCCGGTATTCCTCTATCGGACCGGTGAACTGCAGCCGCGGATCGTCGTCGCCGCCGCGCTCGGTTCCGTCGGGATCGTCGCGATCCTCGTGGTCTTCATCGTCACCAACATCGGTGGGGTGTGGTGGCCGGGGATCCTGGCGGCGGTGGCCTGGCTGGTGATCGCGGCGCTGGGCTGCGTGGTCTTGCGTGTCGTGCGGCCGGAGTTGTTGGCTCGGGTCGGTATTCACGAAACGCCGACCCGTTCCGAAGTCTGGAGTGGGCATCTGGACACCGACGACATCGCCGTCGTCGGGCCGACCCGATGAGCCCGGCCTTCGCCGGCGATTCGTCGTCGCGGTCGGTGATCAACGCGCTGCAGATCCTCGAAGAAGTGGCCACGATCGGGCCCGGTGTCAGTGCCGCCGAACTGTCGCGGCATCTGGGACTGTCGAAGTCGGCGATCTACCGGCTGGTGAATCTGCTTGCCCAGGAGGAGTATCTGGTCCGGACTCCCGATCTCGGCGGGTTCGCGCTGGGTGCCAAGATCGAGCGTCTCGTCGGAGTCGCGTCGGGCTCGACGGTGCCGGAACAACTGCGCACCACCCTGGATGAGCTCCGGGGTGGGTTGCGCTTCGGCGTGCACCTGTTCGGCTGTCACCGGCCCGGTACCGCGCGTGCGCGTCTGAGTCTGATCGACATCGACCCCGACTATCCACTCAGCGATCCCGGGCGGCTCCTGCACGATCTGACCGCCTCGGCCGCCGGACGTCTCGTACTCGCCGTCGGATCGGGACATCCCTCGGCGGCACCGGAATTCGTCAGTCAAGTCGGATCGTTCATCCACAATTTCGGCTGCGTGGCGGTGCCCGTCTGGGGGCGGGACGATGAGTTGAGTGCCGTGCTGGTGATCTCGGCGCCGGCCAAGCACATCGACAACGCCGACGCGCTGGCGCGGTTGCTGAGCGAGCCGGCCGCCCGGGTGGGGGCCATCCTGCGGGCCGAGGGCTGAGCTCGGATTCGGGTTATGTCTCCTGCGCGCGTTCACCCAACGCGTGCAACAACTCCCGGAGCCGGCCGAGATGCACGTCGAGGTGGGAGAGATCGCCGTCGCCGAGGGTGAGGGCGCGGAACACGAGGCCGTCGACGGCGGAGAAGACCACCTCCACGGTGGTGTCGTCGTCGGGAAGGTGCATCCGCCGCAACGATTCTCCGATGGACTCGGCATATCGCGCGTAATAGCGCTCGACGTGCGGCCGTAGCTCGGGACGGCGACGGGACTCGAGCACGAGTTCGTACTGGAAGACCTGTTCGTCGAGGGTATCGCGGACCAGGCGCGACAGTCCCGCCATGAAGCTGTCGACGCTGTCATGGCCGCCGGATAGGGCCGAATCGGCGATGCTGACGTCAACGCAATGCTCGAGGGCGGCCTCGAGGAGGGTGTCCAGATTGGCGAAATGATGCTGCACCGTGCCGTGGGTGACGCCGGCGGCCGCGGCCACCGCACGGTAGGTCAGTTTCCGAATGCCTTGTGTGGCAACGATGGTGATGGTAGCCGACACCAGGGCATCCCGGCCGGTGCCGTAGCCGGGACGGGCGCCGGAGGTGGGCGTGGAGACGTTGTTCACGACGGTGGCTCCTCCTCCCGATGCGGTTTACCCAAAGGGAACATACCAGCACTCATCCGAAACATTACGTTTGTAATGTTGCTGGCAACCGCAGGGTATCGACGTCGATGCGACTGCGCGACCGATGACCTCACCCACACGTCAGGACCCACGATCATGACCGAAACGACCCGACCGACCACCGCCATCGACTTCCGCTACCTGTCCGAGCAGGACATGATCGCCGCCGGCGTCACCGACATGGCCGCCTGCGTGGACGCCATGGCTGAGACCTTCGTGCTGCTGCACCGTGGCGACTACCGGATGGCCGGACCCAACGCGGACTCGCACGGTGCGATGATCACCTTCCCCGATGAATCCGAGTTCGAGACGATGCCGGCCAACACCGCCGACCGTCGCTTCATGGCGATGCCCGCCTACCTCGGTGGCAGCTTCGGCACCAGTGGAATGAAGTGGTACGGATCGAACATCGCCAACCGCGAGAAGGGGCTTCCCCGTTCGATTCTCATGTTCATGCTGAACGACACCGACACCGGTGCCCCGCTGGCACTCATGTCGGCGAATCTGCTGTCGGCGTATCGCACCGGCGCGGTTCCCGGCGTCGGCGCACGACTGCTCGCCCAACCCGACTCGCAGGTCATCGGCATCGTCGGACCCGGCGTGATGGCCAAGACCTCACTGGCCGCGTTCGTGGCGACCTGCCCCAAGATCGACACCGTCAAGATCAAGGGCCGCGGCCGAAAGAGCCTGGACACCTACACCTCCTGGGTCGCCGAGCAGTTCCCGCAGATCGAGGTGATCGAGGTGGACACCCTGGAAGAGGCCGTCCGCGACAGCGACATCGTCACCTTCTGCACCTCCGGTGAGGCCGGTGATCCGTCGACCTATCCGACGCTGACCCGCGACTGGATCAAGCCCGGTGCCTTCCTGAGCATGCCGGCCGGCTGCAACATCGACGAGACCCTCCGGGGTCCCGACGTGCGCAAGGTCGTCGACAACACCCGCCTCTACGAGGCCTGGGCGGAGGAGGCCGGACACCCGTCGCACAACGTGATCCCGATCATCGGCTGCAAATTCCTCGACATGATCCACGACGGCACGATGGACCGTGACGAACTCATCGACCTCGGTGCGGTGGCCGCGGGCGATGTGGTCGGTCGTCGCAGCGACGACGAGATCGTGCTGATGTCGGTGGGCGGCATGCCTGTCGAGGATGTCGCGTGGGCAACGGTGGTGTACCGCAACGCCGTCGAACGCGGCATTGGGACCTCGTTGAACCTGTGGGAAAGCCCGGTGCTGGCGTGAGTCCCGCCGCGCGACGTTCGGTGATCGTCGTCGGACTCGGCTCCATCGGGTCGATGACGCTGTGGCAGTTGGCCTCCCGGGGTGTGGATGTGCTCGGTATCGAACAGTACGGGCGTGTCCACCCCAATGGGGCCTACGCGGGGGAATCCCGACTGTTCCGGGTCGCCGCCAAGGAAGGCGAACTGTTCACCCCGGCGTTGTTGCGCTCGCGGGAACTGTGGCAGCAGTTGGGTGCCGCCTACGGCAGCGACGTCCTGCTGCCGGTGGGTGCGCTGAGCGTGGCGCCCGCCGACCACCCCGATCTGGTGCCGACCCTCGCCGCGATCGACCAGTTCGATCTGCCGCATGAGGTCTTCGATGCCGCGTCATTGCGAGAACGGTTCCCCCAGTTCGCCATCGATGACGGCGACGTGGGTGTTCTCGACACACTGGGCGGCGCGACGCGGCCCGAGATGGCCGTCGCGGCAGCCACGGATCAGGCAGTTGCGCACGGTGCTTCGATGCTCTACGACACCACGGTGCTCGACATCGAGGACACCGGGCACGGGGTCAGGGTGAGCACCACCCGGGGTGAGTACCTCGCCGATCAGGTCATCGTCACCGCCGGTCCGTGGACCACACAGGTACTGCCCGGCCTCGCCGACATCGTCACGTCCAAGACGTTCGCGCTCACCTGGCTGATGCCGCGCCACGTCGACCTGTTCACCCCGGATCGGTTGCCCGGCTTCATGCGTGACCGCGACGACGTGCATGCGTTCGGCGTGCCGACACTCGACGGGTACAGCATCAAGATCTGCCCGCATCTCGACTTCGACACCGCCACCGAGCATCCCACGACACTCGACGGCGATCAGTTGCGCTGGGTCGGCGAGCAGGCACAGCGGCTGATGCCCGATCTCATCCCCGAGGTCGTCCGGTGGTCGCTGCACGCGGATTCGTGGACGCAGACGAAGATGCCGGTCATCGATCGAGTCGGTGACCGGGTCGTTGTGGCAACGGCGATGAGCGGCAACGGTTTCAAGTTCGCACCGGTGTGGGGTGAGGAACTGGCGGCGATGGCGCTCGGTGAGCCGGTGCGGTTCGTCGGGGATGCGTTCACCGTCGACGGGCACCGGAGTGTGGCGGTGTCCTGACCACTACCCGGTCACCACACCCGCGACGAGGTTGATGGTGGTGGCCAGGATCACCGCACCGAAGACGTAGGAGATCAGGCAGTGACGCAGGGCCACCGCACGGATCGCGGAGTCCGAGACCGACGTGTCGGACACCTGATACGTCATGCCGAGGTTGTAGCTGAAGTAGAAGAAGTCGCGGAACGCCGGCGGGTCGTCGGAGTTGAAGTGGATGCCGCCGGGCGTGGCGTCGGCGTAGTACATGTAGGCGTACCGGGTGGCGAACATCAGGTGCACGCTCGCCCAGGCGAGGAAGACGCCGGCCAGAGCGAGTGCCGCCGGAGGCCACTGCGCGTGGGAACCACCCTCGATGAGCAATCCGACGATGCCGCCGAGAGCGGAGAGGGCGGCGGCGATGACGATGATCTCGTCGACCTGCGGCCGGAAATCCTCGCGCGCCACATGCTCCTTGGTTTCGGCGCCGTCCATCGGCCACAGAGCGAGCCAGCCCATCAGCACGAACGCTCCCGCGGTCCCGACGATGCCGACGAGCAGTCCGTGTCCGATGTCGTCGATGAGCACGCCGGTGGCGGTGCCGGCCACGACTCCTACGGCCACCGCGGTGAGGATGCGGTGGGTCGCGGCGATCGGCGTTATCTGCATGCTTCAGTGATAGTGGTTCGTCAGCCGTTTGCGGCTGTACGACGCGGCGTGTGGCACCCCGATGCCGTGTGGATCCGGTCTCCCGGCACCCTGGAGGCATGTCCACCTGGGAATTGATCGCGGTGCTCGCCGCCGGGTTCGGCGCCGGAGCCATCAACGCTCTGGTCGGTAGCGGAACACTCATCACCTTCCCCACGCTCGTGGCGTTCGGGGTGCCCCCGGTCAGTGCGACCATCTCCAATGCGATCGGATTGGTCGCCGGCGGCGTGTCGGGAACGTGGGGGTACCGGCGAGAACTCGATGGGCAGTGGCCGAGGCTGCGGTGGCAGATCCCCGGGTCGTTCCTCGGTGCGTTGCTGGGATGCTTTCTGTTGCTGCATCTGCCGGAGACGGTGTTCGAGGCGGTCGTACCGGTGTTGCTCATCGGTGCGCTGATCCTGGTGGTTCTCGGACCCCGGATCCAACGGTGGTCGTTGCAGCGGTCGAGGGCAGGCCATGACCCGGATGTGCCGATCTCCCAGGCATTTCCGCTGACGCCCACGCGCCTCGCCGCGATGACGGCGGCCACCTTCCTCATCGGCATCTACGGCGGCTACTTCACCGCCGCGCAGGGCATCCTGCTGATCGGTGCCATCGGTGTGATCGCCCCGGACGACATCCAGCGCCTCAACGCGGCCAAGAATCTGCTGTCGTTGATCGTGAATGTCGTTGCCGCCGTGACCTACACGATTGTCGCGTTTGACCGGATCGAGTGGGCGGCGGCCGGGATGATCGCCGTCGGTTCGCTGATCGGCGGCGTGGTGGGTGCGCGGTACGGGCGGCGGTTGTCGCCGTGGACGCTGCGCGTGGTGATCGTCGTCGTCGGTCTCGTCGGCCTGTGGCGGCTGCTCGCCTGAGTTCTGAGGTTTCACCGTCGATGGGATGGCCACCGGGTAGCGTGCGACAGGTCAAACTGCAGTCGAGACGAAGGTGAGTGACACGAGATGTCCGAGGTGATCGTGGTGGCGACAATCAGCCCGCAGGAGGGCAAGGAAGCCGAGGTCAAGGACGCGATCCTGACTGCCATCGACAAGGTCCACGGCGAGCCGGGCTGCGAACTGTACGCATTGCACGAAGCGGCCGTCGGCACCGATTTCGTGATGATCGAGAAGTGGGAATCGGCCGACGCCCTCAAGGTGCATGGCAGCGCACCGGCGCTCGCCGAACTCGGCGCCGCGATCGGTCCCCTCCTCGCGGGGCCGTTGGACGTGAAGACTTTCACCGCCGTCCCGGCCGGCGACGCAAACAAGGGCGCCCTCTAGGTTCCGTCGACCGCAGTCGACCAAGGAACGGCCGTCTCGCAGACGGCCGTTCCTTGTGAGGATTCCCCGACCCGCGCTCTCTCACTGCGTTGACAGCGCTCTCTTCCACGTTGACAGCGCTTTGTTCGACGCTGATGGCGCCCGGCCGGTGTGAGCCTGGCGCCGTCGGACGTCAAGCGAGCGCTGTCACGTCATCGGTGAGCGCTGTCAACGTCGGACCGGGCGCTGTCAACGACGACGAGGGCGCTGTCAGTGGGGGCGAGGACGCTGTCAACGGTGTCGGGCTGCGCGGCCTGTCGGGACCGGAGTGCGAGGACCGAGTGACGACGGCCGTAGAGCAGGTAGACGACGACGCCGATCAGCATCCAGACGACGAACCGAATCCAGGTCTCCACCGACAGGTTGATCATCAGCCACCCGCAGGCGACGATCGCGAGGATCGGGACGAATGGGCTTGCCGAACCCGGAAGCCGCGCTTGAGATCTGGTCGGGTGCGACGCAGGATCAGCACACCGGCGCAGACGAGCACGAAGGCGAAGAGGGTGCCGATGTTGACCATCTGCTCGAGCACACCGATCGGGAACAATGCGGCGATCGCCGCGACCACGACGCCGACGATCATGGTGACGCGCACCGGATTTCCCGACGCGTTCGTGGTTCCCCACGATCGCGGGATCAGGCCGTCGCGTGACATCGCGAACAGCACACGGCTCTGACCCAGCATCATCACCATCACGACCGTGGTGAGGCCCGCCAGGGCGCCGACGTTGATCGCGGTCTGTGCCCAGGTGATGCCATGCGCCCTCGAATGCGGTGGCCAGGGTGGCGCTGCCGTCGCCGACCAGCGGGCTGCCGGTCCGCAGTTCCTGATATCCGACCATGCCGGTCAGTACAACGGTCACCGCCACGTAGAGCACGGTGACGATTGCGAGGGACCCGAGGATGCCACGCGGAATGGAGCGTTGCGGGTTCTTGGTCTCTTCGGCGGTGGTCGCGACGACGTCGAAGCCGATGAACGCGAAGAAGAGCAGGCTTGCCGCGGCCAGCAGTCCGTACCAGCCGTAGTTACTGCCGTCCGACCCGCTCAGCGCCGCGAACAGGGTCTGCTGCAGTCCCGCGTTGCTGTCGGTGTTCGGTTCTGCCGCAGGCACATACGGATGATAGTTCGCCGTGTTGATGAAGAACGCGCCGACGATGATCACCAGCAGGACCACCGCCACCTTGATGGCGGTGATGACGGTCGAGACGCGTGAGGACAACTTGACCCCGAACGCCAGGGTCAGGGTGATCGCGCCGATCACCGCCACCGCACCCCAGTCTGTGTCGATCCCGCCGATCGAGATGGTCGTCGGCAGACCGATGAAGTCCGACAGATACAGCGACCATCCTTTGGCGACAACCGCACTGGCCAAGGCGAATTCGAGGATGAGGTCCCACCCGATGATCCAGGCGATGAATTCGCCGAAGGTGGCGTAGGAAAAGGTGTAGGCGCTGCCCGCGACCGGGACGGTGGACGCGAACTCGGCGTAGCACAACGCCGCGAGACCGCACGCCACCGCGGCGAGGATGAACGCCAAGGACACCGACGGCCCGGCCATGTCGCCGGCGGTGCGGGCGGTGAGGGTGAAGATGCCCGCTCCGATCACCACGGCGACCCCGAAGGCCGTGAGATCCTTGGTCGTCAGGTCCTTGCGCAGCTTGCTGCGCGGTTCGTCGGTCTCGGCGATCGATTGCTCGACGGATTTTGTCCGCCATATCCCGGTTCCGGCATATGTGTTCTCCTCGTTGCGAGTTCGCTACGCGCAGTGCATCTCTGACTGCCGACCTGACACGGGGGTACCCGTGGCACGCACTGGGGTGCCTGCGCGCACGAGGGCTGTGGCCGGTGCGGGCAGACGATGATCGGCAGTGCACGTCATGCAATCAGTGTGACCTGGGCCACGCCAAGGAGAACGGCGATCCCGGTGCCGATACGCAAAGAAGTCGAGCACGCCGCCGCAACCGGTGAAAATTCTTGTGTTCGACGGCGACAGGTCCGGGTGGGTCTCGCTCAGCGATGCCAGGACCCGAGCACGATCATCGTCTTCGTGCCGGTCGCCTTGCCGCCTCGCCGCAGGTGGTTGATCACCTGCTGCAGATGGCTGTGGTCGCGGGCGCGCACCTTGACGAGCATGTCGGGGTCGCCGGCGATTGTGTAGACCGCCTCCACCTCGGGGATCTGCGTCATCTCGGCCATCATCTCGTCCGGTTGGGAGTTGCCGACGTAGCGGACCTCGGTGAAGGCCTCGACGGGGCGTCCGAGCGCGGCGTGGTCGACGGTCGCGGTGAAACCGGTGATGACATTCTGTGCGCGAAGCCGGTCGACGCGCCGTTTGGTGGCGGCCACCGACAGATTCACCCGTGATGCGAGATCCGAGAACGTCGCCCGACCGTCGTCGGACAGCAGCGCGAGCAGGTGGAGATCAACGTCATCGAGCTGGACCATGCGCAATAATCTATCGCGAAGATCGTCCCTGTGACAAAGATTTGCGTACTCGTCGCTATTTCGCGCCAAGTCCTTGTGCAGGACCGCGCCGCGCCAATAGCGTCCTGCGCCATGACATCACAGACATCGACCACTGGATTCCTCACCGCGCTGCATGATCGCGACTTCGAGCAGATCGTGCTCTGCCGCGACCCCGAGGTAGGTCTCGAATCCGTTATCGCCGTGCACGATACGACGCTCGGACCGTCATTGGGTGGTGTCCGGATGCGTTCCTACGCCTCGCCCGCGGACGCCGTTGCCGATGCGATGAACCTCGCCCAGGCGATGACCTACAAGGCGGCCCTCGCCGGAGTGCCACTCGGTGGCGGCAAGAGCGTGATCAACATCGATCCGCGAGTGGCCAATCGGGACGAGGTGCTCATCGCCCACGCCAAATACATTGCCTCACTGAATGGCCGGTACATCCCCGGCGTCGACATGGGCACCTCGGTGCGCGACCTGGAATTGATCGGCCGCCACGTACCCGTCGTCTCCAGTCAACGCGGCGACCCGTCGTACTTCACCGCTCGCGGCGTGGTCCGCAGCATCGAGGTGGCCCTGGAGGCCTGCGGCCGGACCGTCGCCGGCGCCCGGGTGGCGGTGCAGGGACTCGGCAACGTCGGCCTGCACGTCGCGCGGATGCTGACCCAGGTCGACGCGCAGGTCTTCGGCGCCGACATCGATGCCGACCGGATGCATCGCGCCGTCGACGAGATCGGAATCATCGCAGTCGATCTGGAGGATGTGTTGCAGCTCGACGTCGATGTCGTGGCGCCGTGTGCCGGTGGTGGTGTCATCGACGGGAATGCGGTCGGCGCGCTGCGTGCTACCGCGCTCGTCGGTGCGGCCAACAATATGCTGAGCGCCAATTCCCTTGCGGCCGAACTCCGCACACGCGGCATCATCCACGTCCCCGACTTCGTCGCCAACGCCGGCGGACTGCTCGCCGTCGAGGCCGAGGTACGCGACGACGAGACCGGGCTCACCGAACGGGTCGACGCCATCGCCGACACCGCCCGTGAGGTGCTCAATCGCTCGACGGCGGCCGGCACCGACACCGTCTCGGTGGCGCTGACGATGGCAGGAGAGATCGTCGAGGCCAACCGGAAGCACCGGCCGTACTTCCGGACGGAGTGAACGTCACCGGTTATCGGCGGCGTCGTTGATCACGACGTCCAACAACACGATCACCGACAGCGGCGAGACGAGCACGACCAGCAGACAGGCCCACAGCGGCCAACCGACGGCCGCCAACACCGTGGCCACGACCGGCGATGTGCACATATATGCCCACGGAATCACGTTGTCCCGCCGAACATCGAGGATCGGACCCGAGGGAATGACGAAGTACGTCCACCACAACGAGAACGAGATGAGCACGCCGGCGGCGAGCGCGACCATCGATTCCACCGTCCGTCCCTGTGCGTTCGATATCATCTGGGCGGCAGCCAGAGCGCCGGTGATCGATTCGCCGATCGCGATGATGGCGAGCAGGCCGTAACGCTCGGCGATGTGGTGCGCATGCCACGGAAAGCCGCCGCCGCGTCGGCGGTCGTTGAACTCGGCGATGACCGGTCCGCCCAAATCGAGGATCCAGATGATCACCAGCCGGACGAGCGCAGCGGTGAACGACAGTGGTAGCAGAATCCATGTCACCCAACCGATCTGGGCGATCCGCCACGGCCTCTCCTTTTTCGGCGAAGTTTATCCATATGGCGGATGCATCGTTCGGAGCCGGCCGGACCGGGTCGGTGCGGGCGAATCGGGTCAGGGCGTGTCGGCGCCCAAGGGTACGGCGGGACCGACGAAATACTGCTGCCCGTCGAATGACGCGGGCAGCCCGGCCGCGAGATATCGGCCGATTCCGGGTTGATCGAGTTCGGCGAACAGCGGATTCCTCGCGAGCTCACCCGACGCGACGACCTCGTCGAAGCTGCGGTACCGCTGCGACAGCACCGATGATCCGGCCAGTGCGGCGGCGACCTCGTCGGTCGAATGGTCGGCGAACCACTTGCCGAACAACGCGTTCAGCACGGCTCGGTGGGTGAAGCGATCGGATTCGGCGGAGAAGTCGACGCCGAGCGACTGCTGGAGGGAGTCGACGACCGCCTCCGTTCCGGTGATCCGGACCAGGTCGCGGAAATGGCGGCCGGTAAGCGCGACGAGCATGAACCGGTCACCGTCGGCGGTCACCACATCGGTGCCGTAGGTGCCGTACACGTCGTTGCCGGTGGCCGGGCGGGACTGCGAATTGACCTGCGGTTCGGTGAGATAGCCGAGTGTACCGGCGATGGAGAGGGCGGTGTCCGCCAGCGGCAACCGAATCCGGCTGCCCACTCCGGTCTGTTCACGGCGCCGGACGGCGGCGGTGATCGCCAGCGCCGCATAGAGTCCGCACACCACATCCCACGCCGGGAGCACGTGGTTGACCGGGCCGTCGTGGTCGAGGGGGCCGGTGATCAGTGGGAATCCCAGTCCCGCATTGACGGTGTAGTCGACGGCGGGGGTGCCGTCGGAGCCGCCGAGGAGTTCCAGGGTGATGACGTCGGGTCGCAGTGCGGCCAGGGTGTCGTGGCTCATCCAGTCGCGACCACCCGCGTTGGTGACGAGAATGCCGCCACCGGAACCGGATTCGGTGACGAGCCGCTGGACCAAGGCCTGCCCGTCGGGTGATCGCAGATCCGCGGTGACCGACTTCTTGCCCTTGTTTAGTCCGGTCCAGTAGATGGAGGTGGTGCCGTCATCGGTGAGTGGCCACCGATTCACGTCGGCGGCCCCGCCGATGGGATCGACGCGGATCACCTCGGCACCCAACTGGGCCAGTGTCAGCCCGCACAGTGGGTTGGCGACGAAACTGGAGACCTCCACCACGCGTACACCGGCGAGCGGACGGACATGGGAATCGGGCGACGTCATTGTCAGATCTCCTTGATTCTCAGACGGATTCAACGATGGCGGCAAATCTCTGACCGCCACCGATACACATGGTGACCAGGCCGCGACCGCCGCCACGGCGATGCAACTCGTGTAGCAGGGTGGTGGCAATGCAAACGCCGGTGGCGCCGATCGGATGACCGAGCGAGATGCCGGAGCCGTTGACATTGAGCCGGGCCTGATCATTCCATTTCCAGCGCTCCAGCACGCGCAACAACCGGACGGCGAATGCCTCGTTCAGCTCCACCAGGTCGACCGATTCGGGAGGTGTGGCCGCGGAGTCGAATCCGCGTCGGCCGGTGGCCGGAACCGGGCCGGCCCCCATCCGGGACGGATCGCATCCGCCGCCTGCACCATCATCGCCGCGGTCGCCAGGGCCTGCAGGCCACCACCGCAGCGACGATCGCGGCCCGCCGAAGCTGTTGCGCGCTCACATGAACCGCCCGCCGGTGACCTCCATGACCGTGCCGGTCATGTAGGACGACAGATGGGTGGCCAGGAACAGTGCCACCGTGGCCACCTCGGTGACCTCACCGGCGCGGCCCATCGGGATCTCGGCCATCTTCTGATCCCACGCCTTCTGCGGCATGGCCTCGGTCATTGCCGACCGGATCAGGCCGGGCTGGATCGCGTTGACCCGAACACCATGATGGGCAAGCTCTTTGGCGGCGGCCTTGGTCATGCCGACGATGCCGGCCTTCGCGGCGGAGTAGTTGGTCTGCCCGACCATGCCGACCTTGCCCGACAAGGACGAGAGGTTGACGATGGCGCCGCTCTTACGTTCCCGCATGATCGCGGCGGCCTTGCGGGTGCCGTTCCAGGTGCCCTTGAGGTGCACGTTGATGACCTGATCGAACTGCTCCTCGGTCATGTTCCGCATTGTCGCGTCCCGGGTGATACCGGCGTTGTTGACCATGACGTCGACCGGGCTGAACGTGTCCGCGGCGGCGGCGAGAAGGGCGTCGACCTCGTCGCCCTTTGTGACGTCGCAGCGCACGCCGATCGCGACCGACGGGCCGCCCAGTTCGGCGGCGGCCTTCTCGGCGGCCTCGGCGTTGACGTCGCCGATGACGACGCGTGCACCCTCGTCGACGAACAGTTGGGCGATCGCGAAGCCGATTCCCTGTGCGGCGCCGGTGATCACGGCGGTCTGGTTGTTCAGAAGTGGTCCGGGCATGGGTGGGTCCTTCGGGGTTGCGGTGGTGTGCGGGTGGTGGGGTTCAACGACCGACTGGCGGGATCTACTTGGACGCCGCGCGAATCAGGTTGCCGCCGATGATGAGTCGCTGGATCTCGCTGGTGCCCTCGTAGAGGCGAAGCAGGCGGACCTCGCGGTAGATGCGTTCGACCGGGACCTCACGCATGTAGCCGGTGCCGCCGTGGATCTGGACCGCGAGGTCGGCGACCTTCCCGACCATCTCGCTGCAATAAAGTTTCGCGACCGACGGTGCGGTTCGGCGGTCCTCGCCGGAGACATATTTGGCGGCGGCGTCGCGGACCAGTGCGCGGCCGGCCATCACGCCGGTTTGCTGATCGGCGAGCATCGCCTGCACCAATTGGAAAGAGCCGATGGGCTTTCCGCCCTGGGTGGCACTGGCGGCGTACTCGACCGACTCGTCGAGCGCACGCTGCGCCGCGCCGACCGCGAGAGCCGCGATGTGGACGCGTCCGCGGGCCAGGGAGGTCATTGCCGCCTTGTAGCCGGCTTCCTCCTTGCCGCCGACGAGGGCCGACGCCGGGACGCGGACACCGTCGAAGGAGACATCCGCGGTCCACGCACCCTCCTGGCCCATCTTCTTGTCCTTGACGCCCACCTCGATACCGGGTGTGTCGGCGGGGACGAGGAACACCGCGATGCCGGTGCCGGATTCGTCGGCGGGACGGGTGCGGGCGAACACGATGAACAGATCGGCGATGGGGGCGTTGGTGATGAATCGCTTCTGTCCGTCGATGACCCACTCGTCGTCGTGGCGGACGGCCTTGGTGCGCAGACCCGCCGGATTGGAACCGGCGCCGGGCTCGGTCAGCGCGAACGATGCCACCACCTCGCCGGAGGCGATGCCTTCGAGCCACTGCTTCTTCTGCCCGTCGGTGCCGAAGTTCACCAGCACCTGCCCGGCGATGCCGTTGTTGGTGCCGAACATCGATCGCAGCGCGAGGCTGGTGTAGCCGAATTCCATGGCGAGTTCGACGTCCTGGGTGAGGTCGAGGCCGAGGCCGCCCCATTCCTGCGGTATCGCATAGCCGAACAGCCCCATCTCGGCGGCCTGTGCGCGCAGGTCGTCGGGGATGGCGTTGGTCTCCATGATCTCGGTTTCGCGGGGCACCACCTTGGTGCGGATGAAGTCGTGGACGACCGCGCGGATCTGCTCGAAATCGTCGGCGCCGACGGCGGGGGTGTGTGGCTGAGTCGTGACTGACATGACCCGAAATTATCAAAAAGGTGGCGCGCAAACCAGATGGACTCGAAAAAGGCCTGCAAGACTGCGCCTGTGCGGCCAAGAGCTGATAATCTATACGCGTCGCCTACCAGCAACGGAAGAGAGACCATGACCCGCGCGGAACCGCATCACGCCACCGGCGACTCCTCGTCGCCGGCGTCCCTGTCTTCGGTCTCCTCGTCCTCGGTCTCCTCGTCCTCGGTGCTCAAGCAGACCGCCGCCAAGGAGATCCGGCGACGGGTGTTCTCCGGCGAGATGAAGCCCGGGACCAAGGTCGATCAGGACGCGCTCGCCGATCGGCTCGGCATGAGCAAACTCCCTGTCCGCGAAGCGCTGATCTCCTTGGCCGGCGAGGGGATCATCGAGACCATTCCGCGGCGCGGTGCCTTCGTCGCCGACCTCGCACGCGAGGACATCCGGGATCACTACTGGATGCTCGGCGTCATCTCCGGGCTGGCCGCCGAACGTGCATCGATGAACCTGACCGACGACGAACTCGCCGAACTGAGCGCGCTGGCCACCCGGATGGAGTCCGCCGACGACCTCCTGGCGTTGGAGCGCCTCAACTTCGGATTCCACCGGGTCGTCAATCTGGGGGCGCGGTCGCGGCGGCTCGTCGCCGAACTGCGGCTCCTCAGCGGAGCCATCCCGGACGGCTTCTTCGACTCCCATCCCGAGTCGGTCGCATCGTCGTTGCGCGATCACCGTGAGATCGTCGATGCGCTCGCGAGCCGGTCGCCGGGGATGGCACGCACCCTCACCGAGGGGCATTTCCTGCGTGGCGGTCACCGTGCGGTGGCGTTGCTCGAGGAACGCGGCTTCTGGGCGTGAGTGGCGGCATGGCAGATCAAGAATGCAGGGAGATCAAGAATCAACAGTGCCGTGCGGGCGAACATCCGGGCGGTGTCGGAGATCGGCGGCGTTGGCCGCTTCTTCCATCGTCGACGGCCGTTCGACGCCGAGGATGGTGAACAGTCGGTGGAGTTCGGAGTAGTCGTCGTCGCTCATGTTGCCGCTGTTGGTCTCAGCTTCCGATGAAATGCGGCGATTCACCGCGTCGACGTCGAACGCCTCGGGATCGAAGGTGTCGGCATGTTCGCCGAGCCAGTCCCGATACTCGTGCTTCGGATCGGCCTTGACCTCGAGGACGACCGACAGATGACGGTGAGACGCCGGCACGGTGGTCAGCGCAACGACAAGGCGACGTCCGCGTGTCGGCGATACTGCTGGTAGACGTCGGGTCTGGGGTCCGCGCTGATCAGTGTGGACCCGATCTCCCAGTCGGGCAGATCGCCGGTGAGCGCCCAGGCGGCCTGGCGGGCGGCGCCGAGCGCCACGTACTCGCCGTCGGCGGGCAGGACGATCGATCCCCCGAAGAGTCCGGGGGCGATCGATTGCACCGCGCACGATTTGGTGCCGCCGCCGATCGTGATAAACCGGCGCAGCGCGATGCCCTGGGCCTCGATCTGTTCGCGGCAGTACACCAACGAGCACAGCAACCCCTCCACGGCGGCTCGTGCGATGTTGGCGGGCAGAAAGTTGGTGGCGGTGATCCCGCCCAGGTTTCCGGTGGCGTCGGGCAGGTTCGGTGAGCGTTCACCGCCCAGGTAGGGCACCATCGTCAGGCCGCCGGCTCCGGACGGCGCCGACTGCGCGAGGTCGGCGAACGTCGCGAGGTCGACATCCAGTGCTCGCGCGGCGGCGGCCAGTACCGGCGCGCCGTTCAGCGTGCACACCAGGGGAAGGTGTCGTCCGGTGGCGTCGGCGAATCCTGCGACGAGGCCGTTCGCGTCGTGGGGTGCCACCTCGGTGACGGCGCTGACCACCCCCGAGGTGCCCAGCGACACGATGGCGTCGCCCGGTCCTGCGTGCAAACCCAATGCGGCAGCGGCATTGTCACCCGCACCCGCGCCGAGCAGGGATCCGGTCGACGTCCGTCCCGCGGACTCCGCGGGACCGAGGACCCGGGGCAGCGCGGGGGTACGCCCCCGAAAAGCCATCGCCAGGATGTCCTTTTGGTACTCGCCGGAATCGGCGCTGAAATAGCCGGTGCCGGAGGCGTCGCTGCGATCGGTGGTGAGTGTCGCGATGTCACCGGTGCCCGACAGCCGCCACGTCAGCCAGTCATGGGGCAGGCACACCGCGGCGGTGGCGTCGGCGTGTTCCGGTTCGTGGTCGGCGAGCCACCGCAGTTTGGTGGCGGTGATCGAGGCCACCGGGACGACGCCGATCTGCTCGGCCCAGGAACCTGCCCCGCCGAACTCCCCGATCAACTCCGCTGCAGCGGGTGCGGATCGGGTGTCATTCCACAACAACGCATCTCGCACCACCGCACCGGAGTCATCGAGACACACCATGCCGTGCTGTTGTCCGGCCACCGACAGTGCCGCCACGTCGTCGATGCCGCCCGCATCGGAGATCGCCCTGCACAACGCATCCCACCATCGATCGGGATGGACGGTGGTGCCCTGGGGGTGCGGTGCGCCACCCATGCGGACCACCACCCCGGTGTCGGCGTCGCACACCACCACCTTGCACGACTGCGTCGACGAGTCGACGCCGGCGACCAGCGTCATGACAGCAACTCGGCGAGAGTGGCGCGAGCTCCCTTGCTGCGCAGTGATTCCAGCGCCCAGGAGTAGGGCGCGGTGAATGCCTCGCGGGTGCCGAGATCGCCGAACAATGACTGCTCGGAGAGGAAGGCAAGGGGATCGTTGCGGGATTGCCGGGCCAGCGGGACAAGCCGATCGGCGATGGGGTCGTCGACGTCGATGGGTTCACCGTTCTCGTCGACACCTTCGGCATAGCGCGTCCAGCACGCCACCACCGCGGCCGCGAGATCCACCGAACCGCCGGCGTCGAGGCGATCGCGGATCACCGGTACCAGCCACTTCGGAATCCGATTGGACGAGTCCTGACACAGTCGTGCAATCGTGTCGGCGACAGCGGGATTGGCGAATCGTTCCAGCAGGGTGTCGATGTAGGTGTCGACGTCCACATCCGGCAGTGGCGCGAGCGTCGGCTTGCCCTCCTCGGACATGTAGCGGCGCAGCAGGGTTCGCAGATCAGGGTCAATGGCAGCGTCGTGGACGTAGCGGTACCCCAGGAGATACGCGAAGTAACAGAGTGCTTGGTGGCCGGCGTTGAGCAGCCGCAA
The DNA here is from genome assembly GCF_053605205.1 of Gordonia sp. NPDC003950. Taxonomy (NCBI): domain Bacteria; kingdom Bacillati; phylum Actinomycetota; class Actinomycetes; order Mycobacteriales; family Gordoniaceae; genus Gordonia; species Gordonia sp. NPDC003950. The sequence goes on along the minus strand of NZ_JBSGIT010000019.1, from coordinate 43,697 downwards.
CTTCATCAGTTCATACGGTTCCACATCGTCGACGACCTGCACGCCCACCGTCTCCAGAGGTGGTCGTCCGCAGGCGAAGTCGTCCTCGAGCACCCACTGGGTGAACGGCTCGGCCACCACCGGCCAGCGGTCGATGATGCCGGTCCGTGCCACCACCTCGTCGGCGAGATCCGGTGGGGTGGCCGGTGTGATCCGATCCACCATCGAGTTGGGGAACGTCGTGTGCTCGGAGATCCATTCCGCCAGAGCGGGATCACGCAGCCGGGCGTAGGCGAGGAAGGTGGCTCCTGCGACGTGGCCGTTGCCCGCGATGTTGTCGCACGACATCACGGTGAAGGAGTCGATTCCTCGGTCGCGGCGGCGGGCGAGAGCCTCGGTGACCAGGCCGAACACCGTTGTCGGAAGCCGCTTTCCGGTCAGGTCGGCCACGATGTCGGGATTGGCTGCGTCGAATTCTCCGGTGACCGGCGAGAAGTTGTATCCGCCCTCGGTGACGGTGAGCGACACGATACGGGTGGCCGGATCGGCCAGCGCCTCGATGACGGCCTCGGGATCGTCGGGGGCGTAGAGGTAGTCGACGATCGACCCGATCACCGATGTCTCGACCTTTCCGTCGGGATGCTTGAGGGTCAGGGTGTAAAGGCAGTCCTGTGGTAGCAGCGCATCACGCATGCGGGCGTCGGCGGGTCGTACACCGACGCCGCGGATTCCCCACGACGGATCGTGGGAGAGCAGGCGGTCGAGGTACATCGCCTGATGGGCGCGGTGGAATCCGCCGACCCCGAAGTGGACGATCGATGCGGTGACCCTGCCTCGGTCGTAGTCGGGGATGGGCACCCCGGTGATGGTGGGGAGGTTGTCGGCGCTCAGCGCGGTGCTCACGATTCGGCCTTTCGGGATGTGCCGGGGGTGTCGGGGTGATGTGAGATCTGTGGGTGGACAACGGCTTTGATCATTCCGGCCATCCGATCGGAGTTCAGTGCCGCCTCGGTGTCGTCGAGTCCGTAGTGTGCGGTGACCATGGCGTCGAGATCGACGGCCCCCGACGAGATGAGGGCGAGTGCCGTCGGCCAGGTGTTGGCGTAGCGGAACACTCCGGTCAGCACGATCTCGCGGTTCTGGATCAGCGACACGGGTAGTTCCATGGTGTCGGCACCCATGCCGACCAGGACGGCCCGGCCACCCGGGCGCAGCGCCGCGAGTCCGGCACGCACCGCGGCGGGGGCGCCACTGGCATCGACGAAGGCGTCGACGGGCTCGACCTCGTCGTCCGGGGACACCGCCAGCGTGGCGCCGAACTCCGCGGCGCGCGAGCGTCGATCCGCATCCGGTTCGCTCACGACGATTCGTGATACCCCGGCCGCGCGGGCCACTTGCGCGCACATCAGGCCGATCGGTCCGCCGCCGGCGATGAGCAGGGAGTCGCCGATCCCGACGTGGGCCTTCGTGATCGACGCGATTCCCACCGACAGGGGTTCGAGGAGTGCGGCCGCCTCGTCGCTCACCTCGTCGGGGATGTCGTGCGCAAACGCCGAACCGATCGTGACGAACCCGGCGAGCGCGCCGTCGACGGGGGGAGTGGCGAAGAACCGCATGTGCGGACAGAGGTGGTAGTCGCCGCGCAGGGATTCCGCGGTCGTGGGGTCCGGGCGCTGGGGCTCGATGGAGACGCGCCGGCCGATCCGACCTGGGTCGACGTCGGCTCCGACCGCGGTGATCACGCCCGAAGCCTCGTGTCCGAGGATCAGCGGTTCGGTGACGACGTGTTCGCCGATCCGGCCGTGGCGCAGGTAGTGGGTGTCCGAACCGCACACACCCACCGCGCTGACCTGCACCAACACGTCGCCACGTGCCGGAGTGGGGATCGGCCGATCCTCGGTGGTGATGGTGCGCCCGGGGGTCAGAACCGCCGCTCGCATGGTGCGGCCGGTTGCCTCACGTTGATCGGTAACTGTTGCGTAGCTCACATCGAGGATGTTAGCGTACTGAGCACATTCACCGCTAGTGAGCAGATGCTCACGAAGGCTGATAGGACGGAATCACCGCCGATGGCATCTCGTAAACACACAACCGAGACGGTGCGTTCGGCCACCGATACCGGCCAGGACCTGCGGCTGCTCGTGCGTGCCGCGACCATGTACCACCTCGAAGGCCTCACCCAGGCCGACATCGCCGCCCGGCTCGGCGTGTCACGACCCACCGCCGGCCGACTCATCCAACGGGCCCGCGCGCAGGGCCTTGTCCAGGTCAGCGTGACCGCCCCGGCACACCTGTCGGCATCGATCCACACCGACCTCGAACGACGTGTGGAGGAGGTCTTCGGACTCAACGAGGTCCTCATCATCGACGAGGAGGCCGACGGATCGGCGTCGGGCAACGCGGCACTCGGGCGCGCCGGTGCGTCGGTGGTGGCACGCCGAATCCAGGCATCGGATACCTTCGGTTTCACCTGGGGCCCTGAGCAGGTGGCCACCGCCGACGCCATGGGCGGGGCATCGAGTTGCCAGCGGGTGGTCCAGATGGACGGATCGATGACCTCGGTGGACTATCACACCGGCGTCGACCACGCCCTGGCGCGATTCTCCGAACGCCTGCACGCGCAACCGCTGCGGCTGGTCGCCCCGCTCTTCGCCGATCCGGAGACCGTGATCGCTCTCAACCGGGATTCGATTCTCTCGCAGGCACTCTCCGCGGCGCGCGGCGCCCAGGTGATGCTGTTCGGGGTCGGCTCGGTGTCCACCTCGACGACCCTGTTCGAGGGTGCCTACATCGATGCGATCGTCCTCGACGAACTCATCGCCCTCGGCGCCGTCGGCGAGATCGGCGGCCGGTTCTATGACAAGGACGGCGCTCCCGTCGAATCCAGTCTGGTGCAGCGGACCGTGTCGGTCCCGCTCGAAGCGATCCGGGCCTGTCCCACGGCAATTCTCATCTCCGGTGGAACCCACCGCCGGGAATCGATTCTCGGCGCCCTCCGCGGCGGCTACGCGACCATTCTCGTCACCGACGTCACCACCGCGGAATGGCTTGTCTCACAACAGGAAGGTCAACAGTGAGATATTCACGACGACGTCCGGGCGCGACGGTGCGCCGGACCTGGCGGCACGGGCGTGCGGCCGTGACGGCCGTCCTCGCCGCGGTGGCACTGACGGCCACCGCCTGCGCGGGCGCGGGCTCGCTGACCGGCGGCGGGGATCGTGAGATCACCGTCGCAATGGTCTCCAATTCCCAGATGCAGGACGCGGTCTCGCTCTCGAGTCAGTTCGAGGAGCAGAATCCCGGCGTCAAGGTCCGCTTCGTCACCCTGTCGGAGAACGAGGCCCGGGCCAAGATCACCGCATCGGTGGCCACCGGCGGCGGCGAGTTCGACGTGGTGATGATCAGCAACTACGAGACCCCGATGTGGGCCGAGAACGGCTGGCTGGTCAACCTCACCCCCTACATGGACGCCGACCCGGGCTATCAGGCCGACGACTTCATCCCGACTCTCAAAACCGCACTGTCATACCAGGGTTCGATGTACTCGGCGCCGTTCTACGGCGAGTCATCGTTCCTGATGTACAACAAGAAACTGTTCCAGCAGGCTGGGGTGAGTTTGCCCGCGGACCCGACGTGGCCGCAGGTCGCCGAGGCCGCCCGCAAACTGACCACCGACACCACGGCCGGTATCTGCCTGCGCGGCAAGCCCGGCTGGGGTGAGGTCCTCGCACCGCTGAACACGGTGATCAACGCCTATGGTGGCCGCTGGTACGACGAGGACTGGAACGCACAGCTCACCAGTCCGCAGGTGGAGGCGGCCGTACAGTTCTACGTCGACACCGTCCGCAAATACGGTGAGGCCGGCGCATCGTCGTCGGGCTTCCAGGAGTGCGGAAATCTGATGTCGCAGGGGCAGGTGGCGATGTGGTACGACGCCACGTCGGCGGTCTCGGTGCTGGAAAGCCCGGACACCTCCACCATCGCCGGTGATGTCGGCTACCTGCCGGCACCGCGAATGGCCAAGAGCGACAACGGATGGCTCTACACCTGGTCGCTGGGCATCCCGACCAGCAGCAGTCATCAGGACGAGGCGTGGAAGTTCATCGACTGGATGACCAACCGCAACTACATCGAGCACGTCGCCGACACCCTCGGCGCCACCCACATCCCGCCCGGCAGCCGCCTGTCGACCTACCAGCTGCCCGCCTACCAGGAGATCTCGAAACCATTTGCCGCCCAGACACTGCAAGCGATGCAGGCGGCCGACCAGCAGAAGCCCACCGCGGACCCGGTGCCCTATACCGGAATTCAGTTCCTGGCGATCCCGGAGTTCCAGGACCTGGGAACCCGCGTCAGCCAGCAGATCTCGGCCGCGATCGCCGGACAGATCAGCGTCCACGACGCCCTCGAACAGGCGCAGCAGTACGCCCAGGTCGTGGGTAAGACCTACCAGAGGGAGCAATAGCGATGGCCACCGCAGTATCGACCCCCGGGCCGCAGACCGACACCGGCGATGATGCGCCGTTGACGTCGCGACGCGACCACATCAGTCGCGCCGAAGGCTGGCGCCGCCGCGGTCCACTCCTGCCCGCGCTGATCTTCATGATCGTGGTCACCCAGATCCCGTTCGTGTTCACCCTGTACTACTCCACCCAGTCGTGGAATCTGGTCCGACCGGGTTCGCGACGATTCGTCGGACTCGACAACTACGGCGCCGTGTTCGCCGACATGCAGTTCTGGCGGGTCACCCTCAACACCATCGTGCTGATCGTCGGCACCGTCATCGTGTCGGTGGTCCTGGGGTTGATCTTCGCACTGCTGCTGGACCGAAAGTTCCTGGGCCGCGGGGTGGTTCGAACCCTGCTGATCACGCCGTTCCTGGTGACGCCGGTGGCCGCCGCGCTGCTGTGGAAGACCAGCCTGCTCTCACCCACCAACGGCCTGGTCAACTGGGCGTTGAGTCCGTTCGGAATCCACACCGACTGGCTCTCGGAATTCCCGCTGATGAGCGTGATGGCCGAATTGGTCTGGCAGTGGACACCGTTCATGATGCTGCTCATCCTGGCCGGCCTGCAGTCGATGCCGCGTGACATCCAGGAGGCCGCCCGGGTGGACGGAGCGACCAGCGTCCGGCTGTTCCGGGAACTGACGTTGCCGCACCTGCGGCGGTTCATCGAACTCGGCACCGTGCTGGGCGCGATCTACCTCGTCAACACCTTCGACGCGGTGTACATGATGACCTCCGGTGGTCCCGGGGTGTCGAGTTCGAACCTGTCCTACTACATCTATCAACGCGCCTTCCTCGGATTCGACATCGGACAGGCCGCAGCGATGGGCGTGGTCACCGTGATCGGCACCATCGTCGTCGCATCACTGGCCCTGCGCCTGATCTTCAAGAGTTTCACCGGAACAGAGGAGCCGGCCTGATGAGCACCGACATCCGCCCCGAAGCGACAACACCCGCGTCCGCCGGACACCTGACCCCCGACGACATCGAACGCCGCCGCGACCCGCGGCGGATGGCACTGACCACCATCACCTGGATCCTCGCCATCGGCTTCTTCTTCCCGGTGCTGTGGATGGTGCTGACCGCGTTCAAACAGGAGAGCGACGCGGCCACCAACCCACCGACGTTCATCTTCACCCCGACGCTGCAGCAGTTCCGCGACGTCTTCGACGCGGGAATCGGTACCCCGCTGCTCAATTCACTGTTCGCGACCATTGCCTCCACCATCCTGGTGCTGGTACTGGGTGTGCCCGCGGCCTTCGCGCTGTCGCTGCGACCGGTGCGCAAGACCAAGGACGCCCTGTTCTTCTTCATCTCCACCAAGATGCTGCCGATCGTCGCGGCGATCATCCCGCTGTATGTGATCGTCGGCAAGATGGGCATGCTCGACAACATCTGGACACTCGTGATCCTGTACACCGCAATGAATCTGCCGATCGCGGTATGGATGATGCGGTCCTTCTTCCTGGAAGTACCCGGAGAACTCCTCGAAGCGGCCAGCATCGACGGAGCGAGCCTGTGGACCTCGGTGCGCGAGGTGATCCTGCCGCTCATCTCACCCGGAATCGCCGCCACCGCACTGATCTGCGTGATCTTCTCGTGGAACGAGTTCTTCTTCGCCGTCAACATGACCGCCGTCAACGCCCAGACGATGCCGGTGTTCCTCACCGGATTCATGTCCGGCCAGGGACTGTACTGGGCGCAGCTGTCGGCGGCGTCGGTCCTCGCCGCACTGCCGGTCGTCATCTGCGGGTGGATCGCCCAGAACAAACTCGTCCGCGGCCTGAGCTTTGGCGCCATCAAGTAGATCCGTCGTCCACCTCTTCACCACAACGGTTTTCATCAAGGAGAACACCATGGCTTCCATCACCTACGACAAGGCGTGCTGCGTTTACCCCGGCGCCGACAAACTCGCCGTCGACTCCCTCGACCTCGACATCAACGACGGCGAGTTCGTCGTCCTGGTAGGCCCCTCCGGTTCGGGCAAGTCCACCGCACTGCGGATGCTCGCCGGGCTCGAGGAGATCGACTCCGGCCAGATCCGCATCGGCGGTGACAACATGGTCGGCGTCGCGCCCAAGGACCGCGACATCGCCATGGTGTTCCAGAACTATGCGCTCTATCCCAACAAGACCGTCGGCGAGAACATGGGTTTCGCACTGAAGATGCGGGGCGTGCCCACCGAGGAGCGCAAGCGCAAAGTGGCCGAGGCGGCCAAGTTGCTCGACCTGACCGACTTCCTCGACCGCAAGCCGGCCAAGCTCTCCGGTGGTCAGCGACAGCGAGTTGCGATGGGCCGCGCCATCGTTCGTGAGCCACAGGTGTTCTGCATGGACGAGCCGCTGTCGAACCTCGATGCCAAACTGCGGGTGCAGACCCGCACCCAGATCGCCGCGCTGCAACGGCGGCTGGGTACCACCACCGTCTACGTCACGCACGATCAGGTGGAGGCGATGACCATGGGCGATCGGGTGGCCGTCCTCAAACACGGTGTACTGCAGCAGTTCTCCACGCCCACCGAACTCTACGATCATCCGGTCAACGCCTTCGTCGCCGGCTTCATCGGCTCACCCGGCATGAATCTGTTCACCGCCCCGGTCGACGCCGGCGACATCACCATCTCGGGAGCGTCCATCGACATCGACGCACAATCGCAGGCGGCACTGCGCAAGGCGGGCCTGTCGTCGGTGATCGTCGGTATCCGACCCGAACATCTCGCGCTCTCCGACGACGATCGTGGCCTGTCGGCGGATGTCGCGCTGCTGGAGGAACTGGGCAGTGAGACCTACGTCTATGCGAGTCTCGCCGATCAGTCGGTACGCAACCTCGACGGTGAACCGATGGTGCTCGTCGCGCGCTCGCACGAGCGGGCCCCGGCCAAACGTGGTGAGGGAGTGCGCCTGCGCCAGGCCGATCGGGCGGTGCACCTGTTCCACCCGCAGACCGGTGACCGCATCGGCTGATGCAGGTGTCAGTCCCGCGGCCGGCGATAGACGAACGACCCAACCTGTAGGTAGGACATCCGTTCTGCCAGATGGGTACTCAGTCGGTTGGCCGCGTCGAAGACGTGGGCATCGGCGCCGATCACCACCCGCTGCCGTCCCCGGAGCGTCGCATCGACCATCCGGCGGGCCGCGCGCTCCGGGTTCATCGCGAAGCGTCGCGTGAGGGCCTCACTGGTGCCGAGGGAGCGGGCGGCGTCGCGGACCAGTCCGGTCCACACCGTTCCGGGTAGCGCGGCGGTCACGGTGACCTTCGAACGTCCTCGAAGGTCTTGGGCCAGGCCGTAACTCATCAGGGCGACCGCGGCCTTGGAGGCCCCGTAGATCGCCGTGCCGGGGAACGGTGTGATCGCCGACAGACTCGAGGTGTTCATGATGACCGCGCCGTCGGGACGCTCCTCGAGGCGTGGCAGGAAGGCACGGCACATCCACAGCGTGCCGAAGAAGTTGATGCGCAGGATCTGCTCGGCGGTGTCGGCGTCGACCTCGGTCATCGTCGAAACCGGTTGTGGGATACCGGCGATGTTGAACAGTCCGTCCACCCGGCCGTGCGCGACGATCACCTCGTCGGGGAATGCGGCGATCGCGTCGGCGTCGCCGATGTCGAGCACATGGGTTGCAAAGCGTGACCGGTCGCCGATGAGCAGCGAGGTCTCGGCCAGTCCGGCGTCGTTGCGGTCGGCACCCACCACGAACCCGCCGCGGCGTACCAATTCCTGTGCCACGCAACGCCCGATGCCGCTCGCGGCTCCGGTGACGACGAACACTCGCCCGGCAGCGTCCACATTTACCCCCTGCGTCGGATGTCCTGTCTTCTGGCCGGGGCTCCGTCGGTTCCGTCCCGATACGACGGCTCCCCGTATCCGATGAGCAGGATACGGGGAGCCGTCGTAGTGGATGGGCGGTAATGACCGATCAGTGAGAAGTGGCGGGAGACTTCGCCTCCGCACCACTGACCACCACGCCCGACGGGACCGGCTGCGGGCCGCGCTTGGGAATGAGCAAGGTGATCGCGGCGCCGACGAAGGCGGCCAGGGCGCCCACCAGGAAGCAGAGCTTGAAGGTGGTGTGCGTCGGGACATCGCTGCCGGCCATCGAGATCGTCGAGGTGGTCAGCAGCACGGCCATCACCGCCGACGAGATGGTGGTGCCGATCGAGCGCATCAGTCCGTTGAGGCCCACGGCGGCACCGGCTTCGGTCATCGGCACCGCGCCCATGATCAGCGTCGGCATGGCCGCATAGCCGATGCCCACACCCGATGCGGCGATCATCGAGGCCAGCATGAGCTGCCACGGTGAGTTCATCAGGAACATCGCGATCAGATATCCGCTGCCGAGCACGGTGGCGCCGATCGCAAGGGTGTTTTTGGCGCCGATCTTGTTCATCAGGGTGCCCGAGACGGGTGCGAACACCAGCATCATCAGACCGCCCGGAGCCATCCAGAGACCGGCGTGCAGCAAGGACTGCCCGAGTCCGACACCGGTTTCCTTCGGCATCTCCAACAGCATCGGGATGATGATCGACTGGGCCATCATGCCGAAGCCGATGGCGATGGCGGCGATGTTGGTGAGCAGCACCGCCGGGCGGGCGGTGGTGCGCAGATCGACCAGGGGGTCGGTGGTGCGCAGTTCGAAGAAGCCCCACGCGACGAGGACGATCACGCCGGCGATCAGCAGGCCGAGGGTCTTGCCGTTCGCCCAGCCCCAGTCATTGCCCTTGGACACGGCGATCAGTGCGGCACACAGGCCGATGGCGAGGCCGATGCCGCCGCCGATGTCGAGGCGGCCGCCGACCGCGTCGGAGACATTCGGGACGACCACCGCGACCAGCGCGACGACCACCGCGGACAGGATCGCCGAGATCCAGAACAGTCCGTGCCAGTTCCAGCTCTGCGCGATCCATGCCGACAGCGGCAGACCGATGGCGCCGCCGACGCCGAGGGTCGCGCTCATGGCGGCGATCGCCATCGAGGTGATCCGGGGTGGGGTGACCTCACGCATCACGCTGATACCCACCGGGATGAAGCCCATGGCCAGACCCTGGATGGCGCGACCGACGATCATCGGGATCACCGAGGTGCTCAGGGCGCACACGATCGATCCGATGACCAGCAGGACCGCGCTGGCCAGCATCACCCGTCGCTTGCCGAACATGTCGCCGAGGCGGCCGGCGATGGGCATCGCGACGGCCGCGGCGAGCAGCGTGGCGGTGATGACCCACGACGCGTTGGACCGCGAGGTGCTGAGCAACTCGGGTAGTTCGGGCTGGATCGGGATGACCAGCGTCTGCATCAACGATGCGATCAGACCGCCGAAGCACAGCACGACGACGGTGGCGATCGCCGCACCCTGCGACGAACCGTCGCGGGGGGTATCGGCGTAGGGGACCGGATTCTCTGTTCCCGGCGAAGAATTCGCGTCGGACATAACACCTCCTTGGCTATGTGTAGGATACATATGTACCGTACATAATCAAGTCGGCGGTACGGCGCCGCGACAAATCGGACATCATGGACCGAACATCATGGACCGGGGGTCGGAGAATGGATGACGCGAACGTGGACGATGACCATGCGCCGTGGCCGTCGCCGCTGTATCGCGACATCGTCGAGGAACTGAGTAGGCTGCACCGCCGCAAGGGGCAGTACCACGTCGATTCGATCCTCGAGGCCTCGGCGTTCGCCATCCTGCTGGTGCTCTCCGATGGGCGGCCCCGCACCCTGCGGAACCTCGCCGAGGACCTCGACCTCGAACAGTCGACGGTCAATCGTCAGGTCAACGCGGCCATCAAATTGGGCTACCTGGAACGCTTCGAGGTCGAGGGTTCGTTGAGTCGGATGGTTCGCCCCACCGATGCCGGACACCAGGCGTTCGTCCATGACGGCATGCTTCGGGTGCGGCGCCTCGAGCAGGTCTTCGCCGATCTCGCACCCGGCGAGCCCGACGCGCTCCTGCGAGAGCTGCGGGCATTCAATGAGGCCTACGATCGCGCACTGCGCTCCGAGGCCCGCACCGACGGTGATCACCGCCGACACGGATGACCGAGTCGCACAGCGGGCATGACACGAGAGGGGTCGTGATGGGGACGTATGTCGTGACCGGTTCGGCATCCGGGATGGGTGCGGCGGTGGCAGAGTCGCTGCGCGACGCGGGGCAGTCGGTGATCGGCGTCGACCGTGACGCCGCGGACGTGGCGGCCGACCTGTCCACCGAGGAGGGGCGACGCGCCGCCATCGACGCGGTCCTCGAGAGATCTGGCGGCGAACTCGCCGGCGCGGTGTTCGCCGCGGGTGTGGGTCCCGCACGTGATCGCGAACGCGTCATCGTCGAGGTCAACATGGCGGGGGTGACCGATCTGCTGGAGGCATTGCGGCCCGCACTTGCCGCGTCCGACAAGGCGAAAGTCGTTGTCTTCGGCTCGAATTCGACGACGGCCACACCGTTCGTGCCGGCCCGCGCGGTGCGCGCCTTGCTTTCTGGCGACCGCGAACGTGCGACGGCCATCCTCCGGCGGCGTGGACCGATGCTCTCGGGCCCCGCGGCGTACGCGGCATCGAAGATCGCGGTCACCCGGTGGTGTCGCGTGCACGGGACCGGTCCGGATTGGGCCGGTGAGGGCATTCGCGTCAACGTCATCGCGCCGGGCCCGGTGATGACCCCGCTGCTGAAATCGCAACTCGACGGGCCGTCGGCGAAGAACGTGCGCTCCTTCCCGGTTCCGGTGCGCGAGTACGGAACTCCCGATCAACTCGCCCAGTGGGTGATGCTGATGCTTTCTCCCGCAGCCGATTTCATGTGCGGCACCGTCGTCACCGTCGACGGTGGGACCGAAGCACTTCTGCGGGCACGGGATTGGCCACGGGCGGTGCCGCTGCACACGGTGCCGAGGGTGCTGTGGCAGATGTATCGCGCACCCAAGAAGGGGCAGGTCGCGCAGTACTGACTCGGGCCCCGTCGAGTGGGCGCCCATTTCCGTCGAGTGTGCGTCGAATTGCGTTGAGTGTGCGCTGTCTTGCGTTGAGTGGGCGCTGCGCTGCGTCGAGTGTGCGTTTCAGTCCTGGTCGTGCGGCCAGTTGCCCTGGGTGATCAGCTCTTCGAAGTTCTTGATGAGATGCGGATTCAGGTCGGTCTCCACGGCCTTCTCGTAGTCACCGTTCCACTTGGCGAACCAGGAATCGTCGCGCTTCATCAGGAAGATGGGCCAGCCGTGGGTGATGTCGAGTTCGTCGAGGTAGAGGTCCGTCGAACCGTCCTCACGCATGTACCAGTACTGCTTGCCCGACTGCTCGAACGCTGCCACCTCGTCGGCCGTCACGTAGTACTCGCCATCTGATTGCTTCATGCCTGCGATCGTAGTGATCGTCACCCTCGATTGCGGATCGATCCGGGCGACCCGTTTAATCGAGACCGCACAGCCGATCAGGAGGAGAACGTCCATGACCGAGGTACTGATCGATGTCAACGCACTGACCGAGGAGATGCTGTCGGACCGGCCACCGGTCATCCTGGACGTGCGGTGGCAACTCGGGCGCACCGACGGTCATGAGCAGTACCGCGAAGGTCATGTGCCCGGTGCCGTCTGGGTGGATCTCGACACCGAACTCGCCGATCCGCCCACACCCGAGGCGGGTCGCCACCCGCTTCCGTCGCTGTCGCGATTGCAGGAGGCGGCACGCAGGTGGGGTGTCGACGACGCGTCGCCTGTGGTCGTCTACGACGACATCGGCAATCTCGCATCGGCACGGGCGTGGTGGTTGCTGCGCTGGGGTGGTCACTCCGACGTGCGCATCCTCGACGGCGGGCTCGGCGCGTGGCGGTCGGCCGGACTGCGCCTGTCGACCGGGGACACCGCACCCCGCCGCGGCACGATCACGCTGCGCGCCGGCGAACTGCCGAGCGTCACCATCGATGAGGTCGCGGCGTTGTCGGACCGGTTGCGCGCCGACGACGCGGCAGGTGACGCGCTCGTCGATGCGCGTGTCGACGAGCGGTACCGCGGTGAGGTCGAGCCGATCGATCCCCGGGCCGGCCACATCCCCGGGGCGGTGAACGTACCGACGGCGGGCAACCTCACCTCCGACGGGCACTTCCTGTCGGCGGCGGACCTGCGTGCCCGGTTCGCGGCGAACGGCATCACCGACGGGAAGCAGGCCGTCGTCTACTGCGGATCGGGGGTCAACGCGACCCATGAGATCGCCGCACTCGCAGTTGCCGGGATCTCCGGGGTGCTCTATCCCGGGTCGTGGTCGCAGTGGTCGGCCGATCCCGACCGTCCCGCTGCAGGTGATTCGATAACCTGATGTGACATCCATCACCTTTATGTGCACGATTGGCCATGTGTTCCGACCAACAACTGGGCGCGTCATGCCCACCGATCAAGAAGCGATCGACAATGCCGCCGGACCGACCCCATGACCACGTGATCGACAACCAAGGAGTGGCAAGAGAGTGCGCGACTTCCACTGCCGTAAATGCGGCCAACAGCTGATCTTCGAGAACTCGCTCTGCCTCAACTGCGAGAGCCAGTTGGGTTTCCACCTGCCGTCGCGCACGATTCAGGTGCTCGACGACAACGAGACGACGACCGTCGACGATGTGCCGGTGGCCCGATGCGCGAACGCGCCTGTGGCCGCCTGCAATTGGCTCGTCGCCGTCGGCGACAATCTCCCGGCACTGTGCGAATCCTGCCGTCTGACCCGTACCCGGCCGGAAGACAGTGACACCAAGGCGATGGAGGCCTTCGCCGAGGCCGAACTGGCCAAGCGGCGTGTCATCGTCGAACTCGACGAACTCGGCCTGCCGATCTTCGGCAAGGACCAAGACCCCGCCGTCGGCCTCGCCTTCGACCTGCTGTCGAGTGCGAACGAATCGGTCATCACCGGCCATGCCGACGGTGTGATCACCCTCGACCTCGCCGAGGGCGACGACGTCCACCGCGAGCAACTGCGCGTGTCGATGGACGAGCCGTACCGCACCCTCATCGGACACTTCCGGCACGAGATCGGGCACTTCTATCAGATGGTGCTCGTCGGGGACGGCCCGAACCGCGCCCGCTACGAGGAGTTGTTCGGCAATCCGGACGACGACTATCAGGCCGCGCTCGACCGGCACTACAGCGAGGGCCCGCCGGCGAACTGGAAGGACGACTACGTGTCCTCCTACGCCACGATGCATCCGGCCGAGGACTGGGCCGAGACTTTCGCGCACTACCTGCACATTCGTGACACGCTCGACACCGCAGCGGCGTTTGCTCTCGCCCCGGCCGGTGCGACCCTGGACGCGGACCTGCCCGGTCAGGTCGGTTTCGACCGGATCATCGAATGGTGGTTGCCGTTGACCTGGGCGCTGAACCAGATCAACCGGTCGATGGGTCATCAGGACCTGTACCCGTTCGTGCTGCCGCCGAAGGTTCTGGAGAAGATGGAGTTTCTGCACGAGCTGATCACGTCTGACGAGTGATCGAGCCAGGTTGTCCGAGTTCACCCCGGTCGCTTCGATCGGGGTGAATTCAATTCTGGGACAAGGGGGTGGGCGGTTCTAGCGTCGACGCCATGACCATTTCGACCCTGGATTCCGCTATCGACGCGAACGCCGAGCGGGCGTCGGCGTTTCGCCTCGGGTTCTTCACCCAGGTTCACGGCACCGATGGGCGCGGCGCCACCGAGACGTACTCCGAACTCACCGACACCATCATCGCCGCCGAAGAACTCGGTTACGAAAGCGTGTGGGTCGGACAGCATCACTTCGGCAAGGATCGGCTGGCGTCGCCGTTGGTGTTGTTCGCGGCCCTCGCGCAACGCACCACCAGGATCGAACTCGGGACGGCGGTGACGGTCCTGCCGCTCGAGGACCCGATCCGGCTGGCCGAGGATGCCGCGACGTTGCATGCCCTTGCCGGGGACCGCATCAATCTCGGACTCGGCGCAGGCGGCGGCGATGCAGAATCCTTCGGGGCGTTCGGGCATGGTCTGGAGGAACGGCGGCGGCTGTTCGACGAGAAGCTCGCCACGCTGCACGCACTGCTCGACGGTGCCTCGATCACCGGCCCCGCCGAGCCCCGGGTGTTGTATCCGCCGGCGCCGGGCCTGCGGGAACGGCTGTGGCATTCGGTGGGGACCCCCGAACGTGCGGCCGCTGCCGCTCGCGCCGGAGATGGGCTTCTCATCGGCACGTTCGCCGACCACGCCCTGCACGATCAGCGACCCAAGATCGATGCCTACCGGACGCAGTGGGCGCACACTCATGCCGATTCGGGACGCCGGCAGCGTATCGGTGCCCTGCGATTCACCTATGTCGCCGAGTCACGGGAAACCATCGAGCGACAGGTGGAAAACGAACTGAACGCCTTCCGGGAGTTCGCCGACTCCTACAAACCGGACCTCGCACCCCTGGACACTGCGCAGTATCTGCGTCGCGTCACGCGATACGGCACCGTCGCCGATGTCATCGGGGATCTGCGTGACGATCCGGCTCTCGTCGGCCAGGTCACCCACTTCTTGCCGACCGTCGGCCTGTATCCCGCTGCCGGCAACGGCACGCCCGGGGCCGATCTCGACATCCACAGGTTGCAGTTGTTCGCCGAGGAGATCGCACCGGCATTGGGCTGGGTGCCACCGAATCGCAGGTAGACCAACTCACGATCACCGCGGGTCAAAACCTTGGCGGGTGCGACGTCGTCGGGTGCAATCGAGTGGTTGTGCCCAAGTCTCCCTCGACCTCGACTGAGGAGTGCGCAGGGAGAAGTCGATGAGAAATGGATTGAGCTGGCGTGAAGTTTCATTGGTTTCTTCCCACCAACGGCGGTGACGGACGCAGCGTGGTCGGCGGCGGCCACGGACTGGCGGCCGAGGCGTCGTCGCGCGCGGCGACGGTGCCCTACCTCGGACAGATCGCCCGCAGCGCCGAGCAGCTGGGATTCGAGGCGGCGTTGACGCCGACCGGAGCCTGGTGTGAGGACGCGTGGGTGGCCACCGCCATGCTCAACAGCCTGTCCGAACGGCTGAAGTTTCTCGTGGCCTTCCGCCCGGGTGTGACCGCTCCCTTCCTGGCCGCGCAGATGGCGGGGACTTTCCAGAACCTGTCCGGCGGCCGGCTGCTGCTCAACGTCGTCACCGGTGGGGAAGATGCCGAGCAGGCCATGTTCGGCGACTTCTCCACCAAGGACGAGCGGTATGCGCGCGCCGACGAATTCCTCGAGATCGTGCGACGCCTGTGGACCGGGGAGACGGTGAACTTCACCGGAAAGTACCTGTCGGTGGAAAACGCGACACTGCACCAGATTCCGGACCCGGTACCGGAGATCTACTTCGGTGGCTCCTCGCCCGCCGGCATCGCGGTGGCCGCCAAACACGCCGACGTCTACCTCACCTGGGGTGAACCACCGGAGGCGGTGGCCGAGAAGATCGCGCGGGTCCGGCGCGCCGCGGAGGAACACGGCCGGGAACTCGTCTACGGCATCCGCCTGCACACGATCGCCCGCGACACCTCCGGGGAGGCGTGGGCGGAGGCGAATCGCCTGCTCACCCACATCTCCGCCGACGACATCGCGCGCATCCAGTCGGGCCTCAAACGCTCGGCATCGGTGGGACAACAGCGAATGTTGGCTCTCAACAACGGTTCCAAGGACAATCTGGAGATCTATCCGAACCTGTGGGCGGGTATCGGCCTGGTCCGTGGCGGCGCGGGTACGGCGATGGTCGGGTCGTACACCGAAATCGCCGACCTCATCGAGGCCTACCACGAGGTCGGTATCGACGAATTCGTGTTGTCCGGGTACCCGCATCTCGAGGAGTCGTATTGGTTCGGCGAGGGCGTGCTGCCGGAGTTGACCCGCCGTGGTCTCTGGCAGCACCCGGCTCCGCCGAACGTCCGGGCCGCATCCGTGCCCTTCGGTGCGCAGGCCCCCGTCTCTGCCCGGACCGACAGCCGCCCGGCCACGGCGGTGTCGGCATCATGACGATCGTGAGAACAGCTGTGGTGGTGGGCAATCCGAAGCCCGCCAGTCGGACCCTGTCCGCGGCGAGATATGTGGCCACCCAGCTGACCGGTGCCGAACCGGATCTGATCGTCGACGTCGCCACTCTTGGTGCGGCAGTGCTGGATTGGTCCGATCCGAAGGTGTCGGATCTGGTCCGGCAGGTCGGCGAGGCCGACCTCGTCGTCGTCGCCAGTCCCACCTACAAGGCCGCCTACACCGGTCTGCTGAAGCTGTTCCTGGACCGATTTGCCGGTGGCACAGGACTTTCCGGTCTGGCCATCCCGCTGATGCTGGGTGGTTCGGAGGCGCATTCGTTGGCTCCGGAACTGGTGCTGCGGCCGGTTCTCACCGAGATCGGTGGCACCGTCCCCGGTCGCGGTCTGTACGTGGTGGATTCCCGTCACGACGATCCGTCCGCATACGCCGACTGGTTGGCGGCCACCGCGCCCATCGTGTCCCGACAACTGGGAGTGCTTTCATGAGTGACTTCGCCACCAACCAGGATCTCGATGCGGCGCGACTACGCAAGGCCTTCGGGGTCTTCCCGACCGGTGTCGTCGCGGTGGCCGCCGAGGTGGACGGCGAGTTGATCGGGCTTGCCGCAAGCTCTTTCACCAGCGTCAGCCTCGATCCGCCGCTCGTCTCGATCTCGATCGCGAACACGTCGAAGACCTGGCCGGATCTGCGGCGTGCCGCTCACCTGGGCGTCACCGTCCTCGCCGAGCATCAGGCCACCGTGTGCCGTCAGCTGGCCGGGCCGGTCGCCAACCGATTCGACGATATTGCGATCAAGGCATCCGACGACGGCGCGGTCACCCTCGATAACGGTGTGGCGCACTTCGATTGCACCATCTACCGCGAGGTCGAGGCAGGCGATCACTTCATCGTTCTCCTCGAACTGCACGGCGTCGAGCATCCCGAATCGGGCAATCCACTCATCTTCCACCGCAGTGGCTTTCCCAAGTTGGCCGAGTTGGTGTAGGCGATGTCGGTCTCCGGCGTGTTGGCTGCCGACCGACGCGGACGGGTCTAGCGTCGGAGGGATGACGCAGTTGGGCGGCATCTTCCGGAAGAAGTCCGTCGACACGGTGATCCATCAGAACGATGAGGGACACCAACTCGAAGGCGGACGACTCAAACAGACACTGCGGGCCCGGGATCTCATCGGGTTCGGCGTCGGCATGGTCATCGGTACGGGAATCTTCACGTTGACCGGCGTGCAGGCGAAAGACAATGCGGGACCGGCCATCATGATCTCGTTCGTGGTGGCCGGGGTCATCGCCCTGTTTGCCGCATTCTGTTACGCCGAACTCGCCTCCGCGGTGCCGACGGCCGGATCGTCCTACACTTACGCCTACACCACCCTCGGCGAGATCATCGCGTGGATCATCGGCTGGGATCTGATCCTCGAGTTCGCGCTCGGTGCGGCGGTGGTGTCCCGCGGGTGGTCGGGCTACTTGCAGGACGTCTTCAACCTGCCGACGACGTTCTTCGGTGAGGATTCGACGGTCAACCTGGGTGCGGTCGCGATCGCGTTGGTCCTGGGTGTGGTGGCGACCGTGGGTATCAAGGAATCCGGCTGGGTCACCAACGCGCTGGTCTACCTGAAGGTGAGCATCTGCGTCTTCGTCATCGTCGCCGGGCTCTTCTTCATCAAGGCGGCGAATTACACGCCGTTCATCCCGCCCGCGCAACACACCGGCGGGGAAAGTGGCTGGCGGCAGCCGTTGTGGCAGTGGATCTCCGGAGTGGAGGCAACGGCATTCGGGGTGGCCGGGGTGCTGTTCGCCTCGGCGGTGGTGTTCTTCTCCTACAGCGGTTTCGAGATCGTCGCGAACCTCGGTGAGGAGACCCGGCATCCCGCACGCGACATGGCCCGCGGCCTGTTGGGCACCCTGTTGATCTGCACGGTCCTCTACGTCGGCGTGTGCTTTGTGCTGGTGGGCATGGTGCATTACACCGATCTCAGCACGGGGGCGCCGCTGTCGGATGCGTTCAACCAGGTCGGATTGAGTTGGGCCGGTGTGCTTGTCGGGATCGCCGCGGTTGCCGGGCTGACGTCGGTGATCCTCGTCGATATCGTCGGCATGTCCCGCATCGGTTTCGCGCTGTCGCGTGATGGGCTCATCCCGCATTCGGCGGGAAGGATCCATCCGAAATGGCGGACCCCGTACCGCATCACGATGATCACCACCGCCGTCGTGGTTCTGCTCGCGGCGTTCGTCCCGCTGGCCGCACTGGCCGAGATGGTTTCGATCGGAACGTTGTTCGCCTTCTTGGTGGTCTCGATCGCCGTTCCGGTGCTGCGGCGGACGCAGCCGGACATGAAGCGGCCCTTCCGCGTTCCGTGGTCACCGGTGCTGCCGATCGTCTCCGCGATCTGTTGCGCGGGACTGATGGTCAACCTCGCCATCGAGACGTGGTTGCGGTTCGTGGTGTGGCTGGTCATCGGACTGCTCATCTACGCCTTCTATGGGCGCTCGCACGCGAATCTGGCTCGTGCGGACCGAGATTCGGGCGCCGGGAACGTCAACCGCGGTGCAGTTCCAGGATCGTGACCTCGGGCGGTGCGCCGACACGCACCGGTGGACCCCACGCTCCGGCGCCGCGCGTCGTGTACAGCACGGTGTTGCCGATCTTGTCCAGGCCCTCGACGGACGGCTGCTGGAGGGGCACGACGTAGCGGATCGGCCAGATCTGACCACCGTGCGTGTGGCCTGACAATTGAAGGTCCACACCGAGATCGGAGGCCTGCCGCGCCTGACGCGGTTCATGGGCGAGTAGGAGCCGGAACCTGCCGGGGTCGCTGCCGTCGAGCGCCTCGGGGAGATCCGGTTCATACGGTTGCGGTGCCGTGTAGTCCTGGATGCCCACGACATCGATCGTTGCGCCGTCGTGGGTCACCTCGACTCGTTGATTGCGCAGTGTGGTGATGTCGAGCTGCTCCCAGTGGTCGAGCCAGCGTCCCCCGTCGTCGGCATAGAACTCGTGATTACCGCTGACTCCGAACACTCCCAGCGGCGCTCGGAGTTGGGCGAGGGGGTCGATGTCGGCACCGACCTCGGCGACGGTGCCGTCGGCGAGATCGCCGGTGATGGCGATCAGGTCGGGCTTTTCGCCCATGACCTCGTCGACGACATGTTGGGTGAAATCACGTCCGCGTGCGGGGCCGACGTGGAGGTCGGAGATCAGTGCGACGCGGATTCCGTCGAACTGTTCGGGGAGTCGTGGGAGGGTGACCGTGGTGTGGGTGACGCGTGGTGATGCGGCTTCCCAGACGCCGTACGAGGTGGTGACGAGTGCTGCGATGACGACGACACCGGTGGTCACGCGTACTGCGAGGAGGCGGCGGTGCCGCCCGGTGTCACCGGGTGCGAGCCGCAGCACCAGACGCCAGATCAGCGACATCAGCCCGACCAGGACGAGGCCGAGGACCAGGTAGAGAACGACGGCGAGCCACGTCAGGCCGAGCCATGCGGGGGCTCGGAAGGCGGACGGGTCGAGTTCGCGTCCGGTGGCGATGCCGACCACGGCGAATCCCCACATGATGACCAGCACGGCGTCGGCGACGATCGACCACGGGCGCGGCATCGCCGTGGCACGAACGATGCGGCGGTGCAGCCAGAAGGTGATGAGCGCGAGGAACGCTGCGAAGACGAGGACCATGATGATCTCCCAACGTACCGGAATGTCGGAGATGGGCGGATCGACGCATGGAATCGCGGTGATCGGTGAGTGCGGCAATCGCCTGCGGGGCGGGCATGATGGGGAGATGAGCTTTGAGCTGTCGACAGATGCGGAATGGACCTACGACGAACTCGAGTCCGCAGCGACAACGCTGGTCGCCGACGAACATGACCGAATCGCGAATGCCGCCAACATCTCATCGCTGATCTATCACTCTGTGCCCCGACTGAACTGGGTTGGCTTCTACCTCTTCGACGGCACCGAATTGGTGGTGGGGCCGTTCCAGGGCAAGCCGGCATGTGTTCGGATTCCGCTGGATCGTGGTGTGTGCGGGGCGGCCGCACGGACCCGCCGGACTCAACGGGTGGCCGACGTCCATGCCGTGCCGGACCACATCGCCTGCGACGCGGAGAGTCGGTCGGAGTTGGTCGTCCCGCTCGTCGCCGACGACGGCACACTCATCGGAGTCTTCGACATCGACAGTCCCGACGCCGATCGGTTCGGCGACGACGATCAGCGAGGGCTCGAGGCTGTCGCTGCCGTGTATGTGCGGTCGCTGACCGGCTGATCGGACGACGCCGGTTGGCAGCCGCACGGTGACGGTTGTCGGGGTATTACACGCTGCGCACCGGCCATGGGGTCGTTGACCGTCGAGCGCTTGTCTCGTTACTCGACGGGGCCGACCGGCGGAAGTCGTTTGCTGTCAGCGGCATTGGGGATAGTTCAGCGGATAATTGTGCGCTGTCAACAGAATTCAGAGTGCTGTCCACGTGGTCGAGGTGTTCGAGGGTGGGGTGCCGGCGTGGGGGTGAGTGCAATGGTGGTCGGCGAGGGACCCGGGGCCGTAGGGTGAGAAGCCAGACGCGCCGCAACCGACGAGCGTGACACCGACGGAACAGGGGATGACCGTGACCAGTGCCTACGACTTCACCGCAACCGACATCGACGGCAATCCGGTGGATCTCGAGAAGTATCGGGGACATCCGATGCTGATCGTCAACACCGCGTCGAAGTGTGGTTTCACACCCCAGTACGAGGGATTGGAGAAGCTGCACCGCGAGTACGCCGACAAGGGTCTGGTGATCCTCGGTTTTCCGTGTGACCAGTTCGCTCATCAGGAGCCCGGCGATGAGGCGGAGATCAAGAATTTCTGTTCACTCACCTACGACGTGACATTCCCGATGTTCGCCAAAGTCGACGTCAACGGTGATCAGGCGCATCCGCTGTATCAGTGGCTGCGCCAGCAGAAGTCGGGAGTTCTGGGTTCACGGGTGAAGTGGAACTTCACCAAGTTCCTCGTCGACAAGTCCGGTGCGGTGGTGGACCGGTTCGCTCCGACGGTCAAGCCCGAGAAGCTCACCGACGACATCGACAAGGTGCTCTGAACGCCACCGGCGTCAGGATCTACGCCGGCGGTGTAGATGCGGCAGGTGGGTGTCGTGTTCGTCGTTGACCCAGGCGTAGTAGATGCCGATGAGTAGACCACCGCCGACGAAGTTGCCCAGCAACACGATTCCGAGATTGCCCAGCGCTGTCCACAGGTTCACGTTGCCATGCATGCCGACGATCATGAACAGGACGGTGTTGGCCACGGAATGTTCGAAGTCGAGGAAGGCGAAGACGAAGACAGAGGTGACCATCGCCATGCATTTGGCGATGTCCTCCACCAGATAGCCGTTGTACACCAGCAGCATCGCCATGTTGATCATGAAATTGCAGAGGATGGCGCGGATGAATAGATCCATGCATCCGGAGAAGCCGTCGGTGACGTAGCCGGTCTTCACCTCGACGGCATGGTGCATGGCCTCGAGGACCGGTCCCTCGATCAGGGTGGTGCCGCGCAAGAGCAGTGCGATGAACAGGCCGCCCAGGATGTTACCGAGGTAGCAGAACGCCAGAATGCGGATGAACAGCATCGGGGTGAGCCGCCGGTAGTACGCACCGACGGAGACGATCATCATGTTCGATGTGAGCAGTTCGGATTTGGTGTAGTAGATGAACACCAGTGCCCAGCCGAAAATGAAGGCTCCGATGAGTTTGCCCACCGCGTGTAGTTGCTCGGGCGTGGATCCCATCTGATCGAAGGCGGCGACGATCGTGTAGTTGATGACGTAGAAAATGGCGATGATGGCGCCGGCCATCGCTGCGCGTTGTAGGAACCGCCGCCGCATGTGCCCCGTCATCTTCTTCTTCGACTCGAGCACGTCGAGCGTGGTGCTGATGAAGAACTTTCCCGGGAACAGTTTGTTCACGTCGAAAGCCGGAGACGGATCGGTCATGCCTCAACGGTGACAGACATCGGTGGTGCGTGCTCGTCGATTGCGACGGCACGCCCCGATCGTCGTCGGGGCGCGTGGCCGTCCTGGCTGCGGGTTCAGGCGGAGTCGCCGAGAACCCGCACCACCGTCCGTCCGGTCATCTTGCCCGCACGGATCGAGTCGAGGGCGGCGGGCAGGTCGTCGAGTCCGATCTCGGTGATGACGGCATCGAGGTGCCTCGGGCGTAGGTCGCCCTCGATTCGCGACCAGATGGCCCGTCGGAGATCGGCACCGATGAGGACCGAATCGATGCCGAGCAGTGCGACGCCGCGCAGGATGAACGGCATCACCGTGGTCGGGAGGTCGGCACCGCCGGTGAGTCCGCTGGCGGCGACCGCACCGCTGTGGTTCATCGTGCTCAACACGTAGGCGAGGGTCTTGCCGCCGACGCAGTCGACCGCGCCCGCCCAGACCGACTTGCCGAGTGGGCGGATCTTGGTCTCGTCGTCGACGAGGCGGCCGACGACCTCTGCGGCGCCGAGTGTGGTGAGTAGTTCGGCGGCCTCCGCCTTTCCGCTCGAGGCGGTCACCGAGAAGCCCTGTGCGGCAAGGATGTCGACGCTGACGGCGCCGACGCCGCCGCTGGCTCCGGTGACGACGACGGGGCCGTCATCCGGTGTCAGGCCGTGATCGAGGAGTGCGGCCACGCTCATCGCGGCGGTGAATCCCGCGGTGCCGATGGCCGCAGCCTCGCGGGTGGACAGCGAGGTGAGCTTCACGACCTGCGCCGCCGGAACACGGGCGTAATCGGCGTAACCGCCATGCTGTTCGGTGCCGATCGGGCCGCCGTGTGCGACGACGCGGTCTCCCGGGGCGAAGCCCGGGTCGGTGGATTCGATCACCTCTCCGGCGATGTCGATGCCCGGGATGATCGGGTAATTGCGCACCACGCCTCCGCGCGGCGTCACCGCGAGGGCGTCCTTGTAGTTCACGCCCGAGTACTGCACCGCGATCGTCACGTCGCCGCCGGGCAGGTCCGCTGCGGCGAAATCGGTACGGTCCACGGTGATCGCGCCGTCGGATTCCGTGGCCACGAGCGCAGTGAATTGGTCGGGGACGGTGCTCATCGTTGTGCTCCTCGAGTTGGGGTGTCACGTCGTCGGGTGTCACGTGGTCCACATCGTGCCACCGGATGGGGCGTGCGAACCAGGTGGGTCTTGCCGAAACGGCTCCGACCGGCGTGAACGGCAGTACCGTCGACGAATGAGGCAACTCGCACGCGGCATGCTGGTGATGGTCTCGGTGGTGCTGTGTGTCGGTCTCGTGCCGGCTATCGCGCGGGCGACGCCGTCATCCGGGGTCTCCGCGGTCACGTTCGCGGAGGGAGACATCCCGGCAGATCTGTTGCCGTTTGTTCCCGAGGGAGTCCACGTCGCCGTTCGCGAGATCACTATCGCTCCGGGTGGAACGACCGGCTGGCACTATCACGACGGCCAACTGGTCGGACTGGTCCGGGCCGGAACACTGACCCATCCCGGAGCCGACTGCGAGCCGGTGATCTACCGGACCGGGGACATCATCAAAGAACCGGCGGGACAGTCGAATACGCACGTCGGCCGGAATCTCGGGAACACGCCGGTGGTCCTGGACGTGCTGTACCTGATTCCGCTGGGCAAGCCGCTCTTCGAGGACGCACCGGCCCCTGGATGCGACGCCCCCGGGACGTGATCGCACGGGTAGGCGCGGCGCCGCGGTTGCCGAGTTCCGTTGAGAGCCCGTGCATTTGCGTTGACAGCGCTCTTGAGGTCATTGACAGCGCTCGAGTCGACGTTCACGGCGCTTGGGTTTGGTAACCGGCACTACGCTGAGCGCTGTCAACGAAGAGGCGAGCGCTGTCAACGACGAGGCGAGCGCTGTCAACGACGAGGCGGTCCGATCGTCCTTGGCAGGATGGGGTTGGTCTGTAGGGTCGGGAGTGAGCGGTCAGGAGTGGGGCGGGCAACCGCGGCGAAAGCTTACGAAGCGCGACGACGAGCTCTGAAGAGAGGGGTGACGGCACGTGCCAACCCGTAGGACCATCGTGATCACCGGTGCCAGCGACGGTATCGGTGCGGCAGCCGCCCGAGAACTGGCGGGGCCCGACGTCGACCTCATTCTGGTGGGTCGCTCGGCCGAGAAACTCGCCGCCGTGACCGCCGACACCGGGGCCGTCGGGCTGACCGCGGACTTCGCCCGCCTCGATGACGTCCGCACGCTGGCCACCCGAATCGGTGAACGCACGACGTCCATCGACGTCCTGTTGAACAATGCCGGTGGCACATTCGAACCCACGCCGCCGACCGTCGACGGTCATGAACCCAACTTCCAGGTCAATCATCTGGCGCCGTTCTTGCTCACGAACCTGCTCCACGATCGATTGGGCGCGGCCGAATCGGGTGCTCTCGTCGTCAACACGTCGAGTATCGGCAATCTGATCGGTCGGGTGGACCCGACCGATCTCGACTTCCGGCGCCGCCGCACCACCCAGTTCCGCGCCTACGGCACCAGCAAGCTGGAGAACATCATGTTCACCCGCGGTATCGCCAAGCGGTGGCGTGACGATGGGATCGTCTCTACGGCAGTGCATCCGGGTGCAGTGGCGTCGAGTTTCGGACGCGACTCGTTTCTGATCGGACTCCTGTACCGGACGCCACTGAAGCGTCTGGGTCTGATCACCCCGGAACAGGGTGCCGCGTCACTGATCGATCTGGTTCATCGGGGCGCCGATCCCGACATCAACGGCGTGTACTTCTCGCGGCATCGGGCACGCGGCCCGGAGAGTCGACAAGCGCACGATCCCGAGTTGATCGACCAATTATGGACGGTGTCAGCGGATTTGGTGGAACTGGACTGACCCGCTACCCGGTTGCCCCGCGTGTATCGAACCCGCGCGTATCGAACCAGGTGCGGATGGCCGCGGCGAACTGGTCGGGTGCATCCGACTGTACGAAATGGCTTGCACCGTGGATGATCTCGGTGTGATGGTCGTCGAAGGTCGATTCCCAGCGCTTCAGTTCGGCATCCCCGAAGGCGATGTCGGCATCGGCCCAGATGATCAACGCGGGCAGCGTCGCCAGATCGGGTAACGCGTCCGCCACGGCGGCGAGGAAATCGTGTCCGGCGGTGAGCTGCCGGGGGAAGATTGATGACCCCTGCCGTCGTCGACCGGTGTCCAGGGCATTGCGGTAGTGGTTCATCTCGGCGTCGGAGGGCTTGCGGAGTTTGTGTCCCGCCGGAATCATCACGTTCACAAAAAGATTGAGATGCCCGATGAGCAGCGCCCCGACCGGGCCGCCCAGCACATACGACATGATCTTCACGTGTACTGCGGTCACCGGCCAGGCCCACGTGTTGGCGAGGATCACCCCGGTGAACCGCGATCGATCCCGCGCGACGGCCGCCAGGCCGATCGGCCCGCCCCAATCGTGCGCCACCAGGGTCAGGTCGGTCAGATCCAACCGGTCGATGAACGCGGTGACGATGCGGGTGTGATCGTCGGGCAGTGCGGTGTACTCGTCGGACTCCCCGGACAGCCCGAATCCGGGATAATCCAGTGCGATGCACCGAAATTGACCCCGCAGGTCGCGGATGACATCGCGGTAGACGAACGACCAGGTGGGATTGCCGTGCAGGAAGAGCAGTGTGGCGCTCGGAGCAGTCTCGGGACCCTCGTCGACGTAGTGCACAGTGTTGCCGTCGATCTCGATCACGTGGCTGGTGAACGGGTAGAGCGATTCGTCGACCCAGTCGGGCCGGTGGCTGACAGTCATGGTGATGTCCATTCTCGGCGAGAGCCGATATGATCAAGGCAACTTTAAAATATCAAGCAGGTGGATGTGAGTAAAGAGTACGGCCAGTACTGCGGGCTTGCGCGGGCGCTCGACGTGGTGGGTGACCGGTGGAACCTTTTGATCGTGCGGCAGTTGTTGATCCGCCCGGCCCGCTACAGCGAATTGCGATCGGGCCTGCCCGGCGTGGCCACCAATCTGCTCGCCGGGCGGCTGCGTGAACTCGAGGCGGCGGGCGTGATCGAGCGGCGCCTCGCCGACGACGCGGACGGCATCGAGTACGCGCTCACCGCCTGGGGCCGGGAGCTTCGCGAGCCGATCGAAGGCCTCATCCGATGGTCCACACCCCTGATGACGCGGGGGCCGCAAGGTGATGAGTTCCGTGCCGAGTGGCTCGAACTCGCCCTGCCCGCGGTGCTGGCGGATCGGCCACGGCCTCGCCGAACGGTGTCGATCCGAGTGGAGTTGCCGGAGGGCACGATCGTGATCACCTCGACGCGTTCGGGATTCGAGATCGGCGGATCCGCGGACGGCCCGGTGGACGCGGTCATCCGGACTGGCGCGGACGTGCTCCTCGGCGTGGCGGTGGGGATGCTCCCCGTCGACTCCCTCGACGTCGACGGCGATCGGTCGGCCGTGCGGGCCGTCTTTGATCGATCAGGAATCAAGAAGCAACCCACCGGCCGGCAGTCATAGCCTTGCGGTACCCGATGATCCGAGACGGTCATCGACACCACCGAGTCATCGACACCACAGAGGAGCACCCGATGAAGACCATGACATGCCGTGAACTGGGCGGACCGTGCGACACCGCGCACCGAGGCGAGGATGCCAACGACGTGATCCACGCACAGGACCAACATCTCAAGGATGCGGTCGCCGCCGGCGACGAGACGCACCGTGCAGCCGCCGACGATATGAAGGGCCGCTGGCGTCGACCGGTGTCCGGGATGAAGTGGTACCGCAAGGCGCAGAGGGATTTCGCGGCTCTGCCGGAGGACTGACGGCGAGCGACTCGTCGCCACGCGGGTCTATGCGTGGCGGGCTCGCCGATCTCGCCACTGACCCGATCAGCCCGCCACGTACGACGTCATCGACAGCGACCCGTAGGAGCAGCCGTCCACGAGAACCTCCGGAGAGTCCTGGGTCGACGTCGATGAGGCCGCGAGCATGCCGGCGAGATACACCGACGGCAGGAAATGATCCGGTGTCGGAACGGCTTTCGCATAATCGGCATGCTCGGCCAGGGCGAGGTAGTCGGCCGGGTTCTCGAGCATCGTGGTGCGGGCGGCGTCGTCGAAGCGTTGGGCCCAGGCGTATCCGGTGTCGGGCCGGGAGAAGTCGACGGCACGCAGGTTGTGGACGATGTTGCCGCTGCCGACGATGAGCACGCCCGATTCGCGCAGCGGTGCCAGACGCGCTCCGAGATCGAAGTGATAGTCGAGGTCGCGTTCACCGTTGATGCTCAGCTGGACGACGGGGATGTCGGCGTCAGGGAAGGCGTGGGCGAGAACCGACCACGCGCCGTGATCGATACCCCAGCTGTCCAGATCGCTGCCGAGCCAGGTCGGCTTGACGGTCTCGGCGACTTCGCCGGCCAATTCGGGCAAACCGGGTGCCGGGTAATCGAAGTCGAACAGCTCGCGGGGGAACCCGTAGAAGTCGTGGATGGTGCGGGGGCTGGCCATCGCGGTGACCGCGGTGGCGTTGATGTACCAGTGCGCGCTGATCATCAGGATCGCGCGTGGGCGCGGTACCGACTTTCCGAACCGCGCCCACGCCTGCGTGAACTGGTTGTGCTCGATGGCGTTCATCGGGTTGCCGTGACCGATGAACGCCATCGGCATGACGGTGGGTGGGGTGCTGTCGACCATCGGGTTGTTCCTTCACTGTCCACCAGGGTGGATGAATCTTCATGTTTCTTCGAGGATACGACCATCTGTATGAAAGTTCAAGTAGTTGATAGGATGGTCCGGTGGCATTGACCCCCGATCAGGAGCGGGCCTTTCGAGGTCTGCTCGTCGTGTCGATGCTGCTCGACGGTGCGCTCGACACCCAGTTGCGTCGTGACAGTGGCTTGACGCACTCCCAGTACATCGTCTTGTTCCGGCTGTCGGAGGCGCCGGGGCGGACGCTGGGCATGCGCCGGCTGGCGGTCCTGGCTCATGCCGAGCAGAGCCGGCTGTCGCACGCGGTCACCACCATGGAGAAGCGTGGATGGGTGCGTCGCACCAAGTCGGCCGATCCCGACGATCGGCGTGCGGTGTCGGTGACCCTGACCGACGCCGGGATGGACATCGTGCGCGACGCCGCCCCGCGCCACGCCGACGAGGCGGGGAGGCTGATCTTCTCCGCCCTGGACGACGAGCGGCTGGCCGGGCTCAACGCGGCGCTCGACCAGGCCTTACCGCATCTGGCCGAGATTGGCCTGGAACTCCCGACAGCACAAGAAGATTCGGTGCTGTGGGACGGGCGTGAATCGTCGTCCTGACCGATTGCCGCATGATCGAGAACCGTCAGAACGGTCTCTCGGCACGACGCTGGCGCCGGTGCTCATGTCTGCTCGGAGAAGTCGTCGCCGTGTGTGGCGAGGGGTAGATCGAGGTCGCGGCGTCGACCCGAAAGATATTCCGCCACTTGGGAGCTGGTCCGATCAAGAAGTGGATCGTCAGCGGCGTCGACCACGGTGTGCCGGATGTCGGCTGCGGGGTCCGTCGCTCGGGGTTCGTCGCGTCGGCTACGTGCGGTTGTGTGCTACGGCTGCCCGAATGAGTTCGCTGAAGGCATCGGAGTCCAGCGCGTCGCCGTCCTTGATGTCCACCGCGCGACGAGTGCCTGCGGTGAGACTGGCGTTGAACACCCTTCCCGGATCGGGTAATGACGCGCCCTGTGCGAAGGTGACTTTGATCTTGTCCTTGTAGGTCTCCAGCGTGCAGACGATACCGTCGAGCGAAAACGTCGGAACACCATCGGGATTCGACGGCTTGCGCCACTTGACCTCTTCGGTGATGTCGGGTTCCGCGGCCAGAATCAGTGCGCGGACCTCGTCGGCACGTTCGGTTCGCCAGTCGGTCGTCATGTGCTCACAGTAACCCGCGACAGGCGGGCGGCACAGCGGTCAGGGGACCTGCAGACGTACCGATGGGATCGGCACATTCGGACGGTGCGGGTCCATCCGGAGGTCGATCAGACCGGGACCGGTCCGGACATCGGCGTGCAGGACGTGCGTCGGCGCCGACGGCAGCATGGTGCCCGATACCCATCCGGTGGTCACACCGTGTGCTCCGGTGTTCAGGTTTCGCCAGTGAACGCTCACCCCGACGCTGCACGGCAGCGAGGTACCCGAGATGCCGAAGAATCCGCCGACCACCTGGATGGAGGCGGTGCCCGGTGCGCTGGGCGCTGCGAGCAGACCGACCCGCCCGCCGCACAGCGGGCCGTCGGCCACCGTCCACAAGGGGCCGGCCAGGACGGTGCGGTTGACGGGTTCGGCTTTCGCGGTCACCGGTATCGCGGCGAGCAGGAGGCACGACACCGCGATCACGCACCATCGGATCGGGTGGCGGCGTCGCTGGATACGCGCGTCGATGTTCGAGGTTTCCGACTTCTGATGGGAGGAGGTCATCTCGGCGCCCTTCGGTGGTGGGGTGCGCTGCTTCGGTACCGGTGTGATCGTCGTGCGTCGGACGATCGTTACCGATTCTCCCACGACCGCAGGAGGAGTCGACCCACATCGGCATCGAGCACCAGGGCCGCGCGGAACCCGGTGAGCAGGTCGACCGACAGCCCCGGTTCATCGGACAACAGCGGCATGGCCATGTCGTAGAGGGCGATCTGTTCGTGGACGGCATCGGCCTCGACGTGCTCGTCGAAGAATCGTGTCGCGTTCTCGCCGAATCCCAGTCGCCGAAGTCCCTGTGCGTAGCGCTTGTTGGGCAGCGAGGAGGTGCATTCGATGGCGAGCAGATGCCCGACCACAGCGGCGCGTAGCCTGCGCCGCGACGCGAATAGTGTCAGTGCGTTGATCCATGCGAGCGTCGTCGCCGGCAGCATTGCGGCGTAGGCGGCGTAGGAGGTGTCGAGGCCCACGGCGTTCATGGCACACGAGAACAGGGTCGAGTGCATGCGTTCGAACCTTCCTCCGCCGTACTCGTCGCTCTGAATCTCCACCAGACCCGCCTTCGCGCGCCCGGCGAGTCGGGGGATTGCCGCGGTGTGTGGATCGGCTTCGCGGAGGTGATAGACCGACCTGTGTCGCAGGAACTCTCGATACTGGTCCACGGTTCCCGTGCTGCGCAGATGCCCGGACAGTGGCGGAGCGTCGGTGGAGTCGAGCTCGAGCCGTACCCGCTCGGGTAGATCCGTTGCAGCACAGGGGGACACCGGCCCGACGCGGTCGCGGACGGCGTGCTCCAGCGCGTCTCCCAGCCTGCTCCGTAGCAGCGCGACCGCCGGATGCTCGGTCCAGCGCTCGTCGACACCGGTCACGCCGCGTCCGTCGAGTTCGCAGAGCAGGAACCAGGTGCGCTGGGCGTCGAGGTGGGCGAGCAGGTCGATGCCGTGGGGTAGCCGTGTGAGCGGGCCCTCGACGTCGGGTGTCCAACCGTGCCGCGCGGTCGGGTCGCCGGCGAGCAATTCATCGACGGCCGCGCCGAGTTCGCCGACCGGCGGGAGCTTTGGGCATGTCGTCGAGACGGTGGGTCGCCCCATCATCGCCTCCCGTCACGCACAATGGTGAAATGACCACTCCGGAGCCCCGCCGGTCCCACTCCGCCAACGGCGTGCCTGCGAGTATCACCGTCACCCCTGGAGGTCCGCTGGTGGTGCGCGGCGACGTCGAACTCGTCGACGTCGACGGAGCGCCGATCCCGCGACGTCGCGCCACCATTGCGCTGTGTCGGTGCGGGCGGTCGAGTATCCAGCCGTATTGCGACGGCAGTCACGCGCTCGGTCGGTCGCCGATCCGCGACGAGTGAGACGGCGGCTGTCATCGCGGCCTCGAGATCTGCTCGACCACGGCCGTCAGGATCTGTTCGATCCGGCGGTGACCGAGGCCCCCTGCGACGCCGGTGACCGCGACGGTCAATGCGCCGGACGCCAGGGACGTACCCTCGATCTGGAGTAGCCACCGGGTCTTGTCCGGCCCGAAGACATGGACCGATCCTGCGGCGTGGAGATCGGCCGGGGCATCGGACCAGCCGAGCATCACCGGGACCGGGAACAGTCGTTGTGCTGACGCGGGACGGCCGATCAGATCGAGGATGTCCTCCATCGGGACCGCCGCGGCCTCGACGCACCGCCGGGAGAGGCGGGCGCCCTCGCCGGCCTCCCGATGAACGGCCAGCGGAATGATCGTCGACAGGATGAAATCGTCCACGACCTCCGACGCATCGGGTGGGCGGCATGAGGTCGGCGTCGCCGACACCACCCGGGAGTCCCCGGTGACATCGTGAAGTGCGTTGGCCACCGCCGACTCGAATGCCTCGAAACCCGTGACACCAGCGGCCGCGGCGTCCGCGCGGAACCGCCTGGCCACCTCGAGTGGAATCGTGTGTGAACGGCGTTGCGGAGAACCGGGATTCACCTCGGCCGGTTTGATACCGGCCAGGGTCCAGGCCGACTCGGGTTCGGCCAACAGCAGATCACGCCAGAACTGCTCACCGTCCGGTGTGAGAATGCCCGGCGCAACGGGCGCTGCCACCGGCGTGGCGGCAACTGTGGCAGATGCAGATGCAGATGCCGACAGACTCTCGGCCATGCCGGCGGCCAGCACTGCGAGAGAGTGCCCGTCGACGGCGATATGGTGCAGGACCAGAATGACTGCGGCGGTGTGGCCGTCGGGTGTGGTGAGGACCGTCAGCGCGATCGGCGGCCCCGAGCGGACGTCGAGGCGACCGCTCATCCGACGGGCCCAGGTGCGCAGGTTCTCGCGGTCGGGCGGGTGCTCCACCGGGTGCACGCTGACGACGGCGTCCGCCGAAAGTGGGTGCGCCACACGACGAATCGGACCCGATGGGGTGTCGGGGAAGGTTGAGCGCAGCGACGGATGGCGATCCACCAGGGACTGGACCGCCCTGCGGATCTCGGTGGGCGAGGGGGCCGGTCCGGAGGTCGGCAGCCAGGCGAGCCGAATCAATTGTGCGCACGGATCGCCGGGCTCGCGGGAAACGGTCCGTTGTGCCGCCGACAACGGTGTTTCGGGGGTTGTCGCGCGCCGTCGGTCCATGTGTGACTGCGGTGAATCGTGCGCCGCTGCAGTTGGTGGCCGGCCGGATGTCATCGCACTTGCCACCGCGGCGAGGCTTTCGCCGACGAGGAGGTCGTTGGCGGTGACCTCGGGATGTCCGGCCGCTGCCATCAGGCGCGCGGCCGCCATGACCGCGAGCGAATCGCCGCCGTGGTCAAGGAAGCTTGCATCGGGATCGACGGTGTCGAGAGTCAGGGCCTCCGCGACCGCACGCATCAGCAGTTCCTCGCCGTCGTCGCGCGCGCGACGTGCGCCCCGACGATCGGGCAGTGGCAGCGCGGCCAGGGCCCTGGTGTCGAGTTTGTCGTTGGCGGTGTGGGGTAGGGCCTCGACCGGCACGATGATCGACGGCACCATATAGCTCGGGACAATTGCCGCCACCTCGTGCCGCAGCGCCGTCGGATCAAGCGCAGCGTCGTGATCCGCGGCCACCACGTAGGAGACCAATGCCCTACGTCCGGATGGCATGTCGCGCATCACGGTTGCGCACTGCCGGACCGAAGTGCTGCGTGTCAGCGCCGCGTTGACCTCGCCGAGTTCTATTCGCAGGCCGCGCAACTTGATCTGACCGTCCCGGCGTCCGAGTACCCGGACCTCCCCGTCGTCGGTCCAGGTGGCCAGATCGCCGGTGCAGTACATCACCGGGTCGTCGGAAAAGGTGCAGCCGGAGAACGCTTCGGCGGTCAACTCCGGTGCGTCGAGGTATCCGTCGGCCACTTGCGGTCCGGAACAGTGCAAGACGCCGAGGGCATCCGGCGGCTGAGGTCGGCCGCGTCGGTCCAGGATGGCCTCGGTGACGCCGGTCATCGGTGCGCCCACTGTGACGGGCCGGCCGGGTACGAGTCCCGAGAAGTTGATACTGCAGCGGGTTTCGGTGGGCCCATACGCATTTCGCAGTGACACCCGGTCACCCCAGCGGGCCACCAGTCCGCTGGTCACCGGCTCACCGCCGAGAACCACCTGAACCAGCTGATCGGCAAGGTCGGGTGAGAGGGTGTCGAGTACCGATGGGGTGACGATGATGTGCGTGATGTCATGCCGCCGAATCAGTTCGGTCATCTCGTCGCCGCCGCGTATCGACATCGGAGCGATCACCAGGGCCGCGCCGGTGGAAACTGCCGACAGCAGTTCGACGAGGCCGGTGTCGAATGTGGGTGCCGACGCATGCATCATCCGCGAAGCGGGTGTGAGGGCGTAGTGTTCGCGGATCTCGGCGACCAGTGAGGGGATCCCGCGGTGCGGCATGTCCACGCCCTTCGGGGTGCCGGTGGAACCCGAGGTGAACAGGATGTAGGCGCGGTCGTCGGGGCCCCGATCCAGACCGGGCGGGTGGTGGGCGGACGGGGTGATCTCCGCGGAGTCGAGGGGCGAGGTGGTTCTCGCGGGGATGTCGGTGGCGAGGTCGAGGTCGAGCCACTCGACGGCGCCTTCGGGAAGAGTGCTCGCACGCGCGCCCCGAGAGCTCAGTCCCACCTTGATTCCGGTGCGTTGCAGAATGTCTCGAGTTCTGCTCTGGGGTGAGAACGGGTCGCCGACGGGCACCCACACCGCGCCGGCGCGCAGGACTGCCCAGAACGCGACGACCGAGGCCGCCGAACGCGGGATGCACACCCCGACGGGATCGCCGGGTGCTACACCGGCACCGATCAGTCGCCGCGCCACGTGGTCGGCCCACGCCCGTAGCTGCGTCCTGCTCAGCGTCATCTGCCCGTCGATGAGCGCCGGAGCCCCGGGATCGTCGGTGCACACTTCGTCGAGGAGTGCTGCGGTGGGGGTGAATTCGGGTGCCGGTGGGCCCGATCGCGATGCGGAGCGGGCCCATTCGCCGTCGAGGAACACCGCGTCGTCGGGTACGGTTCGGCCGGTGTCGATCTCGGTGAGGAAGGCGCCGAGGTAGCCGTTGAAGCGAGATGAGAGGGCCTCGAGCGCATCGCGACCGAGGCTGCGGCTCGGTGCTTCCCAACTGACCGCCCGGCCACCGGTCGGGTCGTCCGGATGCAGCGTCATCGTCACGTCACCGGTGGGGCCGGTACGCATCACCTCGACCGACCAGTGGAGTCCGGTGTCGGTGGGCGGATCGAATGCCGGCAGCAGATTGGCGACCGCCCCGAATCCCGCGATGTCGTCGCGTCTGCGGAGCATGTCTTCCCGATGAAAGAGCTGATGGCGCAGCGTTCGGGTCACGGCGGTACCGATGTCTTCCACGGCGCCCTCGGCGGTCCGGTCCCCGATGCCCGGCAGGCTCATCGGCACCACATTGGACAACGGGGCAAGTGCTTGTCTGCGGAGATGCGTGGTGCGGGTGGCCACCGGCAGTGACAGTCCGACGTCTGCGGTGTCGAGAAGGCGTGCGCAGAGTCCGGCGAAGGCTGCGAGGATCTCGGCGGTGGTCGGTGGCCGCGGCACGTCGAGTCGACGGGTGATCCGCGTCAGATCCGAGGTCGCCTCGACCGGGGCGCCGGACAAAAAGCTGGGCTGATGCAGATCGAGAGTGTCGCTCCAGAACCGCTCGTCCGACCGGTAGCGCGCGGAGTCGAGATAGTGCGTGTCGGCGGTCTGCAGGTCGGCGGGGCTCGGTACCCGGAGGTCATCGGAGCCGGAGTTGCCTGCGTACACCTCTCCGATGTGGCGCATGATGCGTAGCGCGCCGGCCCCGTCGGTGAGTGCGTGATGCAGGCGCACGACCCATCGATGCCTCAGGTCGGACAGAACGTGGAGTTCGCTGGCCCACAGCGGTTTCGTGAGGTCGGCCCCGTCGGGTGAGTCCACGAAATGCTCAGCGCGCAGGCGACTCGCTGTGTCCGGATCTGGGTGATCGCCGAAGTCGAGCCCGATGATCGGCGGTTGCCCGGAGTGCGCGGCGCGGACCGGATCGACACAGTCGGGGTCGGCGGGCGAAAGATGCGGTGGTATGTGCACGTCGTGCCAGCCGACATGGCGAAGCACCTCGTCGACCGTCCGATGCAACCGTGAGATGTCCAGCGGCCCGGTCAGATCCACGCTGAACGCGATCACGTACGAGGTCTGCGGATGCATCAGCTGCGCGAGCCAGAGGGAGCGTCGGGTGAGGGTCATAGATCACTCACCCGTACCGAACCCGACCGTACCGACCTCGCCCCGACCGTACCGACCTCGCCAGGAGACCTCCCAAGCCCAGATTGCGTATTCCGCGAGCGTAGGACTCCAGAGTTGAAAGGACGCTGAAGTCGCAGGTGATGGCGCCGGACGAGGCGGTGGCACCAGATTCGGGAACCCATCGTGTCCTGTCGGAGGGTGGACAGATCAGGCGCCGAGTGCGCTGGCGAAAACCGGCCAGGTCCGGTGCATTTCGTCTTGCCAGTAGGCCCATGAGTGTGTGCCGTTGGGACGGAAATGCACATGCGCCGGGATTCGCAGGTCGGAGAGCCGTCGCGTCAGGGAGGCGGTGCAGTACTGGGAGGCCGCCTCGTCGAGTCCGCCGATGGTCACCTGGGAGGCGAGTTCGCCCGCATTGCCGCGTATGTGCGGATCGCTCAGGGTGTCGTGTGCGCCCGGAAGGCCCGATGCTGCGCTGATCCACAGTGCCGGGGTACGCCGGGCCAGCTTGTGCGCGTTGATGACCGGATCCTGCGCAGCCCATTCGGGGTCACCGGGAGGGCCGTACATATTGCTCGCGTCGGCGCCGCCGGGGAAGAACGCCACGGTGCGGGCGATGAGGTTGCCCAACGGGGAGGCGGTGTCAGCACATCCCGAGTACGCGCCCACCGCCCGGTAGAGCCCCGGATGATTCTCGGCCAGTCTGATGACCGCGGTACCGGACATCGAGATGCCCGAAATCCCGCGTGAGCGGCCCGGACTCCACCCGCCGTGCGCATTCTCGAAGGTCCGCGGCAACTCGGAGGTCAGGAAGGTCTCCCACCGCAGCGGACGATTGGTCTTCACGCCGAATCGGAAATTTGCGGCCGGATCGACTCGGCGCCAATCGGCGTAGTAGCTGGCGGCGCCGCCGATCGGGGTCACCGTCCAGACGTTCTTACCCGCGAAGAAGGCGTTGGCGTCGGTGGCGTGCGTCCAGTCGTCGCCCTCCTCGCCGCCGGTTGAACCGTTCAGCATGTACATCACCGGCGCGGACGGATTCCCGTTGGCTGGCGACTGCACCAGCATCGGGACCTGCGTACGCATGGCCGGCGACCACACCGACACCAGAGAACGGCGTCCTGACATTCGTGTTTCCCGATAGGGATGATCGGCACTCGCGGGCGCGTAGCGAATACCGAACAGGGTGTCGGCCTGCGCCGACCCGCCGACGGCGACCAGCGTGCCGGCCGCGACGAGAAGTGCTGCGCCGGTCGCCGCGATCTTTCCGCCGACTCTGAGCACGGTGGGGCGCATGAATACCTCCGGTGTCGTCCCCGACCGTCGTATTTCCACGGAACTCGGGGTGGACTGACCGAATTCCGGTGTGCTCGCGCGGGGCGGACGAAACCCCGGGATCGCTGACAGTTCTGCCATAGTGGCACACATGTCGGCGGGCGACGAACACAATCCTGGACGCCGCGGGAGGTGACATGGGTGAAGGCCGGTTCCGGAACTTCGTCGTTCTCGTCCTGATCTTGGCCTGTGTTCAGTTCGTGATCGTCGTCGACGAGACCGGTGTCGCGCTGTTGGCCCCGGCGATGGCACGCGAGTTCTCGCTGGGGGCCAGTGCGCGCCAGATTCTCGTGACCCCGTTCGCGATTGCCTTCGTCTGCGGGCTACCGCTGGCCGGGTTGGCGATGCGCACGTTCGATCCAGGCCGCGTTCTGATGCCCGCGGCGCTGTTCTTCGGCGTCGGAGCCGCCTCGGGCGCAGTTGTCCCGACGGTGGGATGGCTGGTGTTTACCCTTGTGGTACAGGGACTTTCGGCTGCCGTTGTGACCACCAGCGTGCTCGCCTGTCTCCATGTGCTCACTCGGAAGGACCCGCGCAGGCTACGAGCGTTTGCCGGGTTCTCGCTGATGTCGGGGTCGGGTGCTGTCGCTGCACTGATCGTCATCGGACCGCTGGCGGATTTGTCATGGCGGTGGTGTTTCTGGGCCATCGGGATCACTGCTGTCATCGGTGGTCTGGCGTGGGGGGTGTTCGCGGTGCCTCGCGTTGTCGGGGCCGGGGTGACCGCCCCGGCGCAGGATCGGCGGCGGTGCGGTATCGATTTGGAAACACGCCGCTCGCTCGCTGCCGTGATCGGCGCCAACGCAGTGCTCGCCGCCACGGTGATCAACACGAGTTTTCTTTTGCAGCAGGAGTATGGATGGTCCGCCGCCGAAACCGGTTGGGGCTTCCTGGTGCTCAATGCCGCCGCCGCGATCGGTACCGTCGTCGTCGCGCGGACGGGATCTCCGTCGGCAGCTCGCGGCGCCCTGCTTGTCGGTTTCGTCTTCCTCGTCCTGGGTTGTGTGACGGTGGCGGTCGCCGCGCGTTCGGCCGGGTGGGCCGTTGCCGCCACCATCCCGGTCGGGCTGGGGGTGGGTCTCGTCTTTCCGTTGGTCAACCACGGAAGCCTGGCGTCCGCGCAAGACCGGTCGATGGGCAGGGCTGCGCAGGTGGGGGCGGCGCAGCAGGTCGGTCTGGCCGCGGGTGCGTTGGTGGCGGCGGTGCACACCCCCGCGGCTCTCGCGGGCCTGGCGGCCGTCGTGGCCGGCGCGGTGGTGTTGGGAGCGGTGGTGCACGGAGCGGTCGACCGGAGCGGACCGTCATCGGTCAGGAATCGAGAAGCGTAGCGCGCTTGTCCCGTCCTAGATTCGAGTCATCCGACGGTCGAGGGCCGTCGAAACCGATCGGAAGGAGATCTGACATGAAGACGATGACATGCCGCGAACTCGGCGGTCCGTGCGATATGGCACATCAGGGACGAGATGCCAACGAGGTCATCAAATCCCAGGACCGTCATCTCAAGGAGGCAGTTGCCGCCGGCGACGGTTCCCACCGCGAGGCTGCCGAAGCGATGGCCGGTCGATGGCGCCGCCCGGTGTCGGGGATGCGGTGGTACCGCAAGGCGCAGCGGGACTTCGCCGCGCTGGCGGACGACTGAGCGGGTCAGCCAGTCGTCATTCGGTCACAGTATCGGTATCTGCGGACGGGACACCGCACGTGGCCACTTACCGGTTCAGTGCTTCGCGCGTCGGCTGCCGCCATGCCAGTCTTCGGCCACCCCCACCTCGTCGACGTCGACACCGAACGCCTTGAGTTGGGGCTTTTCTCGGAGGCTGCGCTTGAGTTCCGCGAACCCCGGGAAGCGGGCGAGACCGACCACGTGATCCCACAACTCGAGCGCGTCTTCGGCCGCGGGAAGCCGGGAGATCACCGGACCGAAGAATGCGACGCCGCCGGGTGGCTGAAAATGGATGATCGGTGTACCGACGTCGCGGCCGGTCAGTGCGAGGGCCTCGTCGGTCTCGGATCGGATCTCGGTGTCCCACGACTCGTCGTCGAGGGCCGATACATGATGTCGAGGCAGGCGCAGGGAATCGAGGATCGGCCCGAGGAACTGCTCGGTGCCCCGAAAGTCTCGCTCGTCGACGAGGTATGTGCCCGTGTGCGAATCGAAGATCCGCGTGCCGAACGCCTCGTACAGCGGCCCCATCAGGTCGCGACCGTGTTCGCGCCGGACACTCGCCGCCGCGCGCAACAGGCGCAACCCGGCAGAGTGCCCCGCCTCGTATTCCGGCGGAAAGTGTGCGGCGTAGTCGATATGGGCGTTCAGCAGGCGCAGTGAGATGAAGCGGTAGTCGACCGAATAGTCGCGCTGGGTCTGCACGATCCGGACCCATTTGCTGGTCAGCCACGCGAACGGGCAGACCGGGTCGAAGTAGAAGTGAATGTCCGCATCGCTCATGGGGCCATTGTCCTCCGGGAGGTGTCCGTCGATCAGTGCGGGCATCCGTTGGCTGCCGCGATGCCGCGCAGCCGGGCGTCAAGCCACGTCATCGCACCCGGGAAACCGGTGAACATGGTGGTGATGTGTTCGCCGAAATACTCATGGTAGACGGCGGTGGCACCCAACCGGCACTGCTCGGCGAAGAGGTTCCGCGCTCCGGCCGCCGGTATCCACCATTCCTGGGCGCCGTTGTAAATGTACAGCGGCACAACCGATTTCTTGTCGGCCATCTTTGTCACCCGATAAATGTGCTCGGCGACCGGTGAATGGAACGGGTCGCCGACGTTGGCCAGCAACTGCATCGGCATGAAGGTCTGACCGGCCAGCGCCTCGGGGATCAAGCAGACATTCTTCAGCGGCGATGTCGCGATCCACAGCGCGGGGTTGTTGGCCATCGTGAGGATCTCGGGCCGTTCCCGGGCGATACCGAATGTCGCGGCATGGAACAGCCCGGTCGCGAGGTTGGCGTTCATGCTGCCCACCAGTATCCGGAAGTCGGCGGGTACACCGCCCATGGCGGCCCCGACGAATCGCGGTGCCAGTTCGGGTGCGTAGCTGCCGAGCAGTTTCGCGGCGCCGTTGGTGGCGATCGAGCCGCCCGAGTAGCCGGTCATCGCAACTCGGCTGCCGGCGAAGTGCTTCGGGTCCAGTGCGGCGACTGCGCGCACCGAATCGAGGACGACATGTCCGGCGACGATCGGTTCGGCGTAGGCCATCCGCGGGCCCTGGTGATCGGGGATCAGCACGGCGTAACCGTGGGACAACGCCAGGGCCGTCGTCGGCGGGATGATGTCTGTGGGTCCGGTGGCGATGGAAAACCCATGGGCCAGTGTGTAACCGGGTGTGCATGCGGAACCGAGCGAGTCGATGGGCAGGTTGTTCACCAGGATGGGACGCGGTCCGGGCGTCGGTGATGGTGCGCGCGGCACGATGAGTGTTGCGGTGCCGTAGCTCGGTCGGCCGACGGCGTCGGTGCTGCGGAACTTGATCAGACGCGCCGAGGTGATCGGCGCGGTGACGACCGGAGCTGCGGTGGCCGTGACGTCGCGGACGGCGATGACGGTGCCCGGTGCCATGGTGTCGAGGTCGCTCGGCCACCGATCGAAGAGCGGATCGCCGGTGGGGGAGGGCAGTGTGGCCTCGCGGAGTTCCTCGACGCGCCGCGGGAAGCCCGGTGATTTCGCGCGCGGCGGGATCGTTTCCAGGCGCGGATAGGGCGGTGGGCCGATGACCTCGTTGATCGCCTGCGGGATCTGGGGGTTGATCCCCATCAAGTTCGGGGGGTCGGCGGTGGCGGGTGTTGCGGTGAGCGTCACCGCGAGAGCCACGGCCGCGGCCGCCGGGACGAGCGTGACGTCACGTGAACGCAAGGAGCGCAGTCGTTGTCGCGGTTGCCTTCGTGTCACCGTGCCACCTCCCGATGGTGAGCGAAGCATCCCCGACCGATGTTCCGCTGAGTCGCACGATAGGAGCCCGAAGTGGGTCGATTGACTCACCTGGGAGTGTTGTTAGCGTTTGGATACCGTGCCGTTGCTGGTTGGTGATTTATCCGTGGGTTGAGCCCGGGTTTTGCACGGGCGACGATCCTGCTGTGCGGGATGATGATCCACCCGTCCGGGTGCTCGGCCCAGTCGGTCCAGGCTTGTGAGATCACGGCGAGGTCGGCTTCCGTTGCCAGTCGGCGATCGAGCGTCATCTGGCCGACCGAGGAGTGAATTCGCTTGGCCCACATTGCACCCCACGCTGCGACGGCGTGATAGATAGCGACGTCGCGGTCTCGGGACAGACCACGACGTCGCGCCCGACGCAGGTGGTGCTACTTCTTCTTGCCGACCACGTCGATGAGCTCGAACTCGGCGAGAATCTCCCCGACCTCGTTGGATTCGAACTTCTCCATCAACTTCTCCCGCAGGAACTGCGGTCCGGGGAGCTCGGCCGGCGCGCCATCACGCAGGCGACTGGTTGCGTAGATCAGCTTGCGGACGTCGTAGGTGGAACCGAACACCTCCGGAACGGCGCGTTCGATGTCGAGCAGCGTGTAAACCGCCTCCATCGGGGTGCGCACCGAGTACTCGGTGGTAAAGATGCAGTCGCGGCCGGTCTCGGCGAACTGTCCGATGAAGGCGAAGTTCAACGAACCCTCGGGCACCACATCCGGACGATCGCCCGCCTGCCGTGGCATGAAGAACGCCGTGACGTACGGCATCATGCACGGGACCGCCTTGGCGCCGGTCGCGGCGAGGTCGGCGATGTCGTCCTCGGGAACTCCCATGTGGTACAGCCACTCGGAGACGATCTCCTCGCCCGTGCACTCCGACATCGTCTTCTTGACGTAGTCACCGGGCTTGTCGACGAACAGTGCATACACCCACACCACGATCTGGTCCTTGGGCTGCTGCTTGAAGTGTG
Organism: Gordonia sp. NPDC003950; assembly: GCF_053605205.1. Classification (NCBI taxonomy): domain Bacteria; kingdom Bacillati; phylum Actinomycetota; class Actinomycetes; order Mycobacteriales; family Gordoniaceae; genus Gordonia; species Gordonia sp. NPDC003950. The sequence goes on along the minus strand of NZ_JBSGIT010000019.1, from coordinate 1,909 downwards.
GCTGACGGTTGACAGTCCAGCTCATCAGCCAGTTCGAGTCCTTGGCGGTGACGATGCCACCGGTGACGACCTTGCCGCTGAACGGATCTCGCTTGCAGATCTTCTTGATGTACTCGGGGATGCGGTGATCGAGAGTGGTGACGGTGCACGACTCCCACTTCGTCTTGGTGATGTCGCCGCCGAACACATCGGGATGACCGAATGACGGGTCCTTAGCCGCGATCCGACGCCAGAGGTCCCAGGCGGGTGCAGGTCCCTCATCGAGTTTCGCCGCGGTCTGATGGTCGCCGGTGTTCGAATTCTCGGTCAGCGAACCGATGGTCATGAACACCAGATCGTCCTTGGTGAGCTCGATCTCGCTGGTCTCGCCACTTTCTCCACCTTCACGCAGGTAGATCTTCGACGCCTGCTTGTGTTCGCGAGTGATGAAGAAGTCGACGTCGAGGACCTCGGTGTCGAAACGGAATGTGACGCCCTGGTCGAGCAGCCACGTGTAGAGCGGCAGCACCAGCGACTCGTACTGGTTGTACTTGGTGAACTTCAGCGTCGACAGGTCCGGCAGGCCGACGATGTGGTGGATGAACCGGTGCAGGTAGAGCTTGAATTCGAGTGCCGAGTGCCAGTTCTCGAAGGCGAACATGGTGCGCCAGTAGAGCCAGAAGTTGCTCTCCAGGAACTCCTCGCTCATCACCTCCTCGATACGCTTGTTCTCCATTTGCTCGCGGGTCGCGAGGAAAATCGCCGCGAGCTCCTTCTGGACGTTGTCGCTCAGGCTGAACTTGCCATCGGTGTGGGCGTCTTGCCCGCGATTGATGGTGGCTCGCTGCATCGTGAAGTTGGGGTCGTCCTTGTTGAGCCAGTAGAACTCGTCGAGAACGCTGGCGCCCTCCACCTCGATCGAGGGGATCGAGCGGAACAGATCCCACAGGCACTCGAAGTGGTTCTCCATCTCGCGCCCGCCACGGATCACGAACCCCTTCTTCGGTTCCTTGATGCCGTCGAGAGCGCCGCCGGGCAGCTTGAGACGCTCGAAAACCGTGATCTTGTCGCCGGCCATCTGACCGTCGCGGATCAAGAAGGCCGCGCCGGACAAGGAGGCGAGTCCCGCCCCGACGAAGTAGGCGGTCTTGTCGTCGACACCTGCAGGTTTCCGGGGACGTGCGAACGCCTCGTAGTTGCCGCTGTCGTAATGCATTTGGGGTCACCTTCCCGTAGTACCCAATCTCCAGGGGCGGAAGGTGCGGGCGGTGGACCACGCCGGCGACACATCAGCCACAACTTCCAGCATGCGCCGGTGCGTCAACGGTTGTGTACATGGGCGTCGAATGTCGCGGATCGAGTTCGGGTCCGGCATGTTTTGGTTGTTCTCGCGTGGTCGCATTGTTGCGCGGTCACATTGGTGATCGGAGTCGTCTGCGGGTGGTGGTGCGGTTGCGGATGGCGGTGCGGTTGCGGGTGGTTCGGCGTGGTCGTCGTCGGATCGGTGGGTGGGGGCGTGGTGGTTGTGGTGCGGGTGGTTGGGGTCTGATGAGCGGTGGTGCGATGCTGCGGTAGGTGTGGCCGGTGGGGGTGCGGATGTCGAGGGTGTGGGGGCCGTCGGTGGTGGCGAGGACGGTGTAGGTCCAGCCGTCGGCTTCCTTGGAGTGGTTGTGGTCACCGCAGGTGCCGTCTCCGTTGATGGCGGTGGTGGCACCGCCGCGGCGGTGGGGGTCGGCGTGGTCGATCTGTTCGACGGGGGCGTCGCAGTAGGGGACGCGGCATCGCTGGTCGCGCAGGGAGATGAAGTGCGCCAGGTTTTTGGGGAAGCAGCGACTGCGGGCGTCCATGGAGACGAGGGTGCCGTCGGCGGGTCGGACGTAGAGTCGGCGGATGGTGGAGGTGGTGGTGGCGTCGGCGCCGAGGAGGAGCA
>NZ_JBSGIT010000018.1:0-118414 GCF_053605205.1 Gordonia sp. NPDC003950 | reverse complement strand
GTTACCGTCGGGAGTGTCGACAGCAGGAAACTCAGCGTCATCCACGCGGTGGCGTGCGGCACCGACACACCCAACGCGGTCGAGACCTTGCCGGTCGCGGCTTTGTCGACGCCACCGGTGGTGTGCACGTTGGTCACGTGACCCGACAGCAGCATCTCGTCGTACACGGCGTACCCGATCCGGGCTGCGGAGAGCACCTTCCGGGCGATCAGTTGTCGTTCCTGGCGTTGCAACGATCGGGCCAGAGCGGTGGCCTGCTCGGCGGGGAGGTGATCGATCATGGCGGCGTCGGCGGCGGTCATCGACAACTCCGGCGCGGTAGTCGTGCGAATTGTGGTGTCGGCCATGATGTTCACCCCCTTGATCGGTCGCTCCAACTGAACTGACTCAAGTGTAGCGACGACCACCGACAAGTTTCTTCGGCGCGGAATCGGTTGGGGATGAACGATGTCGGTATCGGCCGAGCTGTGTTTGGTTGGTAGCAGGCTGGTTTCGCTGTCGGGTTGCGGAGGTGGCCTCGACCTGGACGAGCTCGGCGCGGCGGATACACCTACCCGCAAGCTCGTCGGCACTCGGTCGGCCGGGGGTTGCCGCTGAGGTTCCTACTCTTTCGGCCCCGTGCCCCAAAACGATCCACGGAGATCCCACCGTGAGAGTTCCTCGGCGACCAGGGATGTGAGCGTTGCGGTGTTGGCGACGCGGTCGGGATCGAGCGCGGTGATGCACAGGGTGATGTGTCCGGCGCTGCGTGATGACCAGCCACTGATGCCGCCGGCCATCCGGCGCAACACGTCGCGTGAGGCGCCGACGGTCATCGAGCGCATCGCCACCGAACCGGGCAGTCCGGTTCCGAGGCCGGCGAATCCGGCGTCGAGGGTGCCCAGGTTGGATGCGAGACACAGCGGTGCACGAGAGTCGGCGGCCAGTCTCCGGACGATGGAGTCGCCGAGTGGCTGCGCCAGGCGGCCCAGCAGCGCAAGTGAACTCGGTGCACCTGTTGCCGAGGCGAACGCGGTCTTGCTGGCCGTGCGCAGCGGAGTCAGATCGGCGCGCAGGGCGGGGCTCACCCGTACGCGGGCGGTGACGCCGGTACTCGCGTTCGCCCGTCGATCGCCCGGGATGCGGGTTGAGACGGGCAGATTCACCGGAATCTCGTCACCGTCGGCGACCGCTCCGGAGGCTTCGAGGATGCCGATGACGATGGCGGTGAACAGGGTGTTGGCGGTACCGCCGGCGCGTTGGGCGACGGCGTCGAAGGTGCCCTCGGGGATGGTGACGATGACGGTCGGACTGACTCCGCCCCAGTCCTCGGCCGACACGGCAGGATCGGGCGCGGTCGGACGTGGAAGTGGTGCGGGGCGAGTGCGGTGTCGCGCCAGTCGATAGGCGGCGACGGCACTGGTGCGCAGCGCATCGGCACCCTCGCGCACCGTGTCCAGCATGCCGGGGTCGGCATCCGTGGCGTCATATCCGATGCCGTCGAGGACCTCACCGATGCCGGTGATCACCGCGCCCCCGTCGCCGATGACATGCGACGACACCCAGGACACGAACGTCTCGTCGGTGTCCCGCGTGGTGATCGCACTCATGCGCCACGACGGCCCGGTGACACTGTCGATCCCGAGGTTGGCCTGCGCCAGCGCCCACCCGGCACCGTCGGCGGCGTCGATCTGCTCGTCGGCGAAGGCGTGACGTCCCGCATCCGGCGTGTGAACCCATCGGTCTCGCAACGGAAATGCGCACCGGACAACGAGTCTGCTCATACGTCCGTGGGTCAGTGCCGCGCCGAGTTCGGTGAAGCGGGCAGGGTCGAGGCGGGTCGGCAGGCGCCAGACGGCCTGATTGATCACCGGTAGCCCCATCGCGTGTTCCATCCGGACGAAGAGGTCGTCGTCGGGGGTGAGCCGTTCCGGGCGGCCGGGTGCCGCAGACATCGATGTGGGGTGTGCGGCGTTGGTCACCAACAGTTTTCGTCCTTGTCGTGCGGGTGGGGAGGAACGGGCGTCGTCAGGCCTTACGCAGATACGCGCGCACCGTGATCGGCGCGAAAACGGCGATGATGATCAGCGTCCCGAGCAGGGTCCACGCGACGTGGCCGGTCACCGCCCCGTCATTGATCAACGACCGCAATGACGACACCAGATGCGAGATCGGGTTGACGTCGGTCAGGTTCTGCATCCAGGTGGGCATCGTCGTCACCGGGACGAAGATGTTGGAGGTGAACGTCAATGGCATCAGCACCAGAATCGAGACACCCTGCACCGCAGATGCTTTGGACATCAATACGCCCATGAGGGCGAAGATCCAGCTGATCGCGAAGGCTGCGAACATGGTCAGGATCACCCCGGCGACGGTGCCCAGCACGCTGTTGGGTCGATACCCCATCACCATTCCGACGCCGATCGACATCACCGAGGCGATGAAGTAGCGCACCACGTCGGCGATCAGCGATCCGGCCAGCGGAGAGATCCGGGCGATCGGCAGGGAGATGAATCGGTCGAACACCCCGCGGTCCATATCCTCCCGGAGTTGCACACCGGTGACCACCGAACTGGTGATCGCCACCGACACCAGCACGCCCGGAACCAGTTGCGGCAGATACGCATCCACGCTGCCGGCGATGGCGCCCCCGAAGATGTTGGCGAACATCACGGTGAAGACGATCGGGATGACGATGACGTCGAAGAGTTGCTGGGGGGTGTGCTTGAGCCGCAGCAATCCACGGCGGGTCATCGTCAACGTGTCGGCGACGACCTTGCCGGGTCCGATGCGTTCGATGACCGGACCGAAGTCGATTCCGGGTGACGGGGTTTCGGCGACAGTGGTCATGCCGCGGCCTCGCTTTCGGTGGCGGAGTCCGTATCGGATGCCGGCGGCGCCGCCGGGGCAGCGGTGATGGAGAAGAAGACGTCGTCGAGACTCGGTCGGCGGACCGAGATCTCGGCGACCGTGATACCCGCGTCCTCGAGTGCGACCACCGCCCGCGCCGAGAGCGACGGGTCGGCGATCGGTGCCACCAGTCGCCCGTTCTCCGGGGTCGCGGTCACCGTCGCGTCGAGTACGTCGCGCAGAACCCGTGCGGCGTCGTCGAGCCGGGCCGGTTCCACCGCGACCTCCAGGGAACGGGTGCCGACGCGGTCCTTGAGGGAGTCGGCGTCACCGGAGGCGACCACGCGGCCCGAGTCGATGACGACCAGGGAATCGGAGAGTTGGTCGGCCTCTTCGAGGTACTGGGTCGTCAGCAGCACCGTGGTGCCCTGATCGACGAGATCGCGTACCACCGACCACACCTGGGTGCGGGTGGTGGGGTCGAGTCCGGTGGTCGGTTCGTCGAGGAACAGCAGGGCCGGTGTGCGGATCATCGAGGCGGCCAGGTCGACGCGGCGACGCATGCCGCCGGAGAATCCGCTGACCGGACGGTTCGCCGCGGCAGCGAGCCCGAACTGCTCGATCAACTCGCTGCCCCTGGCGCGGGCCTTGCGACCACTGAAACCCAGGAGCCGACCGAACAACTCGAGATTCTCCAGGGCGGTGAGATCCTCGTCGACCGATGCGTACTGCCCGGTGAGGGAGATCAGCGACCGCACGGCCGTGGGATCGCCGGCCAGGTCGCGTCCGAAGATGGTGGCGTGGCCCGAGTCCGGCCGGATCAGGGTCGCCAGCATACGGACCGTGGTGGTCTTGCCGGCCCCGTTGGGTCCGAGGACACCCAGGACCGAGCCGGTGGGCACGGTGAGCGAGACGTCGTCGACGGCGACGACGTCACCGAATGTCTTGCGCAGGTGCTCCGCGTTTATCGCGATGTCGGGAAGCATGCCGACCACAGTGCCCGGCCTCCCTTTCATCTCCCTTTCACACGCGCGCCGACGACGTCTCGAAACCTATCCGACCAGCCGAATCAGACTCCGTCGGTGTGACCGAGGTCCCTCGCCGAGGTCGATCACCGCGAAGTCGCGCCGGTAGTGGGCGCCCCGCGCGGCGGCGGCGAGGGGATCGTCGGCGGCGCGATTCTCGACCAGACAGATCGCCGCGGCCGCCCCGGCCAGCGCCGGCAGATTGACGGTCGGCGCGGCCACCAGAAACCGCAACGCGACGCCGAGTGCGTCGGCCGCGAGTCGTGCGGCCACGTTGGCGCCGGACCGGGCCAGGATCACCGCACGCACCCCGTGCAGGTAGGCCGAGTGTCCGTCGTGCGGCGCTCCGATGATGGCGATCGCGGTGTCCGCGGAGCGCCGCGCCGCCTGCGGGTTCTCCGGGAGACGCAGCACCGACAGGGCCATGTGGGCGGTGGCGATGTGCGGGCGCCGCGAATCACCGGCGGCGAGCAGGCACGCCTCGTGGATCTCGGCGGCCGCGGCCGGATCCGAGGGTGACAGGGCCAGGGCCTGATGGATGCGGATACCCGTGGACTCGTCCGAGAACCCGATCGTGGCGAAGTCGTCTGCGCTGCGGGCATACAGGGCGGCCGCACCCGGTCGGTCCCCGGTCAGGGCATGCCCGCGGCCGAGTCGCTGGCGGGCGGCGGCGATCAGCCACGGGTGCCCCGACCGCTCGGCGCACACCAGCGCCGCCAGCGCGCAGCGTCGGGAGAAGTGCACCGCTGCATAGAATTCGGCGATATCGGATCGGACGATCTCGGCGAGTGCGGCGACGACGGCGTCGGGCGAGCGGGTCGCGTCCGCGAGGTTGCGCGCGGTCGCGTGCGGCGATCCGGTGACGATGCCGACGGCCAGTGCGATGGGCCCGGCGGTCGCCGGTGCCCGGCGGACCGCGGCGCGCAGCCGTGTCCGTGCCCGCATGGCCTCTCGGAATCGTCCACGAACCATGAGATAGGCGGTGGCGCACAATAATCCGAGTACATCGTCGGGACTTCCGGGGTGATCGAGAGCGATCACGGCGAGCCGTTCGGCGTCGGGATAGCCACCGGTGCGCACCAGACGCCACAGGGTGATGGGGAGCAATCGGGTGACGGCACCCGGGATGGCGGCGGTGGCGGGATCGTGGAGGGCGGCCAACACCGCGTCGGTGCTCTCGTCGAGGCGCCCGGCAGCGTCACCGACCCGGCCGGCGATCAGATCATCCGTCGTCGATGTCACGACATCGGCTGCCCAGGAGACAAATTCGTGATGCAGGGCCCGATCGACCGGCGGGTCCAGCCGAGTGCGTTCCCGCACGAACTCTCGTACCGTCTCGGTGATCCGGTACCGCGTGCGGCCGTCGTCGAACTCGACGACGCTCGCCATGTGGTGATCACAGAGTTCGGCGAGCGCGGACAGCGTCACCGCCTCGAAACCCAGTGCGTCATCGATACGCACCTCCGCGGGGAATAGGGCCAGGACCGCCAGGGTGCGTTGTGCGGGCAGGCTCACCAGGTCCCAACTGGCGGCGACGACGTCGGCGATGCGCTGGTGACGACCCCCGCCGACGACGGCGAGCAGCCCGAAACGTGCGTCGAGTCGCCCGACCACATCGGCCAGCGACAGGTAACGCAGTTGTGCCGCGGCAAGTTCCAGTGCCAATGGCGAACCGTCGAGGCGTCGGCACAACTCGATCAGCAGGCCGCGATCGAGGTGGACGTCCGACCGCAACTCGCGGGCCCGCCGGGTGACGAGTTCGACGCCCCGGTCGGTGTCGAGCGGGCCGACGGTCACGATGCGCTCGTCGGGCACCCCCAGCGGCGTCGTGCTTGTGGCCACGACGGTGAGATCGTCACGGTGGGAACGGATGTGGTCGACGAGGTCGGCGACGAAGGCCACCAGGTGTTCACACGTGTCGAGCACCACAAGCGCACCGACGGGACTCAGCTGGGCGAGGACGGCGCCCGTGGTGACCGACGGTGTGGCCGTCGCGGTGTCCTGTTCGGGCAGGGAGCCGCGTCCCAGCGCGATGGCGACGGCGGCCGCGACGTCGTCGGGATGGCGGGCCGCCGACAGGTCGACGAAGACCTCGGCCGGACGGGCCGACGCGATGTACTCGGTGATCAGCCGGGTCTTGCCGATGCCGCCGGGACCGACGATCGTCACCAGCGACGATCGTGCAATCGACTCGGCGAGTTCGGCATTCGTGTCCGCGTCGGCGAGGTACATGTCGGCCGGTGGTGACGGGGTGTGGGGCAGCGGAGCGAATGCGAGCGCGGCGCTGTGGGCGGCGGCAAGTTCCGGACCGGGATCTGCGCCCAGCCGCTCGGCGAGTTCGGCACCGATCTCTGCGTGGATGCGGAGCGCCGCGTTCGGATCGCCCGCGGCCAGGTGGGCCCGCATCCCGAGCGCCGCGAGATGCTCGTCGAGTGGCAGATCGCCACGGAGGTCGGCGATCTCGGCCGCGACATCGGCCGGGTCGTGCGACAGGCGGGCATGCCAATCCCGTTCGAGCGCGGCACGGTGGGCGCGATCGGCCCGGGCGCGCAGGCGATCCCGTAGTTCACCGGCCGGCAGGTCGGCGCCGGCGTCGCCGCGCCACAGCGCCAGCACCCGCGTCGCGTCGGCCCCGTCCGGGTCGTCATCGAGGTCAGACAGTGATTCGGCCACAGCGAGATCGGAGACCGGCACGGCGAGGTCGAGTCGATATCCGGCGGCCGAGCCCACGATCGCCCCGGCACCGAGGATCTGCCGAAGGCGGGACATCTGCGTTTGCACGGCCCCGGCCGGATTCTGTGGCGGCCGGTCTCCCCAGGCGTCGGCGACCAGTGCGGCGACGCCGATCGGCCGCGGGTGGGCCAGTGCGAGGGCGGTCAGCAGTGCCCGGGCGCGCCCGGACGTGATGGGTGTCTCGTCGTCACCGTCGATGACCGAGATGGGACCCAGCAGTCCGACACGGGGATGTGTCGTCGTCGGCGGGGAACTCATCGGGGATCGATCGGCGGCCGGCTGTGGTCAGTCGGTGGGGTAGAAGGACGTGCCCCACCGTCCGGCAAAGGTGATGTCGTGCAAGGGGAGTCGCTCCCGGGGCCAGGCGTCGCGTTCGGCCACTTCGGGGGCGAGGGTGGTCGGGTCGTCGGCCAGTCGGGCCATGGCGAGCATCAGCATCGGTCGGGACTCGGCCGGGATGTCGAACTCCGCCCGCGCGGCGGCGGGGTCGAATCCGGCCATCGGATGCGCGTTGAGCCCCATCGAGACGGCCTGGATGCTCATCTGTGCGGCGGCGAAACCGAGGTCGACGGCGCCGTACTCGTGCACCATGGCGTCGTCGGGATTGTTGCTGGTGCTCAGCAGGATCAGGGCGCCGGCGGCCGGTGCCCAACTCTTGTTGCCGCGGTTGAGGGTTGCGGTCAGACGCGCGAAGGTGTCGTCACCGCGGAGTCCGACGATGAACCGGACCGGCTGGATACGGCCCCAGGTGGGTGCCCACCGGCCGGCTTCGAGGACGTCGGTGACCTCCGCGGTGGTGAGCGTCGCCTCGGGGTCGTAGCCGCGGGCGCTCCAGCGATTCTCGATCGGTGCGTGCACCCCGACGAGCCTACGGTGTCCTGTCGGCGGCATCGTCGTCGTCGGCGACCGGTGTGCGCAGTACCACAGCCAGGACCACTGCCAGCACCGACAACGTGATCACCGCGGCCAGCGACGCGGCGTGGATTCCGTCGACGAAGGCGCTGCGTGCGGCGTCGGCCAATGCGGTGCCGTCGGGACCCAGCTGCCCGGCGTCGTGCAGGGTCTCGCCGAGGGTGTCGCCGAAGTTCCGGCCGTCGGTGTGCTCACGGAACACCAACGTGGCCAGCGACCCCAGCAGGGCCAGGCCGAGCGCGGTCCCGAGTTCGAAGCTCGTCTCGGAGATGCCCGACGCGGCGCCGGAACGTTCCGGCGGAACCGAGCCGACCACGATGTCGGAGACCAGGCTGAACTGGATGCCGTAGCCGATACCGGCGATCGACGTCGCCACCAGATAGATCCAGAGCGAACTGTCGGTGGTCAGCCACAGCAATCCCAGGTTGCCGGCGGCGGCCAGGACCACCGAGCCGATGAACGCGGTACGCACACCCACCCAGGCGGCGACCCGGCTCGCGCCGATCGAGAACACCGCGACGGCGATGGCCATCGGCAGACCGGCGAGGGCGGCGGCGAGCACGTCGTGACCCATCACCGACTGCAGGTAGACCCCGGTCAGATACGAGGTGCCGCCGAGGGCCATCATGCCGACCAGCGCCACCGCAACGGCGGAGCTGAACTGCGCATTGGCGAAGAGCTTCAGATCGAGCAGCGGTGCCCGCGCGGAGCGTTGCTGCACGATGAACACCGCGAACATCGCCACACCCACCACGCCGATGATTGCGACGAGCGGGGTGACGCCCTCGGCGGCCATCGTCTTGATCGAGTAGACGATCGGCAGGATCGCCAGCAGTGACAGGGCGACGCCGACAATGTCGAAGCGGTCGGTCGACGGGGCGCGGTACTCGGGCACCAGGCGCGGGGCGAGCAGGAACAGCACGGCCAGCACCGGCGCGTTGATGAGGAAGACGACGCCCCACCAGAAGTGATGCAGCAGAACGCCTCCCACCACCGGTCCGACGGCCGAGCCGCCGGCGAAAGCGGCTGTCCACACGCCGATGGCGCGACCGCGGTCACGGGCGTTCGGGAACATGTTGGCGATCAGCGACAGGCTCGACGGCATCAGCGTCGCGCCGCCGATCCCCATCAGGGCACGCGCGGCGATGAGGATGCCGGCGCTCGGTGCGAACGCGGCAATCACTGACGCGATACCGAAGACGGCGGCGCCGGCCAGCAGGATGCGTCGACGTCCGAGTCGGTCACCGACGTTGCCCATGGTGATGAGCAGGCCGGCGATGAGGAAGCCGTAGATGTCGAGAATCCACAACTGCTGCGCGGCCGTCGGTTCGATGGCGTCGGTGATCGACGGGATGGCCAGGTACAGGACGGAGAAGTCCATCGACACCAGTAGCACCGGCAGGGTCAGCACGGCCAGACCCAGCCAGGTTCGGCGATCGGCGCGCGCGGGCTCGCGGTGACGCTGATCGACGGGGCGGTACTGGGTGGACATGATGCGACTCTCCGTGGTGCTCGTGGGGATGGTGCCCGGTGTGGACTGTGCTCGGTGTGGACGGTTTTCGTAGAAGCGACGCGTACGTCGTACGCTCGCTGACGGTACGGATATGAGTACGCTGTACGCAAGTGGGTTATTCCCGGTGAATGTCACTTGTGTTGACCCGGCGGTCGGTCAGGAGGGAGAAACGGTGGCCCCACAGACGCAGAAGCTGACGACGTCGGCGATCGTCGATTCGGCCATCGCCATCGCCGACCGTGACGGACTCGACGCGCTCTCGATGCGCCGGATCGCCGACGACCTCGGCGTCGGCGCGATGTCGTTGTACCGGCACGTCGCGGACAAGGATGCGCTGCTGGCCGCGATGGCGGCCGAGGTCGGACGACGTTTTCCCTATCCCGTCGAGATGGACCCGGCACCGACGTGGCGCGAGCGGATCGCCATCGCCGCCGACATCGACTGGCAGCTCTACCAGCGCCATCCGTGGGTTGTGCTGGCCTACTCGGTGCCGCGGTATGGGTTCGGTGACGACTCGCTCGAGGGCCTCGAGTGGTTGGCCGACGGCTTCGGGCAACTCGGCGTCGAACCCGCACGCGCCGTCGAGATGGTGCTGACGTTCTGGAGTTACGTCAATGGCGTCGCCCTGGTCGGTGTCAGTGAGCAGATCCTGCGCGCCGACGGGGCGGCCACCGACCCCGGTGGCGGGTTGGGCGACCTGCTCCGCGGCTGGACCGAGCGCGACGACGACGACCGACTGGCGTCGTTGCCCATCGTGTCGTCGGTCGCCGCCCACACCGACGTCGGGCGCTTGTTGTCGCCGCGCGCCATCCTCGACTCGGGTGTCGCGTACCTGTGCGCAGGATTCGCGGCGTCGAGTGGGCGCTGATTCCCGTCGAGTGTGCGTCCTTTCCCGTCGACTGGGCGCTGTTCCCCGTCGAGCGTGCCCACCCGCCGACACGCATATCTGATATCTCGCCGCTATGCTAAACCAGTCATACTGTATAGTGCAGAAGCCGCATCGCGGTCACAGATGATTTCCGATAAGGGTTGGGGGAACACATGAAAATGGTTGGGCGACTGATGCTTGCCGCGCTGGCGGCCTGTTCGATGGGAATGGCGCTGGCTCCGGCGGCCTCTGCGGCGCCGGCCGGCGATCACGCGTGGGTATTCCGGTTCGACGCCGGCACCACCCGACTCCTGGCCACCGACCAGGCCTACGAGCTCACCGACGCCATATCCGACCTCGCGATCGACAATGACGAGGTGCTGCCACCGGAAGTGGTCGACGCGTCGATCAATGCGTACTTGGCGACGGTGATGGCGGACTGGATCACCCAGGACGCCGGACCGGGGTCGTGTTTTGAACTGCAGGTCATCAACCGCGGGACGCCGGTGACGTCGTTGATCGGTACCGGCTTCGACCGCTGCCCGTGGCAGGTGCCGTCGGTGAGTCAGACGACGGTACCGCGCGACTCGGGTCTCGACGGCACGTTCTCGGCGCTCGCCTGACGGAGACGTCGTAAATCCGACAAGTTCGTCCCCCAGAAGCTGATTCGTCCGGTAGACATTCCTCGCCGACGATGAGGTTTCTGGGGGACGAACGTTCTTCCCCCACTTTCGGCAGGCTTTGCGGACCGGCGACCGGCCGTCACATCGCGTGCGGATACACCGTCAGCATGTGCGCACCGAACCAGGCGCTGCCGACGACGATCGGGATGAGCGCGGCGATGGCCGCGGCGGGGCGGGCGCGCGCGAACAGAATCGCCAGCGGGATCAGCAGCACGAACGCCGGCAGCAGAAGGCGGGGGCGGCTCATCATCAGCCCGCTCGACAACACGATCGACGCGACGACGAGGATGCCGTAGGTCAGGATCGGCCACGGCAGCCGTGCCCAGATCGCGACGCACACGAGCAACAGGGTGCCGACGATGATCCAGGAGGTGGCCACCGGGGCGATCTCGCCGGAGTTCACCAGCATGTCGTTGACGAAGTCGAATGCGGCCACGCCCCAATCGAATCGGGTGTCCCAACCCTGTGTCTGGATGGTGAACCACCCCGTCGGTGAGCCGGTGTGCGCCCACACGACAGCGAGGTATCCGAGATACCCCAACGGACTGACGACGACGGCGAGCCATGCCCTGGCCGCAGGCCATCCGGCGAATGGGGATCGCTGAGTCCGGAACAGATCGATCAGCGCAGCCAACATCACCACTCCGATCACCACCACCGCCGTCGGACGGACCGTGCCGACCAGGCACGCGCACATCCCGGCGAGCAGCCAACGGCGTTCCAGCACACCGACCAGCGCCCAGATGCTCAGCACGCAGAAGAGGGCCTCGGTGTAGGCCATGTTCAGCACCACCGACATCGGTGTCGCGGCAAAGATCGCCACCAGATACAGGCCGGCGCGAGCGGGATCGACGACGCGCTCGCCGCGGGTCTCGGCCGTCACCGGCAAGGTGTCGTCGGGTCCGGTGACTCCGTCGACCATTGGTGACCGTCCGGCCATCCGGCGGACACAGAGCGCTCCCAGTCGGGCGACGCCGACCGCTGCGACACACCCCAGCACGAGGTTGAGGAGGACCGCGGCCGCGAACGGCGAGATCAACGGGATCTTCGCGATCAGGCCCACCGCGTAGGGATAGCCGGGAAAGAACGCGTACGCGGTATCCGCGGAATGGATGCCCCTGGCGTCGGTCAGGTCGATCGGTACGTCGCCGTAGCCGTGCTCGGCGATCGCCAGCATCCACTTGCCGTCCCACGCCGACAGTGAGTCGTGTAACGACGTCCCCCGCAGGGCGTCGAACCGCGCGAGGACGGCGATCCCGATGGCCCGGATGGCGAGGTAGATGGCGATCGGCGGGATCCAGGAGCGCCAGTCGGGGACCTGTCCGGACGTCGCGGACGCGTCGTCGTCCGGGCTCGTGGGCTCGGTATGCGCACGACGCGCGCTCGTGGTGGACACGCCAAGATGGTAGGGCAGTGACGGCCAGACCGGGCCAGGGGTCGTGACGAACCCGCCACACTCCGACAACCGGCGAGGCGTGCCGGTCTCCGGCGACGACCGGCGCCCGCATGCACGAGATCGGCCGCCGGTAAGGTTGCCATGGCAAACACAGACGACAACCATGCAGGGAGGCAGCCGACGTGGCACTCGTGGTGCAGAAGTATGGCGGATCCTCGGTCTCCTCGGCCGAACGTATCCGCCGTGTCGCCGAGCGCATCGTCGAGACCAAGAAGCAGGGCAACGACGTGGTTGTGGTGGTGTCGGCGATGGGTGACACCACTGACGAACTGCTCGACCTCGCCCAGCAGGTCAACCCGGCACCTCCGCCGCGCGAGATGGATATGTTGCTCACCTCGGGCGAGCGGATCTCCAATGCGCTGGTCGCGATGGCGATCAGCTCGCTGGGTGCGCAGGCGCAGTCGTTCACCGGTTCACAGGCCGGCGTGATCACCACTAGCAGCCATGGCGCGGCCAAGATCATCGATGTCACGCCGGGCCGGGTCCGGGCCGCGCTCGACGAGGGCAAGATCGTGCTCGTCGCCGGGTTCCAGGGAGTGTCGCAGGACACCAAGGACATCACCACGCTGGGCCGCGGCGGCTCCGACACCACCGCGGTGGCATTGGCCGCAGCGCTGGAGGCCGATGTCTGCGAGATCTACACCGACGTCGACGGCGTCTACACCGCCGACCCGCGGATCGTGTCCGACGCGCGTCGGCTGGAGACCGTCTCCTTCGAGGAGATGCTCGAGATGGCCGCGTGCGGCGCCAAGGTGCTCATGCTGCGGTGTGTGGAATACGCCCGCCGATACAACGTTCCCGTTCACGTGCGCTCGTCGTACTCGACCAAACCCGGCACCTTGGTCGCCGGATCGATGGAGGACATTCCCGTGGAAGAAGCAATTCTCACCGGTGTCGCACACGACCGCAGCGAGGCCAAGATCACCGTCGTCGGCCTCGATGATCGACCCGGCTACGCCGCCAAGGTGTTCCGTGCTGTCGCCGACGCCGAGATCAACATCGACATGGTGCTGCAGAACATTTCGAAGGTCGAGACCGGCAAGACCGACATCACCTTCACCCTGCCGCGGGAACTCGGTCCGCTCGGCGTGGAGAAACTGACCAAGCTGCAGTCCGAGATCGGCTTCACCGATCTGCTCTACGACGATCACATCGGCAAGGTGTCGCTGGTCGGTGCCGGAATGAAGAGCCATCCGGGTGTGACCGCCACCTTCTGTGAGGCGCTGAGCAACGTCGGCATCAACATCGAACTCATCTCGACCTCCGAGATCCGGATCTCGGTGCTGTGCCGCGACACCGAACTCGACGACGCGGTGCGTGCCCTGCACGAGGCCTTCAAACTCGGTGGTGACGAGGAAGCCGTGGTCTACGCAGGAACGGGACGCTGATCATGAGCGTGAGTATCGGAGTTGTCGGCGCCACCGGTCAGGTCGGCGGAGTCATGCGAACCCTGTTGGCGGAGCGCAAGTTCCCGGCCGACTCGGTGCGTTTCTTCGCCTCACCGCGGTCGGCGGGCAAGAAACTGCCGTGGGGTGACGGCGAGATCGTCGTCGAGGACGCCGCGACCGCCGACCCGTCCGGATTGGACATCGCGTTGTTCTCCGCGGGTGCCACCATGTCGCGGGCGCAGGCGCCGCGGTTTGCCGCCGCGGGTGTGACCGTTATCGACAACAGTTCCGCCTGGCGCAAGGACCCCGATGTGCCGCTGGTGGTGTCGGAGGTCAACGGCGAGTTGGCGAAGAACCCGCCGAAAGGCATTGTCGCCAATCCGAACTGCACGACGATGGCCGCAATGCCGGTGCTCAAGCCGCTGCACGACGAGGCCGGCCTGACACGGCTGATCGTGTCGTCCTATCAGGCGGTGTCCGGTAGCGGACTGGCCGGTGTGGAAGAGCTTGCCTCCCAGTCCCGTGCGGTGATCGACGAGGTCGAGAAACTGGTCTACGACGGTTCCTCGGTGAGCTTCCCGGCACCGGTCAAGTATGTTGCGCCCATCGCTTTCGACGTGGTCGCGTTGGCCGGTGCGCTGGTCGACGACGGCTCCGGTGAGACCGACGAGGATCAGAAGCTGCGCAACGAATCCCGCAAGATCCTCGGTCTGCCGGAGTTGCTGGTGAGTGGTACGTGTGTGCGCGTACCGGTGTTCACCGGTCACTCGCTGTCGATCAACGCGGAGTTCGCCGCGCCGCTCTCGCCGCAGCGCGCCACCGAAATCCTCTCCGGCGCACCGGGTGTGGAGGTGGTCGACGTGCCGACGCCACTGGCAGCAGCCGGCAAGGACGATTCTCTGGTCGGGCGCATCCGCCAGGATCCCGGAGCTCCCGACGGTCGCGGGCTGGCGCTGTTCATCTCGGGTGACAACCTCCGGAAGGGTGCTGCACTCAACACGATTCAGATCGCCGAGCTGCTCGTCGGCTGACGCTGCGACCGGCGCCTTCCCTCACCACCGTTAGGTAGTCCCTCAATGTCCACTCCTGATGCCCCGGCGATCGCCGATCGGCTCGGTCACTATTACCAGGTCGACGGCACCTATCTCGTCGGCCGCGAGAAGATCCGCGAGTACGCGCGGGCGGTGCAGGACTTCCACCCGGTGCACCGCGACGAATCTGCCGCGGCCGCACTGGGTTACTCGGGACTGGTGACACCGCTGACGTTCACGTCGATTCCCGCGATGTCGGCCAACCGTTCCCTGCTGGAAACCGTCGTCGTCGGTTACGAGACCTACGTGCAGACCGAGCAGGTGTTCGAGCAGCATCGGCCGATCGTCGAAGGCGATGAACTGACCACCGACGTCGAACTCACCGGAGTGCGTCGGATCGCGGGCCGCGACATGTTCACCATCACCAACACGTTCACCGATACCGCCGGCGAGACCGTGCACTCCATGCACACCACCGTCGTCGGTGTCGGCGGCGACGAGGTCGACCCGTCGATGACGGCGATGGCGCGCAGTCTCGTGGTGCACGACGTGACCGTGCTGTCCACCGACGCGATCGGCGCCGACTATCACAAGACGGTTCGGCCCGAAGTCCCGCAACGGTTTTCGAGTGCCGGTGTCGAGCGGACGCCGGGTTCGCTACGGTTCGACGACCTGGTCGTGGGTGCCGAGTTGCCGCTGCGGCACGCCCGGCTTTCTCGCGGCGATCTGGTCAACTACGCGGGTGTCTCCGGTGACGGCAATCCGATCCACTGGGACGAGTCGATCGCCAAGGCGGCCGGGCTTCCCGACGTGATCGCGCACGGGATGCTCACCATGGGCCTCGGCGCAGGCTTTGTCTCGGCGTGGTCGGGCGATCCCGGTGCCGTCACTCGCTATGCCGTGCGGCTGTCGCAGGTGGCCGCCGTTTCCGCGGCCGAGGGCGGCGACATCGAATTCTCCGGCAAGATCAAGTCGCTGGATCCGGAAACCCGAAGCGGTGTGGTCCTCCTCATCGCGAAGTCCGGTGGCCGCAAGATCTTCGGCCTGGCGACGATGAACGTCCGCTTCAGCTGATCCGCATCATTCACGCCCGTCGATCACCGGCACCGGAACGACTCTGCGCCGGGGTGGTCGCGGTTGTGTCGCGTCGGCGGGCATCAGCCCGCGGTGCCGGCATGACGCCGGTCCTGGTAGAGGCCGACACCGAGTTCGACGGCCACATCGGTGATGGCCGCCCACCCCCGCATACTGTTCCCGGCCGGACCAAGCCGTGAGGAGTAGGCGGCGATCGCGAGTTCGCCCGGGGCGATCGCGAGAAGCCCACCGCCGACGCCACTCTTGCCCGGCAGTCCCACCTTGTAGGCCCAGTCACCCGAGCGGGTGTACAGCCCCTCCATGGTCATCTCGGCCAACAGATGGGGCACATTCGCCTCGGCGAGAACCCGCTTCCCGCTGACCGGGTTGGTCCCGTGGTTGGCCAGCGTGGCACCCATCGTCGCCAGATCGGCGGTGGACACCAGGATCGAGCACTGGCGTGTATAGACATCACACGCCTCCATCGGATCGCAGTAAATGTTGCCCGCGCTGGCGAGCAGCCAGGCGATCGCCTTGTTGTGCGCGTTGTGTTGCTCCTCGGAAGCGTAGATTTCCCCGCTCATCTGTAGTCGACGGCCCGCCAGGTCTGCGTAGGCGTCAACGATGAGTTCCCACCGATGTGCCGAGTCATCCGCGCGGACGAGGCTCGTGGTGGCGATGGCGCCGGCATTGACCAGCGGAGACAACGGCTTGTCATTGTTGAGTTCGAGAGCCATCACCGAGTTGAACGGTGACCCGGTGGGGTCGGCGCCGATTTTGTGCCGAAACTCTTTGGCACCGATCTGTTCCATCACCAGCGCCATGGTGAACACTTTGGAGACCGATTCGATCGGGAATTGATGCGTGTAGTCCCCGGCGGTGAGCACGTCACCGGCCGCTGTGACCACAGCGAGGCCGAAGAGGGTCGGGTCTGCGTTGGCGAGAGCGGGAATGTAGTCGGCGTTTGCTCCGTCCATGTTGTCGCGGTTGCGAAGGAACGAGGTGTCCAACGCGCGTTGAATCGACACGCGGGTCAATGGTTCGGTCACGTGGCCCACCGATCGATACGTCATCCGGATGCTGGTTTGGTGGGCCCAGTATATGAGGACTCGGCGGCGAATCCGGGTCGAGACGTTGCGGTTTCGTGCCAGATCAGCGATGTGCCGGATCGTGATCGGCGACCGCTGACGCGGCCTCGTCGATAATGGCGCGCATCCGGGCTTCCGCGGTGTCGGGGTCGGCGAGGCGGATCGCCCGCGCGACGTCGTCGTGGAGAGCAATGGCGACGGGATTGGGTGTCGCCGGCATCATGCCGTGGTGGGTACGCCCGGACAGCACCTCACCGACGACGCCGGTGAGCGCACAGAACATCTCGTTCCCACTCGCCTCCAGCAGTGCGCGGTGAAAGATCTTGTCCGCCTGGAGATATGCGTCGAGGTCGCCGGTCCGGCCGTGCACCGCCATGTCGGAGGCGGCGGCGGCCAGCACGCGGCACTGGTGCTCGTCGGCACGAACGGCCGCCAAAGCGGCTGCGGCCGGCTCGATTCCGCGTCGCAGCTCGGACAGGGTGAGCAGGAAATCCTCGCGTTCGTCACTGTCGAGGCGCCACCGGATGAGCCGTTGATCGAAGACGCTCCACCGCGTGCGCGGCTGCACGGTGATGCCCACGCGGCGGCGTGAGGCGACCATCCCCATCGATTCGAGTACCCGGATCACCTCGCGTGCGACGGTCCGCGACACCGTGTGCTCGGTGCAGATCCCGTCCAGGGTCAGTACGGCCCCGACGGGGAGATCCCCGGCGGCGATCCGGGCGCCGATGGTGCCGAGGACCTGCTCGTGCCGGTCATTCGGGCCTGTTTCCTGACTCACCCACACATCCTCTCATTGATTGCGGAGTGTGATGAATGATCGGGTGAGTACGTTGATTCGTTCTGTATAAAACTACTACTACACAGAACAGCTTGAATTGATACTACGTATGAGGCACACTCTGTGATCGGAAGCACAAGTGATGAGGAGAGCTCATGGGGTCACCGGTGGTGGTCATGGGAGTGTCGGGATCGGGTAAGTCGACGGTGGGAGCGGCGCTTGCGCAGCGTCTGCGGGTGCCGTTCGCCGACGCCGACGACTTTCACTCGGCGGCCAACGTCGGGAAGATGTCGGCCGGTGAACCACTCACCGACGACGATCGCGGGCCGTGGCTCGACGAGATCGGTGTCTGGCTGGCCGACCACACCGACGGCGGGGTGATGAGTTGTTCGGCACTGCGGCGAATCTACCGCGACCGGCTGCGGGCACACTGTCCCGAGGTTCGATTCGTCCACCTGGAGGGCTCGATCGAGGTCATCCGGCGTCGTCAGGCGTCGCGGCCGGGGCACTTCATGCCGGCCTCGCTGCTCGCATCGCAATTCGAGACCCTGGAGCCACTGGGGTCCGACGAGCGTGGACTCGCCGTCGACGTCGACCAGGGCGTCGATGCGATCGTTGACCGGGTGTCGGCAGCCATCGATACCGATGCTGTTGCCGGGGAGGATGATTCCGAGGGAGATCGCTCATGATGTCGCCGATGCTGCTCGCCGCCGATGCGGACCTGCCCGAACCGGTCGCCGTCGGCTGGCAATTGGTGCTGGCCGCCGTGGCCGGAATCGCGGTCATCGTCGTGACCATCACCTGGGTGAAACTGCATCCGTTCCTTGCCCTCATCCTCGGTGGCGCGACCGTGGGAGTGGTTGCCGGCGAGTCGATTCCGACGGTGTTGGAATCCTTCACGAAGGGTTTCGGTTCTACCGCGGCCGGGGTCGGCATCCTGATCGCGCTCGGTGCGATGTTCGCCAAGCTCCTCGCCGATTCCGGTGGTGCCGATGAGATCGTCGACACCATCGTCGGGCATGCGAGTCCGCGGATGCTGCCGTGGGCGATGGCCCTCGTGGGTGCGATCATCGGTCTGCCGATGTTCTTCGAGATCGGCCTCGTGCTGCTGATGCCGGTGATCTACCTCGTCGCCCGTCGATCAGGAATCGGGTTGATCCCCATCGGAATTCCCGCATTGGCCGGGTTGTCGGCGATGCATGGATTCGTGCCGCCGCATCCGGGACCGCTGGTCGCCATCGACGCACTGGGCGCCGATCTGGGATTGACCCTGGCGCTCGGCGTCGCGGTCGCCATCCCGACCATCATCGTCGCCGGTCCGTTGTTCGGCACCCTGGCGGGCAAGTGGGTGCCCCTCGACGCCCCGCGCACCTTCGACGCCGACCCGGCCGACGGCCCCACCTCGCGCCGCCCGGGATTCGGTATCACGATGGCCACCGTTCTGTTGCCGGTGGTCTTGATGCTCGGCAAGGCGATCGCCGAGATCGTCGTCGCCGACGACGGCAATCCGATCCGGCAGGTCCTCGACGTGCTCGGAACGCCGTTGATCGCCCTGCTGGTCGCGGTGATGGTCGCCATGGTCACCTTCGGACGGGGTTCGGGGATGGACCGCGACACCATTTCCACCTGCGTCGGATCGGCGTTGCCGCCGATCGCCGGCATCCTGCTGATCGTGTCGGCGGGCGGCGGGTTCAAACAGGTCCTCGTCGACACCGGTATCGGCACCCTGCTCGCGGACTGGGCGTCGGCGGCGAACATCTCGGTGATCCTGCTCGGGTGGGTGCTCGCCGCGCTGATCCGCGTCGCCACCGGCTCGGCCACGGTCGCGACGATCACCGCGTCGTCGTTGATGTTGGGACTCGTGGACGGCCTGTCGTCCGGTCAGGTGTCGCTGGTGGTGCTCGCGATCGGCGCCGGCTCGGTATTCCTGTCGCACGTCAACGACGCCGGATTCTGGCTGGTCAAGGAGTACTTCGGGATGAGTGTCGGCCAGACGTTCAAGACCTGGTCGGCGATGGAGACGATCCTGTCGGTGACCGGGCTGATCGTGGTGTCGGCGCTCGGGGTGGTGATCTGAGGCGACGGCGGGCGGCGCGTGCTGGTGGATCATCACGTCACCGTTACGATTTGTGACCCCCGCCACGCATCTTTATTACCGTGCGGTAGGTTACCTCGGCATGAGACACATTCGGGGATTCAACTCATCTCGGCAAACTTCATGGACCGCTCGGATCGCGAGCGTCGTGACCGCGGGAGCGCTGGTGGGCACCGGCCTGAGCCTGGCCGCGCCGACGGCGCAGGCGGCCGATTTCTATACCCCGCCATCGTCGTTCAATTCGACGCCCGGCTCGATCATCCGCAGCGAGGCGTCGCCGCTCCTGCTGCAGATCCCGGGTGTCCCGAATCAGTGGCCGGGGACCGCCAAGCGCATCATGTACACCTCGACCTATCAAGACGGATCGCCCGCGCCGGTGACCGGCACCGTCGTCGAACCGACCGCCCCGTGGCAGGGCAAGGGCCCGCGCCCGACGGTGGTCCTCGGTCCGGGCACCGTAGGCCAAGGTGATCAGTGTGCCGGCTCGAAGCTGATGAGCTTCCCGCTCGCCATCGACCCGAGCAAGCCCAGCATCGCGATCAACTATTCCGCTCTCGAGATGAACCTGCTGCTCCTTAACGGTGTGCGGGTCGCAATGACCGACTACATCGGGATGGGCACCCCGGGCATCCACACATACGTGAACCGCGCCGAGTCCGGGCACGCCATGCTCGATGCCGCGCGGGCCGCGCTGAAGGTCGCCGGCGCACCGGCCGATTCGCCGGTCGGTTTCTCCGGCTACTCCCAGGGTGGTGGCGCCGCGGCATCGGCGGCCGAACTGGCCTCGACCTACGCCCCGGATCTGAATGTGAAGGCTACCTACGCCGGTGCTCCGCCCGCGGATCTGTCGAAGGTCATCGATCAGATCGACGGGACGTTCATCGTCGGTGGTATCGGCTACGCGATCAACGGCCTCGAGGCCCGATACCCGGCGCTCAAGACGGTCGTCGACCGTGAGACGAACGCCAACGGCCGCGCGGCCCTGAAGACGCTGTCGACCCAGTGCATCGGTGACACCGGACTCGCGTTCGGGTTCCAGCGGACGAGTCAGTGGACGCGCAGCGGAAAGCCGTTGTCGGCGGTTATCAATAAGTACCCCGACGTCAAGGCGGTCGTCGACGAACAGCGCATCGGCCGGCTCACCCCGAACGCGCCGGTGCTGCTCGAAGGCGGCATCAACGATGACGTCATCCCGTACGGCCAGGTGCATCAGCTGTATCAGGACTGGCGTGCCAAGGGCGCCAACGTGCAACTGGTGACCAACCCGATCCCGCCGATCTTCCCGGGTCTCGTCGTCAACCACGCGTTGCCGATGATCACCACGTTGCTGCCGGCCACGAGCTTCCTGATGAGCGAGTTCAACCGCTGATCGGAGCGCACTGTTCATCGGTCGCCACACGTCCTGACCACCGATAATTCATCACCACAGACGTCCCCGTGGGCGGCTCGCGGATCACTCCGCGGATCCCGCCCACCGGGACGTTTGTCGTGAGGTCTGTCGTGAAGCGGGAAGCCGTTGGGACCCAGCAGCGTTGACGGCGCTCGCCATGTCGTTGACGGCGCTCGTTGACGGCGCTTGCTCCGACGTTGACGGCGCTCAGCCCGACACTGTCAGTGGGGGATTGAGCGCTGTAAACGGGGAGTCGGGCGCTGTGAACGGAGAGTCGGGCGCTGTGAACGGGGAGCCGGGCGCTGTCAACGGGGAGTCGGGCGCGGTCAGTGTCAGGGCGGGCGCTGTCAACGGGGCCGCGTGAAACCCTGGTCGGATCACGGCGGATGTGATGTGCTGTCGCGCATGTGTGATCGCGGGGGAGTGCGACGGTGGTGGTCGGTGCTGGTGCGGTCGGCGCTGCTGGTGGTCGGCGTCGTCGTGACGATGCTGATCGGTGTCGCTCCCGCGACGGCGGATCCCCTGCCCGATCCGGGTCCACCGATTCTCGGCCCGGCCGGGACGTCGCTGATGCACGGCGATCTCGCGTCCACCGACTCCACACCGAATCCCGGCCCGGGACCGGGTGCGCGACTGCTGGCGTCGTCGGTGCCGGGCGGCGCGTGCGCGGCGACCTTCATCGGTACCGACGGGATGCCGGTCGCATTGTGCACCGGCTTCGTGGGTGCGGGGGGCGTCGCGGTGCCCTCGGTGGTCCTCTTCGATCCGCGGACGGCCGAACCGCTGGCCCGGTCCGAGTTGCGCAAAGGCGGCTTGCTCGGCGGGGTGTACGGATACCTCGATGGCCGGAACCGGGTGGTGGTCGCCGACGGTTCGAACTCGATTCTCTTTGTGGCGCACCGGAATACGCCGACCGGCTGGCAGGTGTATGTCGACGAGCGGATCGACGTGTCGCGGCAGATCCCGGCCAATGACGCGATCACCGGACTGGCCCCGGACGCCACCGGGCGGGTCTGGTTCGCCACGACCCACGGTGTCATCGGTGTCCTCGCCCGCGATCGGACGGTGCATGCCGCGCATCTACCGGCCGGGGAGGACCTCGTCAACGGGCTCAGCGTTCGCCCAGGTGGTGTCTCGGTGATCACCACGCACGCGCTCTACGAGATGTGGGCCCATCCCGGGGCCGCGCCGCATATCGTGTGGCGGCAGCCCTACGATCGAGGCTCGGCACGCAAACCCGGTCAGCTCACCTGGGGGTCGGGCACCACACCCACCTATTTCGGTCCGAGGGGCGACGGATGGGTGGCCATCGTCGACAACGCCGATGCGCGTCCGTCGCTGATCGTGCGGGAGTCCGACACCGGCCGCCTGGTCTGCCGGATGCCGGCGTTCGCCACCTCGGGGCAGGGCACCGAGAATTCGCCGATGGCGTGGGGCAATTCGCTGGTCATCCCCAGCACCTACGGCTATCAGTACCCGCCGATGGCGGTCTCGGGACCGTCGGTTCCGGTCGACGCGGGCTTCGTCGGCGGCTCCACGCGCATCGATGTGTCGGCTCAGGGCTGCCGGCGGGTGTGGGAGAACGGCGACCGCCTCGCGTCGTTGCCGAAACTCTCGCGCGCCGACGGTCTCATCCACGGTCTCGGTTACGGTCCGTACGACGCGGGTGCGGTGCAGCAACTCGGGCCGGTCTACTACATCGCGACCGATTTCGCGACCGGCGCTCGGGTGGAGACGCTGCCGGTGGGCGGCGCGCCCGTCGACGAACCGCTCGAACTGACCGGGACTATCGCCGCCGACGGAACGCTCTGGCAGGCGACGGTGGGGCGGATGCTCAAGGTCGGCTCCTGAGCGTTGGTCGTGGGTGTACCGGCGCCGAAACCGGTCGTCGGCCGATCCGGTTGTGGTGAGTGCGACAATGCGACCATGACCGACGCCACTCCCGACGATGCGGACCGCACTCCCACGCAGGCCGAACTCGACGCGGAGGATCTCGCCGAACTGCGCAAACGCAATTCCGCCGACCGCGACCGCGCGAACCTCTACCCGAAGCGTCCGGGCGCGCCCGGACCCGCTCCCGCGGCCCTCGTGCTGCACGCCCGGGTGGCCTGGTGGGGGGCGGCGATCTGTGGGCTGATCTGCATCGTCTACGGCACGATCGAACTGGGCGCCACCCGT
Source organism: Gordonia sp. NPDC003950 (assembly GCF_053605205.1). Lineage (NCBI taxonomy): Bacteria > Bacillati > Actinomycetota > Actinomycetes > Mycobacteriales > Gordoniaceae > Gordonia > Gordonia sp. NPDC003950. The sequence goes on along the minus strand of NZ_JBSGIT010000018.1, from coordinate 95,370 downwards.
GACGCACTGCGTGATCGGATGCTCGTCGACGCGGTGACCACGCCGAAGGGGCAGCCGACCGGGGATCAGATCACCACCTTCGCCGATGTCCTCCCGGTAGCCGGACTGGTGATCGCGGTCCTGTTCCTGGTGGGCGAATACGCCTTTCTGGTCGCCGCGGCGAGTCACCACAGCCGCAACTGCCGCAACTTCTTCCTGGCGATCGTGGCGCTGCACCTGATGTGCATCCCGGTCGGGCTCGATCTGTTCTTCCGGTATCCGGAGTTGTGGTCGGGTGTGGTCGTGCTCGGGTGGTTGGAGTTCGCGTTGCTGGTCATCGCCGCGGTGATGACGCTGCGGCGCGCCGTCAACCGCTGGTTGCCCGAATCGACCCGGATGCGTCCGACGCGGATGCTGCGGTCGAGCTGAACCGGCGCGGGGCAAGGCTCACCTAATAAACTGGAATTCTTCCAAATACTGGACTCATTCCAAATAAGTGCGTATGGTGATGTCATGCCGGATCGGACAGAGCTCACCCACGCGCTTCGCGCCGCAGGCCTCCGGGTCACCGCGCCGCGGCTCGCGGTGCTCGAAATCCTGCATGACCATCCGCATTCCACAGCCGATTTCGTGGCGGCCGGCGTGCGGGACCGGCTGGGTGGCGTGTCTACCCAAACCGTGTACGACGTTCTGCGCACGTGCTCGGAACGCGGCATGGTGCGCAGGATCGAACCGGCGGGCTCGCCGGTGCGGTATGAATCCCGCGCCGGGGACAATCACCATCACCTGGTGTGCCGGTCCTGCGGCGAGATCATCGACATCGACTGCGTCGTCGGCCGGGCCCCGTGCCTGACTCCGGATGCCGATCACGGTTACGAGATCGACGAAGCAGAGGTGACGTTCTGGGGAAGGTGCCCGGCGTGCCGTGACACCGACGCGCACGATGCGGAGTCCGACCCCGCAGGGTGAGCGGTCCGAAGAAGTTACAGGACTTGAAAACGCACGGCGACAAGACAATTCGCAGATAGACCACACGACATCGACCACATGGCGACGGTGCCACAGCCCGGTGCCGCGACCTGACGTACTCACGATTGGGAGCCACGCATGACTTCGTCTCAGAACACCCCGCGCACCACGACCAACGCCGGCATCGCGGTCGCCAGCGACAACGAATCCCTGACCGCCGGCACACAGGGCCCGATCCTGCTCCACGACCACTACCTGCTGGAGAAACTCGCGCAGTTCAACCGTGAACGCGTCCCCGAGCGGGTGGTGCACGCCAAGGGGGCCGGCGCGTTCGGTCACCTCGAGATCACCGGAGACGTCTCGCGCTACACCAAGGCGAAGCTCTTCCAGCCCGGTGCGACAACCGAATCGCTGGTGCGCTTTTCGACGGTGGCCGGCGAACAGGGCAGCCCCGACACGTGGCGCGACCCGCGCGGTTTCGCGGTGAAGTTCTACACCGAGGACGGCAACTACGACCTCGTCGGCAACAACACCCCGATCTTCTTCATCAAGGATCCGATCAAGTTCCCGGATTTCATCCGGTCACAGAAGCGGCTCCCCGGCTCGGGACTGCGCGACCACAACATGCAGTGGGATTTCTGGACCCTGCGCCCGGAGTCGGCACATCAGGTGACCTGGCTGATGGGCGACCGCGGCATCCCGAAGTCGTGGCGCAACATGGACGGATTCGGCTCGCACACCTATCAGTGGGTCAACGCCGACGGTGAACGCTTCTGGGTGAAGTACCACTTCAAGACCGATCAGGGAATCGAGTTCCTCACCCAGGAACAGGCCAACACCCTCGCCGGCAGTGACCCCGACTACCACCGCCAGGACCTCTACGAGGCCATCGACCGGGGTGAATTCCCGTCCTGGACCTTGAAGGTGCAGATCATGCCGCTCGACGAGGCGGAGGGTTATCGGTTCAATCCCTTCGACCTGACCAAGGTGTGGTCGCAGAGGGACTACCCCCTCATCGAGGTCGGTAAGTGGACGCTGAATCGCAATCCGGAGAACTTCTTCTCCGAGATCGAACTGGCCACCTTCGAACCCTCGAATGTGGTGCCGGGCATTGGATTCTCGCCCGACAAGATGCTGCTGGGCCGGGTGTTCTCCTATGCCGACGCGCACCGCTACCGGGTCGGAACGAATTACGCTCAGCTGCCGGTCAATTCGGCCAAGGCCGCACAGGTCAACTCCTATTCCAAGGAGGGCGCGATGGCCTACGACTTCAGCCGCTCCGACGTGCCGGTCTATGCGCCCAACTCCTACGGTGGCCCACACGCCGACGCCGCGGCCGCCGGCGACGAGGGCCTGTGGACCTTCGGTGACGAGGCCGTGCGGGCCGGTTACATCGCCCACCCCGAGGACAGTGATTGGGCGCAGGCCGGAACGATGGTCCGCGAGGTGCTCGACGACGACGCCCGTGAACGGCTGGTGAACAACATCGTCGGCCACGTCCTCGACGGCGTCGAGGAGCCGGTGCTGTCGCGGGTGTTCGAGTACTGGCGACAGGTGGATGCCGACCTCGGAAAGAAGGTCGAAGAAGGCGTGCGCAACGGCCGCGAGGGCTGACGAGCACCAGGTGGGCGACGAATCCCGTTAGCCGGGAAGCTCTTTCGCCGTTCATCTGGAATGGGAACTATTTTCCGTCGAGAATTGTTGGACAGCAAAGACGTTCGATCATCTTCCACCGTCGACCCCGGTGGTATCAGTGAGGAGAGCACTATGGCAATCGAGACCGCATACACCATCTCGTCCAAGGCCAGCGGCGGCGGCCGCGACGGCGAGGTCGTGTCCGAGAGCGGACGCATCGACCTCGACCTGCAGCCGCCCAAGGAACTCGGTGGCAGTGGCGAGGGAAGCAACCCGGAGGAATTGTTCTCCGCGGGTTATGCGGCCTGCTTCCTCGGGGCGCTGCGTCTGACCTCCAAGCAGTCGGGCACGCCCGCGCCGGACGACTCCACGGTCACCGTGACGGTGGCCATCGGGAAGGACTCCGCCGACGGTGGTTTCGGCCTCGGGGTGTCCATCGAGACCTACCTCCCGGGCCTCGACGAGGCAAAGGCCAAGGAACTCGCCGAGACCGCACACGCCTTCTGCCCGTACTCGAAGGCCACCAAGGGAAACATCGAGCACACGCTGACCGTTCGGGTCTGACCGGCGTCACCGTCTGCGCGACACGAGACTTATCCATGCGGCACCCGCCACAAGCACACGGTGCCGCCGCACAACAGAAAGGACGTCACACGATGACGACTACTCTGAACACCCCGATCACCAGCACCCTCTCCGAGGAGCAGAAGTCGGTCACCGGAACCGCGCTGCAGGAGACCGTCGTCGATCTGATCGATTTGTCGCTGATCGCCAAGCAGGCCCACTGGAATGTCGTCGGCGCACAGTTCCGTTCGGTCCACCTCGAACTCGATGAGCTGGTGGCCGTCGCCCGCGAGTTCACCGACGCCGCGGCCGAGCGCGCCACCGCCATCGGTGTCAGCCCCGACGGGCGGGCCGAGACGGTCGCCAAGACCGCCCGCACCACCGGATTCGGTGAGGGCTGGACCAAGGACGCCGACGTCGTCGCGGCCGTGGTCGACAACCTCAAGGCCGTCATCGCCGGTCTTCGGGCGCGGATCGACGCCACCGAGTCGACCGACCCAGTCACTCAGGATCTGCTGATCGGATTCGCCTCGAAGCTCGAGCAGCTGCACTGGATGTGGCAGGCCCAGGTGGCCTGAGCGTTACGCCCCTGAGCACCGCATCACCGGGGGACGCGAGGGCGACAGCCTGGTCCTCGCTTTCCCACCCCGTGACGAGCCCCGCCCCTTCGGCGGGGCTCGTTGGCGTTGGGGCTCGTCGTCTCCGGTGGCTATCCTGGCGCGATGCCCGCTTCCGAACTGCCCACATTTCGGTACTTTCCCGATCCGGTGGCCGCCGGTGCCGTCGCACCCGCCGACGACGTCTGTCAGTGTTGCGAACGCTCTCGCGGCTGGATCTACCACGGCAGTTTCTACTCCGAGCAGGAGATTGACGACCTGTGCCCGTGGTGCATCGCCGACGGGTCGGCGGCGGCGAGGTTCGACGGTGAGTTCACCGCCGACATCGGATGGGGCCTCCCACGGTGGGATGTCCCCCGCGACGTGATCGACGTGATCGCCCACCGCACACCTGGGTTCCCGACTTGGCAGGACAGACGATGGTGGACGCACTGCGACGACGGCGCCGCATTCGTCGGCATGGCCGGAACCGACGAGATGACCGCCCTCGGCGATGAGGCCATCGAGCAGATACGCACCACCGCCGAGGTGGCGGTGGACCAGTGGGGACAGCTGCTGCCGATCCTGCGTGCCGACGGCGACGCCGCGGTCGCGTTGTTCCGGTGCCTGCACTGCGGTGCCCACGGCGGATACCTGGACCTCTCCTGACCGAGAGGGGCCGCCGCCCGGCGCGCTGTGACCTGGCGCACCCGCCCGTCGGAGGCGACGGTAGCCTCGCGGTGTGGAGTACTGGGGTGTCATGGTCGGGATTTTCCTCGTGGCCGCGGTCGTTGCGGCCGTCGCCTTCGTCCGCTCTCGCGAGCGGGAGCCGGAGCAGCTGCGGCGCGGGGCGTCGCTGGCGCGCGAACTGCGCGAACTCGGGGCCGACGACCCGGTGCGCCTGGCCGCGGTGGACGAGTACGAGACCGCCCTCTACCAGCGACTCTTCTTCGTCTCGACGGTGTCGCCGCGGGTGCGCAGCGCCGTGTGGGCGCTGCTCGGCGCGGTACTGGCCGCTGCCGGCGGGCTCATGACCCGCGGAGACGGCCTCTACCTGACGGTCCTGCACGCGGCGTCACTCGCGCTCGCGGGCGTCTTCGGGCTGGCCGCGCTGTTCTTCGCCGGCCTCGCCGCATTCCACGCCGCGACGACGCCACGCGTCTCGTTCACCGAGAGTTATGCGGCCGCCGCCGGTGATGCGTCGACCGGCGAGGATTCGGTGACCGCCGACCCGACCCCCGCCGACCCGACCCCCGCCGACACGACCACCGACGACGGACGCTGACCTCTTTCGTCGGAAGTTGCGTGCGCTGCTCCCACACACACGGAATGCATTGCGTGCATCCGGGATTCGGGCATGCAAGGTCGAGTCGCGTGGTTGCTGCGACAATGGTGTGAGGCTTCGGTTACCGCAGCCGACCGGCTCACCTACTGCATCGGAGGAGAACTGACGTGAGTGTGGACGAGATTCGCGAACGGGTGAGCGCGCTGATGCCCCGGGCTCGTGAGGATCTGACCGAGATGGTGGCCTTCGAGTCGGTCTTCGATCCGTCCCAGCCGGAACCGCCGGAATGCGCCCGCATGGTCGACTGGCTGATCGAGGCGTTCACCGAGGCCGGGGTGTCCGACGTGGCCGCACGTGTCACATCCGACGGGTCTCGTGCGGTGACCGGACACATTCCCGGCCCGCCGGGAGCGCCGACGGTGCTGCTGTACTTCCACCACGACGTGCAGCCGCCTCTCGACTCACAGGCCTGGACGACGCCGGCGTGGACTCTCACCGAACGCGACGGACGCTGGTACGGGCGTGGTGCCGCCGACTGCAAGGGCAACATCGCCGTCCACCTCACGGCGTTGCGGGCCCTGGGCAAAGATCTGGGCGTCACCGTCAAGATCATCGGGGAGGGCTCGGAAGAACAGGGTTCCGGCGGCATCGAGGACTTCGTGCCCAAACATCCGGAACTGCTGAGCGCCGACGCCATCCTCATTCTCGACTCCGGCAACATCGGCGTCGGTCGCCCCACCCTGACCACCAGTCTGCGCGGGATCGCCAATGTCGTCGTCAGCGTCGAAACCCTGTCGTCGGCCATGCATTCCGGCATGTTCGGCGGTGCCGCTCCGGACGCCCTGGCGGCCCTGATCGCGATGCTCGCCACCCTGCGCGACGCCGACGGCAACACCACGGTGCGCGGCGTCGATGCGAGTCAGGAGTGGTCCGGTATCGACTACTCCGAGGAGCAGTTCCGCAAGGACGCAACGGTTCTCGACGGGGTGGACGTCGTCGGTTCGGGCAGCATCGCCGAAATGGTCTGGGCGCGACCGGCAGCCACCGTCCTCGGCATCGACTGCTCGCCGGTGGTCGGATCGTCGGCATCGGTGACGCCGAAGGCTCGGGCGCGGATCAATCTCCGGGTACCCCCGGGCATGGACCCGGCCGCGGCGCAGGATGCGCTGATCGAACACCTACGAGCGGTGACGCCGTGGAACGCCCGGGTGGAGTTCGAACGCGAGGCCATCGGAAAGCCGTTCTCCGGTTCCACCGAAGGGCCCGCCTTCGAGGCGATATCGGCCGCGCTGCGCAGCGCCTACGACCACGAGGTGGTGCAGCAGGGCCAGGGCGGGTCGATCCCGCTGTGCACGGTGCTGCAGGAGACCTTCCCCGACGCCGAGATCATGCTCTTCGGCGTCGAGGAGCCGAGCTGCCTGATCCACGCACCCAACGAGAGCGTCGACCCGTCCGAGATCGAGAATCTCGCCGTGGCCGAGGCGTTGTTCCTGCGGGACTTCGGTGCCCGAACCGAATCGACGGGTCAGTAACGCGGAACGGGCCGACGTCTGGGCGCTGTCAATGGAATAGGGAGCACTGTCAACGGGACTGCGTCCTAACTCGGGTCATCGGCTCCGCTGAACCGTTGGACGAGAAGGTCTTTCACTTGGGGCCGGCTCGCGGCAACCAGGGTGAACATCGCCTCGCGGGCCAGGCGTTCCGGGGTGGAACCGGTCACCAGGGCGCGGCCGCCGTCGGCGGCGACGAGCGCGGAGGTGGCCTCGACGGCGAGTCGGGCGGCGTCGGCACGAGCGTCGAGGAGTGCCGTTGTGTCGGAAAGGGATTCGTCGAGGCGGGCGCGGATCACACCGGCTCGTTCGCGTAGTGCTCGGGCGGCGTGCACGTCGTCGAGTCGCTCCAACAGTGCCGTGGCGCGCCGAACGAGGCCGAAGGGGAGCGTGCCGTTGATGCGCAGGCCGATGTTCTGGCTCGCGAAGAAGTCGTCGAGGCTGACGCGACTGACGATCTGTGCGTCGCTCACCCGTAGGCCCTCGACGCGCAGAAACACTGTGCTGGTGGCGTTTCCGGCCGACAGGTGCATGGGACTCGCGGCGATCTCGGGGATCGTGCGACGCGCGGGCAGGATTGCGGCGATCACGTCGTCGGTCTCGACGTCGCGCGCGGAGATCTGCAGGAGGTCGATGATGCCCCAGCCACTGACGAACGGGGCGTAGCCGTCGATGATCCAGCCGTCGGTGGTGCGGTTGGCCGTCATCCGCGGCGGGGTGGGTACCACGCCGGCATAGGCGACTCCGGCGCGTAGCCGTCCACTCACCGTATCGGCCAACAACTCCGAACGCAGGGCCGCATTCGATGTCGAGGACAGGGCGATGACAACGCCGTGGTGCTGCAGCCAGGTGAAGGCGGTGGACAGGCAACCGCTGGTGAGGACCTCCTGGATCTCCAGGACTGCGGTGAGATCGAGACGTGCGTCGGCGTCGGCGATCCCGAACAGTCCGGCGCCGGCGAGGTGAGACCAATGGGATTCGGGGATGATCCCGGTGCGGTCCACCTCACCGGCGGCGGGATAGAGGATCTCGTCGGCGATGCGGTAGGCATCGGTCAACAGCGCTTCGGGCGGACGGCGGGTGCTCACCTGATCAGGCTACGACCGATCAGGTCGGCACCGGCGCAACCGCACCGAACCGATCGCCGGTCGTCAGACCGTGCTCAGACCGTGCAGAGTGGCGAATAGTCGCTGCGCCCACCGGTGGTCGGCGAGATGAGGAAGGTACACGAATTGAAGCCGACCTTCTCTGTCGCATCCTTGAGCATCCGCAGTTCCGCGGTGGTCAGGACCTTCTTGCGGGACAACACGAATCCCGACAGGCGTGACGGATCGCCGACGACCGCATACTCGTAGGGGGCGTCCGGTGTCGCGCCGTCGGCCACCCACGAGACGATGTAGTTGGGGGTCTTGCCGGGATCGATGGTGTTGGGGACACCCGGGAAGGTGACGATGAGTTGGGCGTTGCTCACCGGATCGACCACGGTCGCCTTGCCCTTGATGCCATCGGGTCGCCCGGTGAACGACGTGCACTTGTTGTCGACGCTGATCGTGGTCGCGTCGATGATGCCGTAGGTGGCGTTGGTGTCCTTGGCGCAGCGGATACCGAAGAACGACGGGATCGTGGCCTGCTGCCACCACGTGCCCAGATAGCGCTGGACGTCGAGCTTCGGAACGGGCTTCAGTGGCGCGGCGTCGGCGGTGGCGGGGGCGACAATCATCGCCACCGCCGCGCCGATGACGGCCAGGGGCACGAGCAAGAGACGGATGGTGCGGCGCGCGAGCGGCATGGCGGAACTCCCTTTCGTTCGGTGAACGCCAGCCATTCGCCGCGAAGGGGTGATCCGGATGGGTGAGCGGTGCCCGCCGGCGACGACGGTGGGCTGGGCCGCCACGAGGCAGCCCAGCCCGTCGACACCTGAGCGCCGGTCAGGCGTTGGCCGGACTCCAGGTGGCCACCGCCCAGATCACGATGACGTCGAGGACGATGATGAGGATGGCCCAGGCGGGGTAGTAGGGCAGCCACAGGAATTGGACGATGATCGACAGCGACGCGATGATGATCGCCGCTACTCGGCCCCACGCCGTGCCCACGGCGAGTCCGCCGGCGATGACGACGGCGATGACGCCCACGATGATGTGGATCCAGCCCCACGACGTCAGGTCGAGCTCGAAGGTGTAGTCGGCGCCGACCACCAGGATCTCGTCGTTGTGGAGGGCGGCGATGCCCTGGAAGATCGCGACGATGCCGGCGACGAACAGCAACGCCGCGGCGACGATCGAGATCCCGAGTGCGAAGCCGGTCTTGGTGGACGAGTTGATCTGGCGATCCTCGGCGGAACTGCTCATGACGCGCGGGTCCTTTCCTAGATGTGAAATGCGTGATCCCATCCTTACGCGAACCTGAGATCGAAGGGGATGTGCTGCACGGATTCGACTCACAATGAGTCGTGAATTGGCACACTGACCAGCCGATTTAACTCCTGGCGGACTCCGGGGGTAAGCTATCGCAGGTTGCACACGGGGTGTGGCGCAGCTTGGTAGCGCGCTTCGTTCGGGACGAAGAGGTCGTGGGTTCGAATCCCGCCACCCCGACGCTTTGGTTGAGAAGCAGTAGAGGCCCTGGCCTGGAGAAATCCGGGTCAGGGCCTCCTCGTTTCCACGGCACTACCGGGGTTGAGGGCGAGATGCCCGGTTGATACCAAAGGCGCGGTGGCCGACGGCATGTGAGTCGCGGCGAGCACGCGCGTGTCGCGGGCCGCCACCCTACTCCGGCCTATTCCAGTCCGGCGCGATCGTCCACCGTCATACATCCAGTCCGCACTGTGCTGCCAGAGCATTCGCCTCGATCAGGCGTCCCCGGCGGGCCAGGAACTGTGCCACCTGCCGGACCCGGACCAGTGCGGTATCCCGGTCCGGAGCCGACTCGAGCGGGAAGAGCGTGGGGTCGTCGGCATGTCGGATCAGTGCGACGCCGATTCGGTTGTGTACCAAGGTCATCGTCTCGTGCGGGACCTGCAGGTCCGCCAGGGTGGTGGCGACCAGGGGGAGGTCCTCGTGTGGGGTGGCGTTCAGGATCGATCCGACGCGACGCACGGTGCGCTCGGGATTGTGGCCTTCGGCGAGGCGACAGACCCGGCGGATGCTCTCGTCGCGGTCGTCGGCGTCCCGGGGCAGCCCAAAGGCGCACTGCGCGTATGCCTGCGGATAGCTGTAGTGCATCGAGGACACCGAATCCGCAGCCGCCGCGATGGCAGTGGTGACACATCTGATGCCGGTGTCATACTGTCCGGCCCGGATCAGTCCGAGCCCCTCGAGAGCCCTGACGATCTCTGAGTCACCCCGGCCGCTGTGCATGCTGAACTTTCGGCGGGCCCCCACCAGCAGGCTGAACGGCTGCGGATGGTGTTCCATGACGGACGGGCCGATGGCCATCAACGGATGCATGAGGTCGCCGATCCCAATGCCCTCTCCGCCGAGGGTGTCGGCGAGCCGCTGGGCTCGTTCGGGGGTCCAGAGGTGGGGATGGGTATCCAGGTGTGCACCGATCGCCGCCACCAGATCACCGGCCCCGCAGTGTGATTGGCGCACGTCGGGTATCTGGGCGGCCGTGTCGATCGCGCCATCGATGTCACCACACGCAAGCATGATGGTGCCGAGGTAGAACTGGCGACGGCCGATGTCGGTGATCTCGTCGTCCTCACGGTCCCACGTCTCCTGGCACGTGCGATACGCGTCGATGACGGATGTGCTCTCGCCGGACGTCGCCTCGGCGACCGCGACCAAGGTGCGCTGCTGCAGCACTTCCGGGAAGGAATCGTGCAGTGCGATCCGCGACACGAGTTCCAGGGCGTCCTCGAGGCGTCCCCGACGGGCCAACTCGGCCGCGACCCCGGGGAGGCATTCCGGTCGCGGCACGGCGTTGTCCGGCGCGAACACTTCACGTCGCTGAGCGGTGTAGGCGACGGCCGCCGCAGCGATCCACGGCTGTTCCGGCTCCGGAAGTATGCGAGTCCACTCCTCGAGCCGCCGAAGCGATGCGGCGTCGTCCTCCCCGCGGCGGGCGGCGTCGAGGATGCGAAGGGTTGCGATGATCCGTTCGGCGCGAGCGTTTTCCACGAAATTCGACGGACGCGGCAGGCCCACCTTCTCGCGCGGTGCGACGGCGACCACCGCGCGCAGGAACCTGAGCTCCAGGTCCGGATCGTCGGCACGAACCACGACGCGGGCCAGATACGACGCGGTGGAGGTCCGCGCAGTGGCGGTGCCCAGCATGTCCAGTTCCCGCTGACGCGACAGCGCGGCATCCAGGAACGCCCGGCCATGATCGGCGTCGAGTACGTCCACGGCACACTGATATCCGACTCGCGGCAGTCTCTTGTCGGGCATCAGATCCGTCATGATTCGTGTGGCACTGTCCTGATCGCCGCCGGTGGCCAGCATGCGAGCCCACGTGACGAGATCGGAACCATCGACCGCCTCTGCGGCCGCTGCCGTCACGTTCAACGCGGTCGTAAGCGCGGCGATCGCGGCATCGGCGTCACCGGTGTCGAAGCGCCCGAGTGCTCGCGCACTGGCATCCTCCAGACGCCGGTCGAGGTCGGTCTCCGCGCGGATCTCGTCGAGGTCGGGTTCATGATGCAGGATCCGCACCAGCTCCGGTGCCCCGACGCCGGATGCGATCGCCGCCAGGACCGGATCGCGGTTGCGCGCATCCCACAGGACGTCGGCCAGAGTGCGCGCGTGATCGAGCCACCCGGCCCGTACACATGCCTGAGCGCCGATGGCGAGACCCGCGGACCGGCCGTCCTTCTCCACTCGATCCGCACCCCACCTCGTCATGGCCTCGACGGTGCTCACCACCGCTGCGGCATCGGGTTCGATTCCCGCGCGGGCATATTCGGTCAGGGCACACGACAATGCCTGTGCCTCTTCGTAACCCACTTGGATGATCTCGTTGCCGATGGCGTCGGTGATCGCGTCGTCGGGGGTGGTGATGCCGCGCACTACGAGCAGCGCGCATGCGGCAGCTTTCTCCTGCACCGCGTACTCGGGAATGGCGTCGTACAGACGTCGTGCCGATGTCACATCGTCGGATGCCAGCCGGACGCGGACCGCCGCCAGCAGGGGGATTCCGGCGGAGCGCCAGTACGCCCGGCCGCAGATGCGGGCAAGGACGGTGGCATCGAGCTCGGATGCACGTTCGGCCCACCGCACCACCGTCAGCAGTTCACAGCAGTCCGACCAGTCGAATCGCTCCGGGCTCCGCGGAAGTGACTCATCCAAGGCCACTGCAGTGGTCCCCAGTACCGCCGGGAATGCCAGTCCAAGAACGAGTGTCGCCACGAAGCGCGGCTGCTCGGGCATGTCGGCGAGGGCCCGGGCAGCGGCGTCGGCGTCGTTGGCGCCTGCCGCTTCGACGGCGGAATTCCAGCCGCGCACGGTCGGATTCTCGACAGCGCGTGCCAACAGTTGCTCACACCGCGCCACCACATCGTTCACGGCGACGTCCGTCAACACCGATGTCATGTCATTCTCCGTGATGATCTCGTGTCCCCGCCAGCCGGAGAACGCACGCCGCTCATGGTGTCAGATATGGGGCAGGTGACCGGGGCTCGCCCATCCGGCTGCCATTCAGGTGGATGATGCGGCGTCGCGGAAGATGCGATACACCCGCCCGCACGTCATCGCCCGGCCGGAGTGTGTGCTCGGCCGGGCGTTGACGAAGATCAGATGTCGCTGGAGCGAGGAAGATCAGATGTCGCTGGAGCTCAGTCGGTCTGCCAGGTGCACACGGCCCAGATGACGAACAGGTCGAGGGCGATGACCAGCACCGACCACCACGGGTTGTAGGGCAGCCACAGGAAGTTGGCGACGATCGAGATCGCGGCGATGATCACGGCGCTCACGCGGGCCCAGGTGGCACCGACGAACATCCCGAAGGCGATCGCGATCGCGATGATGCCGACGATGAGGTGAACCCAGCCCCATGTGGTGAGATCGAACTGGTAGATGTACTCGGGTCCGGCGACGTACAGCTTGTCGTTGACGATGGCCGAGAGTCCCGACAGAAAGCCGAGGACACCGGCGACGAGCAGCAGAGTTGCGGCGCCGATGGTGGCTCCGCCCGCGAATCCCTGGCGAACCGGATGCTGGTCCTGAACAGGTCTGGGTGCCGACATGACAATGCCCTTTCGGTAAACGTGTTTCCGAAGAGAATTCTCGTGGCGGGTCACCGGGATGGGCATCGCCCGAAAAGGATGACTGACTCATTCGATCAACAGCCAAGTTGGGTTGCCAGATCACGGATATCGTGTGCATGGATGTCGTTGTGCACCGAGCCGGAATCGTCTTTCAACGATGCATCGCCCCATTCGAGGGGACGTTCGATGAATGCGGTGCGAAGGCCACATGAACGGGCGTGATCGAGGTCGGATTGATGGGTCGCGACCATCATCACCTGATCGGGCCGCACCTCCAGGAGACCGGCAATTCCGAGGTAGGTCGCCGGGTGGGGTTTGTAGTGCCGCCAGAGATCGGAGCCGCCGACGACATCCCAGCCGAACCCGTTGTGCTTGGCCATCGCGGTCAGCAGCGCCACACTGCCATTGCTCAACGCGCACACGGTGAATCGGGTGCGTAGACGAGCGAGGCCGGGTGCGGAATCGGGCCAGCCGGGAATGGTCCACCAGGCGTGCACCAGTCGTGTCGAGGCGGCCGGGTCGAGGGCCACGGCGAACTCTCGGGCCACCTCGCCGAGAGTGTCGGCCTGCAGGTCGTCGAGGCCCCGCCAGCCCAGTTCACCCGACTCGACGCGGGCCAGGATGGGCGCGTACCGACGTCGCCATTCTCGGGTGAACTCGGTGGCGTCGACATCGGGGATCTCTTCGGCCACCGCGGTGCGGATACCGGTGAACCAATCGGCGACGGTGCCGAACGTGTCGAATGCGAGAACCGAGATCTGTTCGGCGAGTGCGCCGTCGCCGCTCATCATGGTCACACCCAGTGTCGTCGGGGTCGGGGTCGGGGTCGGGGTCGGGGTCGGGGGTCGGCGGATCGGTTCGCGTGGCGTCTCAGTGCGCGTCGGTGGCCAACTGGGGCAGGGAATGATCTTCGTCGAACGTCGCGTCCCCATGAGAGACGGGTGTCAAGGTGAGCAGGCTGGCCTCGGGACGGCAGCAGAACCGGGCCGGGGCATACGGCGAGGTGCCCAGGCCGGCGCTGACGTGCAGCTTCATCGTCGAGCCCCAATTGGACGGGCCCTTCACCCGGGAACGATCCAGGTGGCAGTTGGTGACCAGGGCGCCGACGAAGGGCAGGCAGAGCTGACCACCGTGGGTGTGCCCGGCCAGCACGAGGTCGTAGCCGTCGGCGGCGAAGCGGTCGAGCACCCGTGGCTCGGGCGAATGGGTCAGCCCGAGCCGCAGCTGCGCGAGCGGATTGGGGCGACCGGCGATCGTGTCATAGCGATCTCGTTCGATGTGCGGATCGTCGACGCCCGCCGCGACCACCCGGACGCCGGCGACCTCGAGTTCGCGCACGGTGTGGGTGGCGTCGAGCCAGCCGCGCTCGACGAACGCGGCCCGCAGGTCCTGCCACGGCAGGGGCGCCCCGTGGGTCCGCTTGTGTTCGGTCCGGAAGTACTTGAATGGGTTCTTCGGCTTCGGGCCGAAGTAGTCGTTGGACCCGAAGACGAACAGGCCGGGCCGCGACAGCAGCCCGCCGAGGGACTGGATGACCGCCGGAACCGCTTGCGGGTGAGCAAGATTGTCACCGGTGTTGATCACCAGGTCCGGTTCGAGCGCATCGAGTTCGGACACCCACGCCTGCTTGAGCCGCTGATCGGGCATCATGTGCAAATCGCTGATGTGCAGCACCCGCAGCGGCGTGGCGCCCGGCTCGAGCACCGACATGGTGGTGTGCCGCAGCGTGAACGCATTGCGTTCGATCACCGTCGAGTAGAAGAGTCCGGCGGCCGCGAGTCCGGTGCCGGCTGCCACCGAGCGGGCCGTCATCGACGTCGGGAGGTGGCGTTCGAGCTGCCGAACCAGGTTCGCATCGAGGATGGGCATCACCCCACGATACGCGCACACCCGAAGCCCGACACGCCGGTCGGCGTGTTCACCGGACACGCCGACACGCGCCTCAGCCGGGCAGGTCGATGATCACCGGTCCGACGCCGGGCACCTGCACGGTGGTCTGCGTCGGCTCACCGCTGCCGCCCTCGGCGCGACCATTGCTCACGTACATCGTGATGGTGGTACCCGGCTGCGCGGAATCCGACGGCGCGGTGAAGAGCACGGTGCCCTGCGGGCGGGCGGAGTCGACCTCGAGCTGGGTGACCTTGAATCCGGCGGCCTGCAGGCGCGAGGTCGCGTCACTGGCGGTCAGTCCGGTGACGTTCGGGATGCGGCCACGGCTGGTGCCGGCCACGTACCGCGGATCCGACGGCGGCAGAGCCGTCGGGCCGAAGTTGTTGGCCACCGGCAGCATCGCCGAGTACCAGGTGCGCGCCGGTTCGTAACCGCCGTACAGATTTCCGTCGTAGCAGGACCGCAGCGGGCTGGTGCAGATGCCCTCCGGGTTGGGTCCGTCGCTGTAGACGTACACCGAGCCGGCGATGTTGTTGGTGAAGCCGAGGAATGCCGCGGAGCGATGCGCCTCGGTGGTACCGGTTTTGGCGGAGACGGGCAGATTCCATCCGGTGGCCCCGGCCGCGGCGGCCGACGTGCCGCCCCCACGATCGTCCTGGCCCATCGCCACGGCCAGCGAATTGGCCAGCCCCTCCTCGACGACGCGATCACAGGCCGGCGGGTTGAACGGCACGGCGTTGAGCACCGGGTTGCCGTCCGGTCCCGGGACCGCGTTGAGGTTCTCGTCGCGTTTGATCGTGTTGATCGACCCGATCGGATTGGGCGGGCACCACACACCGCCGGATGCCAGCGTCGCGGCGACATTGGACAGTTCCAGGCCGTTGACCGGGAACGGCCCGAGGGTGAACGAACCGAAGTTGCCGTCCTTGACGTACTGGGCGATCGACTTGTCGCCACTGCCCGACGTGCCCGGGGTGTTGTAGGACCGAAGACCCAGCCGCACCGCCATGTCGACGGTCGGTTTCACCCCGGTCTGCTGCAGCAACCCGACGAACGCGGTGTTCGGGGACTGCGCCAGCGCCTGGGACACCGACATCGTCGCCGGATACCGGCCGTCGTTCTTCACGCAGTAACTGTTGGCCGGACACCCGAACGAACCACCACTGTTACCCATGCCCTGCACGGCGAGGAAGGCGGGCACCGGGATGTTGGAGCCGGTGCCGATGACGCCCTTCTCCAGGGCCGCCGCGGTGGTGAACACCTTGAACACCGACCCGGCGCCGTCGCCGACGAGGGAGAACGGTTGCGGTTGCACGGTCTCGTCGGCGTTCTGGTTCAGGCCGTAGTTGCGGCTCGAGGACATGCCCAGCACCGGGTGCGACGTCGTGCCCGGTCGGATCGCGCTCATCACGCTGGCGACGCCGTCGGCCTGCGGGTTGGCCTGGGTCTGCAGTGCGCGTTGCACCGACCGCTGCACCTGCGGATCCATCGTGGTCTTGATGATGTAGCCGCCGCGCATCACCGAGTCCCGCGAGATGCCGTTCTCGGCCAGGAACTGCAGCGCGTAGTCACAGAAGAAACCGTTGTTCCCGGCGCCGATGCACCCCTGGGTCGGGATGTTCGGGTTGGGTACCACGCCCAGCGGCTTGGCCTTGGCGGCGATGAGTTCGTCGCGGCGATCCGGAAAGTTCTGGATCATCGTGTCGAGCACGGTGTTCCGCCGTGCCAACGCCGCCTCGGGATTCGTGTACGGGTTCAGTGCGCTACTGGACTGCACCATGCCCGCCAGCAGCGCCGCCTGCTCGACCGTCAGGTCCTTGGCGTGCGAGTTGAAATACACCTGCGACGCGGCCTCGATGCCGTAGGCGTTGTTGCCGAACGGGACGACGTTCAGGTAGCGGGTGACGATCTGTTTCTTCGCCTCCTGCTTGGCGGCGGCGTCCGAGAGGCCCTTGCGTTTGGCCTGCTCGATCAGTGACTGCTCCATCGTCAGCGCCATCCGCACCTCACGCAGCTTGCGGGCCGGGGTGGTCTCGGTGGCGGCCTGCCGGTCGGCCTCGGTGCGGGCGAGCACGAGCAGTTGATAGTTCTTGATGTACTGCTGGTCCAGCGTCGACGCGCCCTGCTGCACCTCGCCCGATGACGAGTTCTTCAGGGCCGCGCGGATCGTGCCCTTCCAGTCGACCCCGTCGTGTTCGAGAAAGCGGCGGTCCTCGATCGAGATGATCGCGCCGATCATGTTCTGCGAGATGTCGTTGTAGCCGACCTGATAGCGGTACTGATCGAAGAGGAGCGCGATGGGATTGCCCGCCGCGTCGGTCATCGTCGTGACCTCCGGCAGGGTGCCGTTGAGCAGTTCGGAGGAGACGTTCTCCACCGCCGACGCCGCCCGATTGGAGACGACTCCGATTCCGGTGGCCACGGGGTAGAGGAGTCCGGCGACCAACACACCGGCGAGCACACACGCCGCGGCGAGTGGCCCCAGCTTCTTCGAGATCGGCACCACGACAGGATACGTGTGATTTCGTCAACACCCGCGCAGCCTCGACCGCGGGCGATGTCGTCGACCACGGCATGCCTTCTGAACTGCGACGATTCGTCAAGTCTGCACGTGTGTGCCAGTTTTTCCGGCCCAGGGGTTGCGGTCGTCAGCACAGATCCCTAGATTGAGGGCAGAATGTGACTCACTTAACAGCAGGTCCGACAGAGTGTTGCATGTATCAAATACGACGCGGCGATCTCGAATGGGCGGGTTGCAGTCGAGAAGTCGGCGACGCAGGTGGCCGGCATACAACGACAGACAGGGGCGACGATGGCGACAGCGGCGGTTTCAACGGAAGAGGCGCGATTGACGTGGGTGTCGCAAGCGCGCTGCCGCGGGGAGAATCCCGACGATCTGTTCGTTCGTGGCGCCGCACAGCGCAAGGCCGCCACCATCTGCCGCCACTGCCCGGTGCAACTGCAGTGCGGTGCCGACGCGCTCGACAATCGGGTGGAATTCGGCGTCTGGGGCGGCATGACCGAACGTCAGCGTCGGGCGCTGCTGCGTCAGCATCCCGAGGTCACCTCGTGGGCCGCGTTCTTCGAGGCGCAGCGTCGGCGTCAGCGGGTCGCGGGCTGAGGTAGCGCAGACAAGTCACGTCACACATCACCGGCCGGGTACATCCCGCCGGTGATGTGTCGTTTCGGCGGGGTGGGATCCGGGACGATTCGCGTTCAGGCCGGGCGAGAGTCGTGGCCCGCTCGCCGCCGTGTCACCCCGCCGGCCGTCGCCGCCACCGCCCCGATCGGCAACACGGCCGCGGTTGCGTACATCGTCGACCGCACCCGCTCATCCCCGACGGCCCTCAGCGCCAGGCCGATCGCGGCCACGGCGAGCACATACGCGAGGCCACGTCCGCGACGACGTCACCTTCTGCGCCGAATACACGCTGTGCCGGATCTGCTCGCGACCGAGGGTGAGTTCGTCGGCGAATTCCAGGTCGCCTCGCCGCGGGTGCCATCGGTGTCGGCATGAATGACCACCGTGCAGTCGGGGCGAAATGCGGTGCTGCTCAACGCACACCGACGGTGGGGCACCGCCGACGCCACAGACCCCGTAGATCAGCAGCGGTGAGACGTCCGGGTAGTCGGTGACCGTCAGCATCGCGAGAACGGGCGCCAGTCCGAGCGTGATGCCGACGAGTCCGGCCGTCACGGTCAGGCCGACGCGGGAGCCGGCCGGGGCGGCCCGGGCGCCGGTCAGATACGAGACCGTTGCGGCGAGCGCGCCGATCACGATGCCGATCACCGCGACGGTCAGATAACGCAGCGTCTCCGACCCGAAGCCATCGGCGGGTTCCGGCCACACCGCGATGTAGGTCACGTAGCCGCGGCCGCCGGGGCTGGCGAGTCCCTGGAACAGTGCCGCGCCGAATGTGGTGAGCAACCCGCCGAGAACCGCCGAACCCGCACAGTGGCGCGCCCATCCCCCGATGTATGTGATGCGTCAGCCCCGCCCGGTGATCTGCTCGGCGACCGCGCGCAACGCGACCCGATCGGCGACCTCGAACGGCAGCGACGGGACCCCGACGATCGGCACCGTGGGGTGGGCGGCGGTGAACCGCTGCAGCAGGTGGACCTCACGCTTGGCCGTCCCGGCGCGTTCGGCGTGCACCAGCAGCACGCCGCGGGTGAGTTCGTCGAGGTCGCCGTCGCTGCGCTCCAGCGCCGCCCGCGCGGCGTCCTCGGTGATGCCGGTGAGGTTGGGGTGGGTGCGGTTGAGGATCAGTCCGGTCAGCGGCATCGACTCCTCGGAGAGCCGATCGACGAAGAACGCGGCCTCGCGCAGGGCATCCGGTTCCGCGGCGGCCACCACGGCGAATCGGGTGCCGGGCTGCTTGAGCAGTTCGTAGGTCTTCATCGCCCGGTCCTGGAAACCGCCGAACATCGAGTCCAGTGACTGCACGAAGGTGGCGACATCACGCAGCATGTCGCCACCGATGATGGTGGAGACGCCACGCATCGCCAGGCTCATCGCGCCGGTGACCATCCGGCCCACCCCGCGGCCACCGCCGACGAGCATCTTCATCAGCCGTCCGGACAGGAACGAACCGAGGCGTTGCGGGGCGTCGAGGAAGTCCAGTGCATTCCGCGACGGCGGGGTGTCGACGACGATCAGATCCCAGCGATTGGTCTCCAACAGCTTGCCGAGCTTCTCCATGGCCATGTATTCCTGTGTGCCGGAGAAGGATTCGGCCACGGTCTGGTAGAAGGAGTTCTCCATGATCGCCGCTGCGCGTTCGGGTGTCGAGTATTCGAGCACCATCTCGTCGAAGGTGCGGCGCATGTCGAGCATCATCGCGTCCAGCGTTCCGGCACCGTCGACGGCGACCGGTTGCGGGTCGTTGGTGAGTTCGCTCATCCCCAGTGACTGGGCGAGCCGCTTGGCCGGGTCGATGGTCAGCACCGCGACGGTCCGACCGGCCTCGGCGGCGTGCAGCGCCATCGCGGCGGCCGTCGTCGTCTTGCCGACTCCGCCTGCGCCACAACAGATCACCACGCGGGTCTCCGGGTCGGCCAGCACGGCGCCCATCTTCAGGTCCAGTGGCATCACGCGCCCGCTTTCTGCAGCAGATTGGCCAGTTCGTAGAGCCCGCCGAGGTCGATGCCGTCGCCGAGGGTGGGCAGTTCCAGGGTGGGCACCTCGACCTCGTCGAGCTGCGCCTTGGCGACCTGCTGGGCCTGCAGCCGGGAGGCGTGCTCGATGGTCTCGGTGAGCAGCCCGGCGAAGTCGGATTCGGAGGCGTCGATGCCGACCGCGGTCAGTCCCTTCGCCACGGCGGCGGCATCGATGTGTCCCTCGGCGATGTCGTCGATCGAGTCGGCGGGCAGATGAATCGGGTTGACGCGGTTGATGATCAGACTGCCGATGTGCAGATCCTTGCCGCGCAGTTCGTCGACCGCCTCGATGGTCTCGGTGATCGGCATCGCCTCGAGGAGGGTGACCAGATGGATCACGGTCTCCTCCGAGTGCAGCAGCCGGGCCACGCCCTCGCTCTGGTTGCGGATCGGTCCCGACTTGGCCAGGTCGGCCATCGCCTTGGTGACGTCGAGAAAGCTGCCGATGCGACCGGTGGGTGGCGAATCGACGACGACCGCGTCGTAGACCCGGGTGCCCTTCTTGTCGGTCGCGATGATGCGTTCCTTGATCTTGCCGGTGATGAGCACATCGCGCAGACCCGGGGCCACGGTGGTGACGAAGTCGATCGCCCCGATGCGCTTCATCGCGCGGCCGGCGAAGCCCAGGTTGTAGAACATGTCGAGGTACTCGAGCAGGGCGTGCTCGATATCGATGGCCAGCGCCCACACCTCGCCGCCGCCCTCGGAGGTGGCGATACGCGTGTCGGTGGGTGGCAGCGGCGGGCTGTCGAAGAGTTGTGCGATGCCCTGCCGACCCTCGCATTCGACGAGCAGGACGCGTTTGCCGTCGGCGGCCAGGGTCAGCGCCAGCGCCGCGGCGACGGTGGACTTGCCGGTGCCGCCCTTGCCGGAGACGAAGTGCAATCGCGCCCGGGCCGCCGAGTCCGGCCAGGAATTCTGCGCGGTCACGTCCTCGGTGTCCTCACGCAGGGCCGCTGCGGTCACATCGTCGGCCAGGTCGTCGGCCTCGGCCTGCGCCGCATACCGCGCGCCGTCACCGGCGCCGCCCCCGGCGGCGGTGTGTGTCGTGCCGTCATCGGCAGTATCGTCGACCATCGCCCCACCCTATCCACTGTGGAAGTCCTCGGGAACAAACCGGTTAGGCTGGCCCTCATGAGTGAAGTCACCCCATGGGAGTACGTGACGGTTCCGCTGCTGACCCATGCCACCAAACAGATCCTCGATCAGTGGGGCGCCGACGGCTGGGAGCTGGTCAGCGTGCTGCCCGGACCGACCGGGGAGCAGCACGTCGCCTACCTGAAACGACCGAAGGGCTGATCGCGGTGGGTACCTGGACCCGACGTCTCGACGAACTGGGGATCACGCTGCCGGTCGCGCCGAAGCCGGTGGCCAACTACGTGCCGGCGGTGCGGTCGGGGAACCTCGTCTACACCTCCGGTCAGCTGCCATTCGTCGACGGCGAGCTGAGTGCGCGCGGCAAGGTATGCGTCGGTGCCGAGGGCATCGTCAAACCGGATCAGGCCACCGCGGCCGCCCGGCAGTGCACCATCAACGCGTTGGCCGCCGTCGACGGCCTCGTCGGGATCGACGCGGTCGTGCGTGTGGTCAAGGTGACCGGTTTCGTCGCGTCGGCTCCCGGATTCACCGGTCAACCCGGGGTGCTCAACGGCGCGTCGGACCTGCTCGGTGAGATCTTCGGCGACGCCGGCGTCCACGCCCGATCGGCGGTCGGCGTGACCGAACTCCCGCTCGGCTCGCCGGTCGAGGTCGAACTCATCGTCGAGGTCGCCGATCAGTGAGCGTTGAGGTCGTCGCGGCGTTGATCCTCGCCGCGGCGGCCGCCGGATGGGTCGATGCCGTCGTCGGTGGCGGCGGGCTCATCCTGATCCCGGCGCTGTTGATCGGTCAGCCCGGCGTCGCGCCGGCGTCGGCGCTGGCCACCAACAAACTCGCCGCGGTCGTGGGTACCGCGTCGGCGGCGTGGCGGTACTCCCGTGCGGTGCCGCTGCACTGGCGACGACTGGCGCCGGTGTTCGCTTGCGCCGTGCTGTGCTCGGGTGCCGGTGCCTTCGTCGCGAGCCGCCTGCCCACCGACGTGTTCACACCCATCGTGCTGGTGATGCTGGTGGTCGTGGGACTCTTCGTCGCTCTGAACCCCGGCTTCGGATCCGGTTCGGCCACAACACGTTCGCGGGCGTCGATGATCGCCGGACTGGTGATCGCGGGCGTCGTGATCGCCTTCTACGACGGTGTGATGGGCCCGGGCACCGGAACCTTCCTCATCATCACCTTGACCGCGATGGTCGGGACGAACTTCCTGGAGAGTTCGGCGACGGCCAAGGTGATCAACACCGGCACCAACCTCGGGGCGCTGGCGGTGTTCGCCACGCAGGGCCACGTGATGTGGCTGCTCGGAGCGGCGTTGGCAATCGGCAACGTGATCGGCGCGCAGATCGGGGCGCGGATGGCGTTGGGGCGCGGCAGTGCCTTCGTGCGCTGGGTGCTGCTGGTCGTCGTCGTGGTGATGGTGGCGAAGCTGTCGTATGACCTGATCACCGGGTGAGCAGCGGGCGTCACGGACGCCGTGGTCATTCCCCCCGCAGGTACTCCAACTGCGCCTTCACCGACATCCGGGCTGCCGGCCAGAGCTTCTTGTCGACGTCGGCGTAGACCTTCTTGACCACCTTCATCGGCTTGGCCTGGTGCGCGGTGACACCCATCTCGTCGAGCGCGGCCTGGATCTGGTCGATGCGCTCCTCGCGGTGCGCCTTGTAGAAGCGGGCCACCGGCTCGAGGGCCGGATGGTCGGGGCCGTGCGCGGGTAGCAGCGCCGCGTCGGCGCCGTCGACGATGAGCCGGTTCAGCGACGCCATGTAGTCGCGCAGGCTGCCGTCGGCGGGGTCGATGACGGTGGTGCCGCTGCCGAGGATGGTGTCGCCGGTGAGCACGGCACGCGAATCCTCGTGCTCGACCAGGAAACTCACCGAATCACCGGAATGACCGGGGGTGAACAGGACGGTGATGCGCAGTCCGGCGATCTCGATGATCTCCCGGTCGCGCAGCGGTGGCGCGTTGCGACTGTGTTCGGCCAGCCGGGCGCGGGTGGGTGCACCGGTGTGTTTGGTCAACCGATCGATGGCGCCGGTGTGGTCGAAATGCCGGTGGGTGATCAGCGTCAACGCGATACCCGGTTGGGCCGCAATGTTTTTCACATGCTTCTTGTGACGCGGCGGGCCCGGGTCGACGACCACACATTCGGCGTGGCCGGGAGCCCGCAGGATATAGGTGTTGGTCCCGTCGAGTTCCATCACGCCCGGGTTCTCACAGAGCAGCACCGACGCGAACGGGGTGACCTCGCGCAGCACGCCGTAGGCGGGATGGGAGACCGGCTCGTTCGCCGGGGTGGGTTCGTCGGGGGCTCCGACACCGGAATCCGTCATGCGCCCAGGGTAATCGCGCTCACACCCGACGACGGATCGGGTGGGTGATCGGGGCCCGACGGCGTACTTCCGCGGGGTTCGTCATCGTCGGCCAGAAACTTCCCGCAGAGAAACAGAAAAGTGGGGGAAGAAGACTCTTCCCCCACTTTTCGTCAGGTCTGGTCCGCTCTTACCTTGCGCGCCTGGCCAGGCGCTCCGAGTCGGCGATCAGCACGCTCTTGCCCTCCAGACGCAGCCAGCCGCGCTGGGCGAAATCGGCGAGTGCCTTGTTCACGGTCTCGCGGGAGGCGCCGACGAGCTGAGCGATCTCTTCCTGGGTGAGGTCGTGGGTGACGCGCAGTGAGCCGCCCTCCTGGGTGCCGAAACGCTGCGCGAGCTGCAGGAGCTGCTTGGCGACGCGGCCGGGGACGTCGGTGAAGATGAGGTCCGCGAGGTTGTTGTTGGTGCGACGCAGGCGGCGGGCGAGGACGCGCAGCAACTGCTCGGCGATCTCCGGGCGGTCCTTGATCCAGGCGCGCAGCGCGTCGCGGTCCATCGACACCGCGCGCACCTCGGTCACCGTGGTGGCCGAGCTCGTCCGCGGACCCGGGTCGAAGATGGACAGCTCACCGAACATGTCCGACGGCCCCATGATCGTCAGCAGGTTCTCGCGTCCGTCCGGCGAGCGACGGCCGACCTTCACCTTGCCGGAAAGGATGATGTAGAGCCGGTCGCCGGGTTCGCCCTCGTGGAAGATGACATGCCCACGCGGGAAATCGGCGGGCTGCAGCTGCTTGGTCAACGCCGCAACGGCAGAGGGCTCAACACCCTGAAATATGCCCGCCCGCGCCAGTACTTCCTCCACCAAGGAGTCCCTTCTCACTGTGACAACACGGGGTGCGACCGGATCATCGCACCCTTTGCAACGCTACTCTCGCCACCAGCATAAGTGTTGAATGGGTCACGGGCGCCGCAATGGCGAGCGTGTCCCGATGCGGGAAATGTGCGACGACTCAGCCTGCGCGGCGATTGCGGAGTTCGTCCAGCGCGGCCGGCATCCCCTCGCGGGCGAGGGTGTCCACGTGCTCCGGCTCCGCGCCCTCCAGGAATTCCTCGACGTTGTCACGGTTGACCGTGACCTTGTCGGTCCACGCTTGAACCTTCTCCATACCGAGCGCGAAGAGCATCAGCACAGCCGGGAACAGCAGCACGGCGAGTCCTTGCATGGCCCCCAGTAAACACCGGAGGGGTTGCCGGCTCCCAACCAGAATGGCCGTGGTGATCGCTTTGTGACCAAAGCGTTGGCGGCGAGTGCGGCGACGCGCGCGCCGATCACCCCGAGCACGATCGCTAATCTGGTCCGGTGAGTGCACGTAAGGCCCCGGGATCGCCGGCACGGATGGCGAAGGCGCCGACCGCCGGCGCGGTGCCGTCGAAGAGGTCGGTGAAAAGCGAGACCCACCTGGGTCTTGTGCGTCGTGCACGTCGGATGAATCGCGCGCTGATGGTCGCGTTTCCGCATGCGTACTGCGAACTCGACTTCACCACGCCGCTGGAGTTGTCGGTGGCGACGATCCTGTCGGCCCAGTGCACCGACGTGCGGGTCAATCAGGTGACCCCGGCGCTGTTCGAGAAGTATCGGACCGCTTGGGATTACGCGCAGGCCGATCGGATCGAACTCGAGGAGATGATCCGGTCGACGGGGTTCTACCGCAACAAGGCCAACTCCATCATCGGACTGGGGCAGGCACTGGTCGAACGCTTCGACGGCGAGGTGCCGCACACGCTTCCCGAACTGGTGTCACTGCCCGGTTTCGGCCGCAAGACCGCCAATGTGGTGCTGGGGAACGCCTTCGGGGTGCCCGGCATCACCGTCGACACCCATTTCGGCCGGCTGGTGCGCCGGTGGCAGTGGACCGAGGAGACCGACCCGGTGAAGGTCGAGCACGCGGTCGGCGAGCTGATCGAACGCAAGGACTGGACCGATCTGTCGCATCGGGTGATCTTCCACGGCCGTCGGGTCTGTCACGCCCGTAAGCCCGCCTGCGGCGTGTGCATCCTCGCCAAGGACTGCCCGTCGGTCGGTACCGGACCGATTGACAAGGAGCAGGCCGCGGCACTGGTGAAGGGACCGGAGACCGATCATCTGCTGGAGTTGGCGGGGATCGCGCCCTGATGACGACCGACCACAGCGACCCACACGGTTCGTCCGAGGCTCCGGAGAGCACGTCCGGACAGACGCCGATCTCCTCGCCGGCACCGACCCCGCAGCCCACACCCGGGCACCGACCGCGCGGCTCCCGGTTCCCGCCCGCCGCGCGCTGGACGGTGGTGTTCTTCATCGTCGTCATCGCCCTGGTGGTGGCGATCTGGCCGCGTGAGGGCGGATCCTCGTCCTCGTCGTCGGAGCAGGTCCGTCCGTCCGGGGCGCTGTCGGCAACCGATCTGCAGGTCGACGACGCGCAATTGGCGCAGGCGCGGACCGACGCCGCGATCGCCCCGTGTCCGCAGGTCGGCGGCCCGCCGCCGGGGGCCTCGGCGGTGCTGGCCGGGGTGAGCGTGCCGTGCCTGGCCACGGGCGCGCCCTACGACGTCGGGGCGGGGACCGTCGGCAAGCCGCTGGTCATCAACATGTGGGCGGTCTGGTGCGAGCCGTGCCGCCGCGAACTGCCGGTGCTCGCCGAATACGCACAGCGCGCGGGAGACCGGGTGACCGTGCTCACCGTGCACGCCAAGGAGGGGGCGGGCAACCCGTATCTGGTGCTGCGATTCCTGACCGAACTCGGCGTGCATCTGCCGGTCGTCCTCGACACCGACGGTGCGGTGGCCGCGGCGCTGCGGGCGCCGCGGGTGTTTCCGTCGACGATCATCGTCCGCGCGGACGGTAGTGTGGCCAAGATCGCGCCCACGGTATTCGACGATCCCCAACAGATCGCCGACGAGGTGCGGTCGGCGACGGGGGTCACTACGTGAGTATCTTTCACCGCTCCGGGAATCCGGGAAGCCCGGACTCCGGCGGCGGTACCCGGGCCGATGGTGGTACGCCTTCCGAGGGTGGTGCACCGGACCCGGACGATGTCCCCGAGACGCCGATCGGTCCGCTGGTACCGCGGGCGCAGATCCCACCGTGGATGCGGGCGCTGACCGACGACGTCACCGCGGTCCGCGAGCGGGTCCTTTCCCGCGGTGGTGATCGGACGCGTTGGGCCGCGATGCTGGGCCGCAACCGCCGGTCGGCGTCGGTGCTCATCTTGATCTCCGGGTCGTGGGACGCGGATCCGCTGCATCCCGGGGGTCTGCCCGCCGACGCGGAGGTGCTGCTGACCGAGCGGGCGCCGACGCTGCGTCAGCACAGCGGGCAGGTGGCCTTCCCCGGTGGCGGCGTTGATCCGGGCGACGACTTCCCGGTCGGCACCGCCCTGCGCGAGGCGGACGAGGAGACGGGACTGTCCGCCCACGGCGTCGACGTCCTGGCCACGCTGCCCAGCTTCCCGGTGCCGGTCTCCGGGTTCGATGTGGTGCCGGTGCTCGCACACTGGAGCACGCCGGGACCGGTGCGCGCCGTCGACCCGGGGGAGACCGCGCGGGTGGCCCGGGTGTCGCTGCGTGAATTGCTCGCCCCGCAGAACCGTTTCCAGGTTCGTCGGTCGGTGCTTGGTGGCCAGGTCTACAAGGGGCCCGCGTTCTTCGTCGACGGTCTGCTCGTGTGGGGTTTCACCGGTGGTCTGCTGGCCGCGATCAGTGATGCCGCGGGATGGGCGGTGCCGTGGAACACCGATGACGTCCGACCCCTCGACGAGATGATCGAGCTGGCCGGCAGCCCGCAGCAGACCGGTGCGGCCGCGGTGCTGCCCGCGCATCTGCGCGACCAGCACGACGGGACGCAGTCGTGACGTCCTCGACGTGGGTGGACATCGTCGTGATCGCGGTGGCGCTGATCGCGGCGATCAGCGGCTACCGGCACGGTGCGGTGGCCTCGGCGCTGGCCGTACTCGGGGTCCTGCTCGGCGCCGTCGCCGGCATTCTGCTTGTGCCACATGCCTATTCGATCACCGACGACCCGAACCTGAAGCTGGTGATCACCGTCGTCGTCCTCGTCGGGCTGGTGGTCATCGGCGAGGT
The DNA here is from genome assembly GCF_053605205.1 of Gordonia sp. NPDC003950. Taxonomy (NCBI): domain Bacteria; kingdom Bacillati; phylum Actinomycetota; class Actinomycetes; order Mycobacteriales; family Gordoniaceae; genus Gordonia; species Gordonia sp. NPDC003950. The sequence goes on along the minus strand of NZ_JBSGIT010000018.1, from coordinate 68,017 downwards.
CGCCGGCATGATCCTGGGCAGTGCCCTGCGCAGCGGCATCCGGTCACCGGAGTTGCGGGCCGTCGACAGCGGCGTCGGCCTGGTACTGCAGGCCATCGCCGCGGTGTTGGCGATGTGGTTGCTGTCGATCCCGTTGTCGCACGACGGGTCTCCGCTCAAGCAGGCCATCGACGACTCGGCGGTTCTCGGTGCGGTCGGGCAGGCCGCACCGGCGGGCCTGGAGGCCCGCGCGGCCGACCGCTTCGACGAACTGTTCCAGGGCGAGGTGTTCGACGGGGTGCTGCGCCCCACCACCACGGCCAGCCAGGTCGATCCGCCCGATGCCGCTCTCGCCGATTCGCGTGTGGTCACGCGGGTCCGGTCGAGTGTGGTGAAGATCGAGGGTGAGGCACCGGATTGCGGTCAGGCGCTGGAGGGCAGCGGTTTCGTCGTCGGTCGCGATCTGGTGATGACCAACGCGCACGTGGTGGCCGGCACCACCACCCTGACGGTGACCCCGTACGGCGGTGACGCCTACGACGCGGACGTGATCCTCTTCGACGACCGCAACGATGTCGCGGTACTGCGGGTCAGTGACCTCGACGCGCAGCCCCTGGAGTTCGCCGCGCGCGAGGCCGCGACCGGCGACGACGCGATCGTTCTGGGGTTCCCGGAGGCCGGGCCCTTCCGATCGACGGCGGTACGGGTACGTGGTGTGAGCGAACTGCCGACCGCCAACATCTACCGCGACCAGCAGGTGGTGCGTGAGGTGTACACGGTGCGGGGCGTCATCCGGCAGGGCAATTCCGGTGGGCCGATGATCAATGCGAACGGTGAGGTTCTCGGCGTCGTCTTCGCGACCGCGGAGAACCCGGCCGACGAGACCGGGTATGCGCTGACCGCCAACGTCGTCCGCGGTGATCTGGAACGGGCGCAAGAACGCTATGCGCGGGTGAAGACCGGGGTGTGTCTGCGCGAGTGACGGGCCGTCGGCGATGCACCCGGACGTCAGACGCCGCTATGTCGGCGTCGTCCGCAGCAACTCGATCAGATGGGCGTTGAGCGCCTCGGGTTGTTCCTGATGGGCGAAGTGTCCGCTGCCGGGAATCTCGCGATGGGTGAATTCCTCGGCCCACGTGTGGCTTTCGGTCATCACGTGCTCGGTGATGAAGGGGTCGTCGGCACCGCGCAGTGACAGCGTCGGGATGTGTAGTCGCCGGTGCATCAGGCGCATGAACCTGATGCCCTCGGGCCGGAACTGGGAGCGGAAGGCCCACCGCTGATACTCCAGGCTGGAATGCGCGACGTAGGGGATCTGGATCGCCGAACGGTTGCGGGTGACCGCCTCGGCGTAGTCGTCGGTGCGTTTCCAGGCCTGGCCGGCGCGCCGCCCGAAGTAGCGGCCGACGAAGGCGCCGTCGCGTCGGGTCAGCCGTGACTCGGCGTAGCGCGGGAGCTGATTGACCAGGAACCCGGGCAGGAATGACGATCGCAGATCGGTGCGCAGGAGCACGTCGTGCCGCAGCGATCGGGGATGCGGTGAGGCGATCACCGCGATGGCCGAGACCACCCGGGGATGCAGGGTGGCCGTCGCCCAGCACACGAGACCGCCGTCGGCGTGCCCGACGAGGGTGGCGCTGGTATGGCCGAGCGCGCGGATCAGCCCGTTCGTGTCACCGGCGAGCGTCCAGCCGTCGTAACCGCGGGGCGGTTTGTCGCTGTCGCCGTAGCCGCGCAGGTCCACCGCGACGGCCCGGAAACCGGCCTGCGAGAGCGCACCCAACTGGTGCCGCCAGCTCCACCAGAACTCGCCGAACCCGTGCAGCAACAGCACCAGCGGGCGGTCGGCGATCGGCTCGTCGACCTCGACGGCGTGGAACCGGAGGCCGTTCGCCCGGACATCGAGGTGACGCCAGATGCCGGGCAGCCGCACGCTCGACGGGTCGGGCGCGACCACGTGTCAGCCTTCGCGGGCGGGCGGGATGTTCGGATGGTCCGTGGCGACGGCCGCCTTCGAACGGTCGGTATGCGCCGGCGACGTCGGCAGGACGGTCTGGATCTCCTTGACGGAGGCGATCGTCTTCTTGGGCCCGCGGACCTTGCGGAAGAACAGGTAACCGGCGATCGCCACGACGATGGTGATGAGGATCAGCAGACCCAGCACGATCAGGTAGGCCGCCCAGCGAGGCAGCCACACCGCGATCAGCTCGGCGAGGAAGATGAAGAAGAACAGGCTGGCGTAGAGGGCGGTCACGCCGGCGATGATCAGCGCGCCGGTACCGGCACCGGCCTTCTTGGCCTCGTCGACGAGCTCCGCCTTGGCCAGTGCGACCTCGGAACGCACCAGCGTCGACATGCTCGCGGTCGCGTCCTTGACCAGGTTGCCGATGCTCGGTTCGCCCTTGGGGCCGAGATCCGCGTCCGACAGCGGGATCGCGGGGACCGGCCGGCTGCTCGGTGCAGTCTGGCCGTTGTCGTTTCGGCTCACAGGATCCTCCGTCTCTGGGGTGTGTGGGTTATGTTGCCATGCTGCCCCGCGTCGGGGTCGATGGAGTGTCGCCCTCGGACCCGGACGCAACTGAGCGGCGCTCCCGGCGGGGAGCGCCGCTCACTGCGGTCGCGACGCGGTGGTGATCGGTCGCTCGGGCCTTCCGCCGCAGCTCAGGCCCGATGATCTGACTCAGGCCTTCTTGGCGCGGATGGCCTCGAAGACCGACGGATCGACCAGGGTGGAGGTGTCGCCGAGTTCGCGGCCCTCCGCGACGTCCTTGAGCAGGCGTCGCATGATCTTGCCCGAGCGGGTCTTGGGCAGTTCGGGGACGACGTTGATCTCACGCGGTTTGGCGATGGGGGAGATCTCGATCGACACCTGCTGGCGCAGTTCGGCGATGAGGGTCTCGCCGGTGTTCTCGACACCTTCGCGCAGGATGACGAAGGCGACGATGCCCTGGCCGGTGGTCTCGTCGGCGGCGCCGATGACGGCGGCCTCGGCGACCCCGGAGTGCCCGACGAGCGCGGATTCGACCTCGGCGGTCGAGATGCGGTGCCCGGAGACGTTCATGACGTCGTCGACACGGCCGAGGACCCACAGGGCGTGATCGTCGTCGTAGCGGGCGCCGTCACCGGCGAAGTACCAGCCGTGCTCAGCGAACCGGGACCAGTAGGTGTCGCGGTAGCGTTCGTCGTCGCCCCAGATGCCGCGCAGCATCGACGGCCACGGCTTGTCCAGGACGAGGTAGCCCTGTTCGCCGGCACCGACTGGGTTGGCGTTGTCGTCGACGATGGTGGCGCTGATACCGGGCAGCGGGCCCATCGCCGATCCCGGCTTGGTGGAGGTGACGCCGGGCAGCGGGGAGATCATGATGGCGCCGGTCTCGGTCTGCCACCAGGTGTCCACGATCGGGGCCTTGTTGCCGCCGATCACGTCGCGATACCACTTCCACGCCTCGGGGTTGATCGGCTCGCCGACCGAACCGAGCAGCCGCACCGACGACAGGTCGTGGGCGTCGGGGATCTCCCGGCCCCACTTCATGAAGGTGCGGATCAGCGTCGGCGCGATGTAGTAGATGGTGACGCCGTAGCGCTCGATGATCTCGAAGTGGCGATGTTCGTTGGGGGAGTTGGGGGTTCCCTCGTAGACGACCTCGGTGGCGCCGTTGGACAGCGGACCGTAGACGAGGTAGCTGTGCCCGGTGACCCAGCCGATGTCGGCGCCGCACCAGAAGACGTCGCGACCTTCCTTGTGGTCGAAGACGTAGTGGAAGGTGTAGGACGCCTGCGTGAGGTAGCCACCGGAGGTGTGCACGATGCCCTTGGGCTTACCGGTGGTGCCCGAGGTGTACAGCAGGAACAGCGGGTGCTCGGAGTCGAAGGCCTCCGGCTCGTGTTCGGGGGATTGTTCGGCGACGGTGTCCTCCCACCACACATCGCGACCCTCCACCCACGGCAGGTCCGGATCGTGGTTGGTGCGGCGCACCACGATGACCTTCTCAACCGACTCCGCGGCGTCGTCGCCGGTGCCGAGGGCCTCGTCGACGGCGGTCTTGAGCGGGGCGGGCTTGCCGCGGCGGTACTGGCCGTCGGTGGTGATGACGAGCTTGGCCGACGCGTCGTCGACGCGGGAGCGCAGGGCGCCGGAGGAGAATCCGGCGAAGACCACCGAGTGGGTCAGACCGAGGCGGGCGCAGGCCAGCATCGAGATCAGTGCCTCGGGGATCATCGGCATGTAGATGGCCACCCGGTCGCCGGCGGTCAGGCCGATCGCGGTGAAGTAGTTCGCGGCGCGGCTCACCTCGTCCTTGAGCTGGGCGTAGGTGATGTCGCGGGAATCGCCGGGCTCACCGACCCAGTGGATCGCGACGCGATCGCCCTTGCCCGCGGCGACGTGGCGGTCGACGCAGTTGACCGACACATTCAGCTTGCCGCCGACGAACCACTTCGCGAACGGGGCGTCCGACCAGTCGAGGACCTGGGAGAAGTCGGTGTCCCAATCGAGGCGTCGGGCCTGCTCGGCCCAGAAGCCCAGGCGGTCGGCCTCGGCGCGGTCATAGAGTTCGGCGGTGCCGTTGGCCTGGGCGGCGAACTCCTCCGACGGCGGGTAACCGGGAACGGTTTCGGATGCGGATGTGGTCATCGGATTGCATGGCCTTTCGCTGGTCGGCAACAGATCGCGGATAGCCGCCGCGCGTGACGCGGCGACCGTGGGGAACCTATTGTGAGGGTAGTCACGTTGGATGGCCGTTGCAGACACCGCGGGCCACTGCGCGCGACGAATGGTGGGTGGTGTTCGGTGAGCGGCGCCCGGTCACCGTCGGGTGGGCGCCACGGGTAGGGTTCGACCACGTGACCGCCGATCCGCTCGCCCCCCTGGCCGACCTGCCCGGGGTGAGCGCCGCCGCCGACACCGCGCGTGACGCGCTCGCGGCCGTGCATCGTCATCCCGCCAATCTGCGTGGCTGGGACAAGACCGCGACCGAGGCGTCGTGGCGCGCCGGGCGGTCCTCGGCCGCGATCGACGGGGGCAGCGTCGAGTTGCGCCGTGACGGTGACTTCGACGATCCGATCCTGGCCGGCGCGATGCGGGTGGCCCAGGCCCTCGACGGCGACGCCGCCGACTCGTTGACCGCGATCTTCCGCCGCGCCCCGGCGCAGGCCTTCGCCCGGCTGCACATGCTGGCCGCGGCCGATCTGGTCGACGATCCCGACGACCTCGGCCGGCCCCGCGCCGGTGCCGAGGTCGCCGACCGGCTGGACCTGCTGGCCCAGCTGATCACCGGCTCCACCCGGGTGGCGGCCCCGATCCTGGCCGCGGTCGTCCACGGCGAGTTGCTGAGTCTGGGGGCCTTCCCGACGGCCAACGGAGTGGTGGCGCGCGCCGCGTCACGGTTGGTCTGTATGTCGACGGGCCTCGATCCGCACAATCTGGGCGTGCCGGAGGTGACGTGGCTGCGGCGGGTCGCCGACTACCGGGTGCTCTCGAAGGCATTCGGCACCGGCCGTCCGGAGGCGCTGGGGGAGTGGATCATCTTCTGCTGCGAGGCGCTGAGCGCCGGTGCGGCCGAGGCGAGGTCGATCGCCGACGCCGCGCGTGCCGGTGGAGGCGAAGCCTCCCGATTTCGTTGACAGCGCTCTGGTTTTCGTTGACAGCGCCCTGAATCCCGTTGACGGCGCTCGCTTATTCGCCGACAGCGCTTGTTCTCCCCCACACACAACACTGCGGGCGGCGCCCTCGTCGTCAACGAAGGTGCCGCCCGCAAAGCACGGACTCAAGCTACCAAGCGTGCTTGGTGGGTTGTGGTTACCGCCTCGGCGATTGACCTCGACTATGAAATCGAATTCTGTTCCGGCGCTGCCAATCTCGTCCCATCACGCCGTCATCCGTGGATTCCGTCGGCGCTGTCCGAGGGTCGGGGCGCTGCCATTCCATCTTCGTCACATGGCCTCGATGTCGCAGGCGCACAACACTTGTGCCTTATGCGGCTTGCTCCGCGTGGGTACTTGCCGCCCGTGCTGGGAAGGCTCGGGATGGGGGCTCGCTCCTTCTCTTCCGGATCGAGCGTTGCCTTCCGAGGTTCCGTAAGACCTTTGTACACCGTGATGCCGATCACAGCAAGACTCAAGCGTGTCAACGTTCGGTGGAGTTCTCGTAACCTGCGGTTCATGCTGGTACGCAACAACTTCCGGGTGCCGAGGCGGCTACCGGGAAGTCGTTCGGCGCACTCCCATCCCGTAGCCGACGGCCGCTCCGACGCCGACGACGAGTGCCGCCGCGAGGGCCGGCGCCGCGGCGGATGCCGCCGACGGTTCGGTCTCGAGCGCGAAGTCGTAGATCGGCCAGCCGTGGTTCTCGGCCTGCCGGCGTAGTGCTCGATCGGGGTTGACGACGCGCGGGTGGCCGACGGATTCGAGCATCGGGACGTCGGTGATCGAGTCGGTGAAGGCGTAGCTTTTGTCGAGATCGTAGCCGTATTCGGCGGCCACGCTCTCGATCGCCGAGCGCTTCTCCTCCCCGTAGCAGTAGTAGGTCAGTTCACCCGTGTAGTGACCGTCGTCGTCGACGCGCATCTCGCTGGCTCGGACGTGGTCGACGCCGAGCAGTGCGCCGATGGGTTCGACGATGTCGTGGCCGGATGCGGACACCAGGACGACGTCGTGACCCTGATCGTGGTGCAACGCGATGAGTTCGGCGGCGCCGGCGTAGATCAGCGGAGTGACGACTTCGTCGAGCGATTCGGCCACGATCCGCTGCACCTGGGTCGCATCCCATCCGCGGCACATGGTGGTGACGTGGCGCCGCAGGCGTTCGACGTGGTCGGCGTCAGCCGGGGAGAGGGCGAAGGTGAGTTGGTTGAAGACCGACTTCATCAGGGTTCGGGTGTCGAGTAGTCCGCCGTGGAAGAACTCGCGGCTGAAGGCGAGGATGGACGACTTGGCGATGACCGTTTTGTCTAGATCGAAGAAGGCTGCGACGTCCGGCCCGGGCGTGGGTGGGCGGCCATCGCTCATCGTCGGATGATACGACTCTCGGCGACGCCATAAGTCGACTTCGGTTATCTCGCGCGTTGCGGTCGATGCAGTGCCCGTTCGGGTTGGTAAAGCCCGTTTGGGGTTGGTAAACCCGCAGGCAGTGAGATGAAAATGCGCGGTTGTGTCGGCTCTCGATTGTGCTTGCGGGCAGCGATCGAGGGTGTATAGTCGGTGGTATCCGGTCTTCGGACCGGTGCCTTTCAGCCCGACCCCCCGGGGCTGAAACGCGATGACCCCGGCCTCCTCCCCCCCTGGCCGGGGTCGTCCTCTATCTGAGGCACGTTTCCCCGAGTAACCCCCAGTGGCTGTGCACAGTCAGCGCGGTCTCCACAGATCAGTGCGTCAATCCGTCCGGGTCCCCGGCGTGGGCCCGGGATTCGGTCACCATGACGCCATGTCCGACTCCCTGCTGGCCCTCGTCGATCCCGCCCTGTGCGACGACGTTGCCCGATGCGCCGCCGCCGCCGGTTACCGCCTCGTCGTGGCCGACCCGCAACGGTGCCGCGCCGAGTGGCTGCGGGCTCGCGCGGTCGTCGTCGATCCGTCGGCGGTGGCCGTGCTCGGCAACACCGCCGTCCCGCGACGGCCCGGTGTGCTGCTCGTCGCCGACACGCCGCCGGCGGCGACCACATGGCGAGCGGCCATGGATCTCGGCGCCGGTGATGCCGCGCTCCTTCCCGCCGACGAGTCCCACCTGGTCCGACGACTGACCGAATTGCGCACCCCGCGTCAGGCCACCGCCGGCGCCATCGCGCTGATGGCCGCCCACGGTGGAGCCGGGGCTTCGGTGCTGGCCGCCGCGGTCGCCCTCGCCGCCGGCGACGCGGGCGAGGAGGTGCTGCTCCTCGACGTCGACGAGTTCGGCGGCGGTGTCGATCTGCTGCTCGGCATCGAGGACCGGCCGGGCCTGCGCTGGCAGGACCTCGCGATCGAGGCTGGCGCGGTCAACGGTCAGGCGCTGCGTCATGCGTTGCCGAAGGCCGACGACCGCCTTTCGGTGCTCACCGGTCGCCGCGACGACGGTGCGCCGTTGACCCCCGACGCGGTGCTCGCCACCGTCGATGCCGGCCGCGCCCACGGCGATCTGGTGGTCGTCGACCTGCCACGCACCGATACCGACATCGTGCGCGGCGTTGTCGAATCGGTGGATCTGGTGGTCCTCGTCGCCGCTCCGACGGTGTCCGGGTGCGCCGCGGCCCGCCGGGTGGCCGACCGACTTCTCGGCGATGCCGCCGAGGTGGGGCTGGTGATCCGCGGGCCGTCGCCGGGCGGTCTGCGGCCCGCGCAGATCGCCGACGCCGTCGGTCTGCCGCTCCTCGCGGCCTTCCGTCCGGATCCGAGACTGCCCGGACGCGTGGAAATCGGACGGCTGCAACCGGGTTCGCGTAGCCCGCTGGGGCGGGCGGCGACGGCGGTGTATCGCGCCGTCACTGTCGCCGACCACGGGCCGGCGTCGGGTCCCGGCGTCCGAACCGCCGTCGCCGGTCGGTCCGCCCCGCCACCCGCGGCCGGTGATCGGTCGGTCGCATGAGGGCGGCACACGCCGACGAGGCGCTCCTCGATCGGGTGCGTACCCGGCTCGCCGCCGAGAAGGCCGAGGTGACCGCTGCGGTCATCGCCGACGCGATCCGTGCCGAATCCGGCGGGGTGCTCGGTGACACCGACCTGCTCGCGGTGCTGCGTTACCTGCAGACCGAACTGACCGGGGCCGGTCGTCTCGAGGAACTCCTCGCCGAACCCGACGTCACCGATATCCTCGTCGTTGGGCCCGACCGGGTGTGGGTCGACCGTGGAACGGGACTGGCGCTCACCGGTATCCGATTCGACGACGACGCCGCGGTGCGCCGCCTCGCCGGGCGTCTCGCACTCAGCGCCGGCCGACGCCTCGACGACGCCCAACCGTGGGTCGACGGGCAACTGTCGAGCCTGGGACGTCGTGGCTACACGGTGCGGCTGCATGCGATGATCCCACCGCTCTCGGCCGACGGAACCTGCCTGTCGCTGCGGGTGTTACGCACCGCCAGTATGGGGTTCGATGCACTCGTCGACGCGGGCGCCATTCCGGCCGAAGCCGCCGATCTCCTCTGCGGCATCCTCGACGCGCGGCTGTCCTTCCTCATCGTCGGCGGAACGGGGTCGGGTAAGACGACCCTGCTCGGCGCGCTCATCGAGCAGATGGCCGATACCGAGCGGATCGTCTGCGTCGAGGACGCCCTGGAACTGACACCGACACATCCGCATGTGGTCCGGCTGGTCGCGCGAACCGCGAATGTCGAAGGTGCCGGCGAGGTCCCGGTGCGGGCGCTGGTGCGGCAGGCGTTGCGGATGCGGCCGGACCGCATCATCGTCGGTGAGGTGCGTGGTGCGGAGGTGATCGACCTGCTCACCGCACTCAACACCGGGCACGACGGCAGTGGCGGTACGCTGCACGCCAATTCGACCGCCGAGGTGCCCGCACGGATGGAAGCGCTTGCGGCACTGGGCGGAATGGGGCGCGCGGCACTGCACAGCCAGCTCGGTGCCGCGGTGGACGTCGTCATCGGCGTCTCCCGACGCGCGGACGGCACCCGGGGTGTCGCGGAGATCGGGATGCTGCATCGGGAGACCGACGGACTTGTCACGATCGTCCCGGTCTGGCTGTCCGGCAGCGGGATCACCGAGTTTCACCCACAGCTCCGCGGAGTGATGGCACGCCGATGACGCCGGTACTTCTCGCGCTCGCGTGCGCGGTCCTGTGGACGGGTCGCCCTCGCGCTGCACACCGACTGCAACGCATCCGACTCGCGTCGCGGTCGTCGGTGCCCGGCCTCGCGCGGTGGCCGATCATGATGCCCGGCATGGGTGCCGTGGCGGTGATCGGCGGTGCCGCGCCGGCGATCGCGGCGGGCATCGTGGCCGGGGTGGCATGGTGGCTGTCGCGACATCGGCGCAGGATCGCCGAGCGTGCGCACCACCGCGACGAACTTCTCACGGCGCTGACGCTGATGATCGCCGAACTTTCGGTCGGCGCACCACCGGCACGAGCATGTTCAGTTGCCGCACAAGAGATGTCGACGGGAAACGACGGTACGAGCACCGTCGCGGCGGCGTTGTCGGTGCTCGCCGGACGTGCCGAACTCGGCGGCACCATCGTCGTCGACGCCGATGCGGGTACCGATGACGAGTCGTGGAGCCGGATCGCGATCGCCTGGCAGACCGCGGACCGATACGGACTACCCCTGGCCGAACTGCTGGACTCGGTCCGCGCAGATCTGGTGGAGCGCCGCGGGTTTGACGATCGCACCCGTGCCGGACTGGCCGGTCCCCGGGCGACGGCATCGGTTCTCGCGGTGCTGCCGTTGCTGGGTATTGCGTTGGGACAGGCCACGGGTGCGCGTCCGGTGCAGATCCTGACCGGCGGTGGGGTCGGCGGGGTGTTGCTGGTGGTCGGTGCGTCGTTGGTGGCCGCCGGGCTGGTGTGGTCGGAACGGATCTCCGACAAGGTGATCACCCGATGACCACGATGGTGATGCTGTGTCTCGCCGGTGCGTGCTGGTGCTGGCCGGAGCGTCGATGGGTCCTCTACCGGGTCACCGACATGCCGGTGCGCAACCGTGAGCCCCGGTGGCTCGGCGTCGTCACGCGCCCCGACGATCCCTTCGCAGTCGCGGCGACACTGGATCTGCTCGCGGTCTGTCTGCGTGCGGGGTTACCCGTCGCGGTGTCGGTCCGGGTTGCCGCACAAAGTGCCCCGACCGGTTTGGCGCGCCCACTGGCCGGAGCGGCCGAACTGCTTTCCCTCGGAGCCGATCCGCAGCAGGCGTGGGCACCCGCATCCACCTCCCGAGCCGATCGCCGATGGTGGCGGCATCGGCGCAATGAGTCCGCCATGACATGTTTCGACGAACTCGCCACCCTGGCGCGGCGATCGGCGCGGGCCGGTTCTGCGCTCTCGCAGGGGGTCACCGACCTCGCCCTGACCGTGCGGCGTCGGGCGAACGACGATGCCCTGGCCCGCGCTGAACGCGCCGGCGTCATGATCAGCGGACCGTTGGGCCTATGCTTCCTGCCGGCCTTCGTGTGCCTGGGTATCGTGCCGGTCGTCGTCGGGCTCGCCGCGCAGACCCTCGGCGGGATCTGACCGGGCCTTAAGAAGGGAATCGACGTTTCTCCCGGCACTCGCCGAGCATGCGCTGCTGCTGGAATCGTTGGATCGGTCCCGACCTCACCGGGGGTCACGTCGGGGCGTCGCAGTGCACGTGCGACCGACGCGGCCAGGGCCGCGACGGGCATCATCTCCGCGGGTCGGCGGGCCCGGTTGTAGATGTCGGCGAGAATTGGCGTGTAGCCGATGTCCGCACCGGCCCGGCGGTACAACTCGTTTTCGAGGGGGCGGTGGCAGGCCGGAGGCCAGGAAGTTGGTCCACTGATAGACCTCGACGCATTCCCGTTCGCGTCGTCGTGACCACATCCGGGTCGCCCGGTCGAGGGCCGCCGGATCGACGCCGTCACGCCCGGCCAGCACCGGTGCGAGGTACTCGCCGACTAGCGACGTAGTGCTGGCCGTCGCGAATGCCCGCCGCGGCGCAGGCCCGGATCATCTGGCTGACCATCACCGCCGGGACGGTAGCCAACTACTCGGTGTGTTCCCGAAATATGTCGGGGATTCGTGGAACCGCGGCGCCCTCCGATGCGTCCAATCCCGTGAATCAACCCGACGATCGAAGGGACCACCCCATGTCACCTCACCGCAGATACCGTCAGACCCGCGACTGGATCACCGTTCGGACGCTACGCCTGATCAGCGAGGACGACGCCATGAGCACCGCCGAATACGCCATCGGCACCGTGGCCGCGGCGGCCTTCGGTGCGATTCTGTACACCGTCGTCACCGGCGGTGACATCGTTTCGGCGCTGACCGGCATCATCAACAAAGCGTTGTCCACTTCGGTGAACTGAATGTCTTTGCAGGAAAGCAGAATCCGATGCCGGTGGCTGCGGCGACTGATCACCGACGAGGTCGGGATGGTGACGGTCGAAGCGGCGTATGGGATCTCGGCGATCATCGCGATCCTGATCCTCGGACTCGGGGTCATCGGCGCGGTCGTCACCGAGATCCGATGTACCGACGCCGCTCGCGAGGTGGCGCGACTCACCGCCTCTGGAGATGCGCAGGCACGTTCGGCGGCAACGGATCTGGTCGGCGGTGACGCACGGATCTCGGTGAACACGACCGATGTCCGGATCGTCGTCGAGGTCACCGACGACGTGCCGATGTTGCCCGGTGTGTCGATGACCGCCCGCGCGGTGGCCGTCCCAGAACCCGACGGCTCCGATCAGGTGGAGTTCGCACCCGGGGTCCGTCCGTGACCTGGGTTGCTCCGTGACCGCGGTATCGAGGCCAGGTCGGCTCGGCGCCGGTGTCGTCGCCGACGAGGACGGCTATGCGACGGTGGTGGCGGCCGGGGTGATCCTTGCCGTGCTGACGGTGCTGCTGATGGTCGTCTACGTCGGGGCGTCGGTCGTCGCTCGGCACCGCGCCCAATCCGCCGCCGACCTGGCGGCCCTGGCCGCCGCCGTCGACCAGGTGGGTGCCGCCGCCGATCCGTGCGCGTCGGCACGTGAGGTGATCGCCGATCAGCGAAGCGGCGCGCAACTGAGGACGTGCGGGCTTCGGGGAGGTGATTTGGTGGTGGAGGTCGTGGTCCCGATCGAGTTGGGCGTGTTCGGATCCCGGGAGGCCCATGCGGCGGCACGGGCCGGTCCGGTGGGCTGAGGGCGGGCGTTGGCGTCACCGGGTGGCCGCTGACGCCGCACGTCACCGCGGCGACGGCCGCCGCCGCGGTGATCAGAGCCGCCGGCAGCCCGAACGCCACCAAGACCACCCAGGCCGCTCGGGCGCCGGTGAGCAGATCGGCGTGCGCCGGGCCGGGCCGATCGCGACGCCGATATGGTGCCCGACCCCTGCGATGACAGTTGACTCACCAACGTGACGGCGACGCCCTGGCCCCGAGCCACGCCACGTCGCCGACCAGGTCTCGCCGTGTGTGGCGCCTGAACCGGCAACCCCTCACGCGTGCGCCCCTCACCCGTGCGCCCCTCACCCGTGCGCCCCTCACCCGTGCGCATCGCCCACGACGATGCGTTTCGGGTACACCCGTACTGAATGCATGGGCGCGAACCAGACCTGCCCGAAGTACACCGATGTGTCGCCGCGGTAGGCGAGCTCGAGCGCGGCGTCGCCGACGGCGGTGCGGATGCGCGGGCGGACCGCCGCGACGAACGGCGCCCAGTGGACCACCTCACCCTCGGTGAGGAATCCGCCGGCCGCTGCCCACGTCTCACCGCTCTGCTCGTCGACGGTCGCCAGGTACACCTCGCCCAGCGACGGGCTGATGCGGGGGCCGACCATCGCGCTCTGCAGATACCAGTGCGCGGATTCGACGAATTCGCTGTCGTCGTGACGAACGGCGGTCCAGGCGTAGTGGATGTCGAGTGCGTCGAGGGCCTCGTCCTCGGAGAAGAACACGTCGCTCTCGCCGATCGTCGGCGGCAGACTATCCGGCTCCTGCGTCGGGCGGGCCAGGAGGTAGTACACCGGGCGCGCCCGCAGGATGGTCCGCGACGGTGTGCTCCGCCCCGAATCCCTGTCGTGCATTCGACCAGTATCACCGAGAACTCGCGGGTAGTCCCGCCACACATCGGAATTCGCAATCGTGCGTGCATCCACAAGGGATCGTCAATCGGTGCTGCCGGTGTCCCGGAACATCCGCTGAACAGCGCATATCGGTGGCGATGGGCTCAGTCCGGCGACTGCAGCAGCCGGCCGATCAACGTCAGGGTCGCGATCGCACCGGCCTTGTCCAACGGGTCGTTGCCGTTGCCGCACTTGGGGGACTGCACGCAGGAGGGGCATCCCGACTCGCATCCGCACCCGGCCACGGCGTCGCGGGTGGCGGCGATCCAGGTGGCGAACGCACCGAATCCGCGTTCGGCGAAGCCCGCGCCGCCCAGGTACCCGTCGTAGACGAAGACAGTCGGTAATCCGGTGTCGGGATGCAGGTTGGTCGACAGTCCGCCGATATCCCAGCGATCACACGTGGCGACGAGCGGCAGCAGCCCGATGGCCGCATGTTCGGCGGCGTGCAAGGAGCCCGGCAGGCGGGTGGCGTCGACGCCGACGTCCTCCAGGGCCTCGGGGTCGAGGGTGTACATCACCGCGCGGGTGTGCAGTGTCTGGGGCGGCATGTCCAGTTCCACCGCGTCGAGGACCTCCCCGGACAGCAGCGTCCGCAGGTAGCCGACCACCTGGTGGGTGACGTCGACGTCGACGAGCGCGGTCCTCAGCGGTCCGTATGACTCCTGCGAGAGCGTGTCGGTGATGGTGATCGCGGTGGTCTCGCGCGCCGACGTCGTCCAGTCGGGTTCCTCCGGGTGGGCGAGCGCAAGCCCGTCGTCGAGGGCGAGTTCGTCGACGACGAAGGTGCGTCCCTGATGGATGTGCACCGCGCCCGGATGCACGGTCGCCGGGGCCCGTCCGGCGTCCACGGTGCCGAGCAGTTCCGACGTCGTCGCGTCGACGATGAGGATCTGTCCGCCGATCCCGCCGCGGATGTCGATGTCGCCGTGCGGATCCACCCCGGGCGCCGGATACCAGCCGGCCGCGCGGCGGCGCAGCAACCCTTTCGCGGCGAGCTCGGTGACCGTGCCGCGCGCACCCCAGCGTTCGATTTCGGTGTCCTGCAACGGGTATTCGGTGGCGGCGCACAGCAGGTGCGGTCCGAGGATGAAGGGATTGGTCGGATCGATGACCGGTGCCTCCACCGGGGTGCCGAGCAGGGCCTGCGGGTGGTGGACAAGGTAGGTGTCGAGGGGATCGTCGCGGGCGATCAGCACGACCAGGGCGTCGCCGGAGGTGCGTTGGCGTCCGGCCCGGCCGGCCTGCTGCCAGAAGGATGCGACGGTGCCCGGATATCCGGCGATGATGACCGCGTCCAGGCCGCTGATGTCCACGCCGAGCTCGAGGGCGTTGGTGGTGGCCACGCCGACGAGGTCGCCCGCCGAGATCGCCGCCTCGAGGCGGCGCCGGTCGTCGGCGAGGTAACCGGCCCGGTAGGCGGCGACCTTGTCCACCAGTTCGGGCGCACTGTGCGACAACAGCTTTCGTGCACCGAGGGCGGCGATCTCCACTCCGCGGCGGCTGCGGTGGAAGCACAGGGTCCGCGCCCCGTCGATCACGAAATCGGCCAGCAGTCGCGAGGATTCGGCTCCCGCGGAGCGTCGTACCGGTGCGTCGTTCTCGCCGGAGATGCCGGGCAGGAAGTCCGGTTCCCACAGTGCGACGGTGCGTTCGCCGCGCGGCGAACAGTCCTGCGTCACGCCGACGGCCGGTTCGCCGATGAGCCGGGACAATGCGGCGCCCGGATCGGCGACCGTCGCACTGGCCGCGATCACAGTCGGATCAGACCCGCACGCCCGTGCCAGACGCAGCAGGCGTCGCAACACCAGGGCGGTGTGCGACCCGAACACGCCTCGGTAGTGGTGACATTCGTCGATCACGATGTAGCGCAGGTGGCGGAAGAACTGGCGCCACTGGCCGTGGACGGGCCCGGCTGCCGTCGGTGTGCCCCGCGCCAGGACGCCGGTGAGGATGCCCAGATGCAGCATGTCGGGGTTGGTGAAGATCCACCGGGAATGGGTCCGGGCCCAGTGCCGGATCTCGGTATCGGTGTCGCCGTCGTAGGCGCACGGCGCGAGATGGGAGAAGGCGGCCCGGCCGGCGGTGACCGCGGAGACCGCCCGGATCTGGTCGGTGCCCAATGCCTTTGTGGGAGCGAGGTAGAGGGCGGTGGCGCGCGGTTCGTCGAGCATTGCGGTCAGGATCGGCAGTTGATACGCCAAGGATTTTCCCGATGCGGTGCCGGTGGAGATGGCCACATGCCGCCCGGCGTGGGCGTGTTCGGCGGCCTGCACCTGATGTGCCCATGGCCGCTCGATGCCGTGGGCGGCGAACGCCGATCGGACCTCGTCGGCGACCCACTCCGGCCACTCGGCGAAAGTTGGTGCGCGCGAGGGGATGACGGATAGATGAGTGAGAGGACCAGAGTCCGTTTCGGTACCGGCGAGGCAGCGGCGCAACAGTTCGGTTCCGTAGGTGTGCAAAGTCATAGAGCGTGCATCGGGGTCGTGTCCGCACCTCGTCGACGTCGCAGAGTTTCGCTGTCGGACGGGGATTCGAGACCGGATCGATATGTTCCTCACTGGCGCGGGGTCTGTTCAGATGTTACCGACAGATTCCATCTGCTCGAAATCGTCCACATTTTCATTCGTCGTGGTTGCTGCGACTATCGCTGACGCCCCGAACATGATTGACTATGTGCGGCCGCAGCTTCTCTCGGTACATCGTCACTGCGGTGTTCGGGGGAATCGGGTTGCAGCCGTGGTACTGAGTTTTACTCCTACGTGGGTGGTGTCCACCCATCCGGCGGGGATTCTTCGAGGTATGGCGGTCAGACCGGCCACGGTACGGGGCCACCCCGTACTTGACAGTTGGCATGATGTAAAGGAATGCAGTAATGGCACAGGGAACTGTGAAGTGGTTCAACGCGGAGAAGGGCTTCGGCTTCATCGCTCCTGACGAGGGGTCCGACGACGTGTTCGTCCACTACTCCGAGATCCAGGGATCCGGTTTCCGCACCCTCGAAGAGAACCAGCGCGTTGAGTTCGAGGTCGGACAGGGCACCAAGGGCCCGCAGGCGACGGGCGTCCGCGCCGTCTGAGCCGATCTCGCGGAGACGCGAACAGGCTTCTCAAAAACCGCTCCCGTCCTGATATCAGGCCGGGAGCGGTTTTTCGTGTCCGGGCAGTAATGTCGGTGGTGTGGGCCAGTTGGCGTTCTTCTCAGCCGAGACCGATGAGCCGGTGGTGGCCGATCTCGCGGGTCTGCTCGCCGGTTGGGGCCAGACGGCGTCGACGCGGTCGGGTACCCGGGTGTCGGTGGTCGTCGGTGCGCACTGGCGTGCCGACGCGATCGTCGAGGAGATGCGCAGCACCGGACTCGACGCCGAATCGATCACTTCGGACGAGGGCTCGCCGATCGCGCGCACCTCGGTTTGCCACGACCTCGACGTGTTGCACCGCGCGTGGTCGACCGGGGCGGTCAAGACGATGCCGGTCGGCTGGGTTCCCTCACCCCGGGCGCTGCGGTTCTGGGCACTGGCCACCGGACACGGTGATCACGGTCAGTATCTGCTCGGACTGGACCCGCACTGCCCGGACTCCCACGCGGTACTGGCCACCGCGCTCATGCGGGTCGGTATCGCCCCGACACTGGTCGGGACCCGCATCAACACCCCGGCGTTGCGGGTGTCGGGGCCCCGCCGGCTGGCCCGACTGGCCGAATACGTCGGCCGCGGACCCGCGGGGGCATCGGCCGGCGACTGGCCCGGCGACCCGTACTGACTGCCCCGGTCAGGTCACGGATCGGTGACGGATCGCGCCGATGTCGGCCGCGTCGTCGTCGGTGTGACCGAACCGCCCAATGTAGTCTGACCAGCGGATTTTCGGCCCCAAGGCCGTTCATTCGGAATGTCCGACGTGCCCCTGCGGGAATTCGGATGTGCAATTGACGCTATTAATAAGGTACAAACCCCACTGACGGATACCAGAACGGTTTTCTTCTACAGTGCAGGTGACCGCCCCCATGGCGACACCCACCGACGACACCCGCCGGCGACACCCACCGAAGCGAACAGTTCGAAAGCGAAGGACCCGCGTTGGCCGAGACCAGCACCACGACCCCCACGAGCGGGAAGGCGATCCGACGACTCGTGATCGTCGAGTCGCCCACCAAGGCGCGCAAGATCGCCGGGTACCTCGGGTCGAACTACGTGGTCGAGTCCTCCCGCGGTCACATCCGCGACCTGCCCCGCGGCGCGGCCGACGTGCCCGCGAAGTACAAGGGTCAGCCGTGGGCGCGCCTGGGCGTCAACGTCGACGACAACTTCGAGCCGCTCTACGTCGTCTCGCCGGACAAGAAATCGACCGTCACCGAACTCAAGTCCCTGATGAAGGACGTCGACGAGCTCTACCTCGCCACCGACGGTGACCGCGAGGGGGAGGCGATCGCCTGGCATCTCCTCGAGACGCTCAAGCCGAAGATCCCGGTCAAGCGGATGGTCTTCCACGAGATCACCGAACCGGCGATCCGCGCCGCCGCCGAGAGCCCGCGCGACCTCGACATCGATCTCGTCGACGCGCAGGAGACCCGCCGCATCCTCGACCGCCTGTACGGCTACGAGGTGTCCCCGGTGCTGTGGAAGAAGGTCATGCCGAGGCTGTCGGCGGGCCGCGTGCAGTCGGTGGCCACCCGCATCATCGTCGAACGTGAACGTGAGCGGATGGCGTTCGTGTCGGCGGAGTACTGGGACATCGACGCCACCATGGACACCGGTGCCGACTCCGACTCGACCCCGCGCACCTTCACCGCGCGCCTGGTCTCCGTCGACGACGCCCGCGTGGCCACCGGTCGTGACTTCACCCCCAAGGGCGTGCTGAAGAAGACCGACGGTGTGGTTGTCCTCGACCAGCAGCGTGCGACCGCATTGGCCGCAGCCCTCGACAACGCGGCGATGCAGGTCACCTCCGTCGAGGAAAAGCCCTACACGCGTCGTCCGTATGCGCCGTTCATGACCTCGACGCTGCAGCAGGAGGCCGGCCGCAAGCTGCGCTTCTCCTCCGACCGCACGATGCGTATCGCGCAGCGGTTGTACGAGAACGGCTTCATCACCTACATGCGTACCGACTCGACCACGCTCAGCGAGTCGGCGATCAACGCGGCCCGCGCACAGGCACGAGATCTGTACGGCGACAACTTCGTTCATCCGACTCCGCGTCAGTACACGCGAAAGGTCAAGAACGCCCAGGAAGCCCACGAGGCGATCCGGCCGGCCGGTGAGAGTTTCCGGACCCCCGGACAGGTCGCCGGGCAGCTCGAGACCGACGAATTCCGTCTGTACGAACTGATCTGGCAGCGCACCGTGGCCAGCCAGATGGCCGACGCCAAGGGCACCACCCTGAGCCTGCGCATCAGCGGCACCGCGACCAGCGGTGAGGTCGCCACCTTCGCGGCGTCGGGCCGTACCATCACCTTCCCGGGCTTCCTGTCTGCTTACGTCGAAACCGTCGACGATCAGGCCGGCGGCCAGGCCGACGACGCCGAGAACCGGCTGCCGCAACTGCGAGAAGGTCAGGCGCTCACCGCAACCGAGCCCTCCGCCGACGGGCACACCACCAACCCGCCGGCCCGCTACACCGAGGCCTCGCTGGTCAAGGTGCTCGAGGAACTCGGCATCGGCCGGCCGTCGACGTACGCGTCGATCATCGGCACCATCCAGGACCGCGGTTACGTCCTCAAGAAGGGCAACGCGCTGGTTCCGTCCTGGGTCGCGTTCGCGGTGGTCGGACTGCTCGAGGCCTACTTCGAGAGTCTCGTCGACTACGACTTCACCGCCTCCCTCGAGGACGATCTGGACCAGATCGCCAGCGGTCAGGAGAACCGCACCCGCTGGCTCACCGAGTTCTACTTCGGTGACGATGCGGCTGGGGGACAACATGATTCAGAAATCGCGAACTCCGAGATCGCCAAGCACGGTGGGCTGAAGAAGCTCGTCGGGGTCAACCTCGAGGAGATCGACGCCCGCGAGGTCAACTCGATCCGGCTGTTCGACGACGAGCAGGGACGTCCGGTGTACGTCCGGGTGGGCCGCTTCGGGCCGTACCTCGAGCGCAATGTCGCCGCAAGCCCCGACGCCGAACCGGATCTGCAGCGCGCCAATCTGCCCGCCGACATGACCCCCGACGAACTGACCCTCGCGGTGGCCGAGAAGCTCTTCTCGACCCCGCAGGAGGGTCGCGTGCTCGGCGTCGATCCGGCCTCCGGCCACGAAATCGTGGTCAAGGAAGGACGTTTCGGCCCGTACGTCACCGAGATCCTGCCCAGCGACGACGACGGGGACGACGGTGACGGGGGATCGTCGGGCGCGCCGGCCACCATCCCGGCCGGCCCGACCCCCCGCGACGGTGGTGCCGCCGACGGCGACGTGGTCCCGCTCGACGAGACCCCGACCGGGGGTGGCGCCTCGACCACCACGGCCACCAAGACCGCCGCCAAGAAGACGGCTCGCAAGACCGCGAAGAAGGCCGCCGGCCCCAAGCCGCGGACCGGCTCGCTGTTCAAGACGATGGACGTCGCCACCGTCACGCTCGAGGATGCACTGAAGCTGCTGTCGCTGCCGCGGGTGGTCGGAACCGACCCGGAATCCGGTGACGAGATCACCGCGCAGAACGGCCGGTACGGGCCGTACCTGAAGAAGGGCACCGACTCGCGGTCACTGACCAGCGAGGATCAGCTCTTCACCGTCACCCTCGAGGACGCACTCAAGATCTACGCCGAGCCCAAGCGTCGCGGTCGGCAGGCCGCCGCGCCGCCGCTGCGTGATCTGGAGCGCAACGACGAGGTGTCCGGCAAGCCGATGGTGATCAAGGACGGCCGCTTCGGCCCGTACGTCACCGACGGCGAGACCAACGCGAGCCTGCGCAAGGGCGACGAGGTCGGCACCATCACCGTCGAACGTGCCATGGAGCTGCTCGCCGATCGTCGCGCCCGCGGTCCGGCCAAGAAGCGCACCACCAAGAAGGCCGCCGCGAAGAAGGCCCCGGCCAAGAAGACCGCCGCCAAGAAGACCGCTGCGAAAAAGACGGCGGCCAAGAAAACGACGGCGAAAAAGACGACGGCCAAGAAGACGGCCGCCCAGAAGACGCCCCCGGCCGACGGCTGACCGAGCCGGCTGCCCGGAACAGACCGGCCTTATCGCTGCACGTGCCGCTACTGCTGCGGCGTCTCCACGAGCGGTCGCGCCAGCAGCGTCTCGATACCGCGTCCGCGCAGTTCGACGCCCTCGCCGATCTCCCAGTGCTCGGCCTCGCCCTGGGAGGCGAGGAACACCGCACGCGCCGAACCGAGCACGCGGGCCGGTTCATCCTTGGCGAGTTCGGTGAGCCGGGCGGCCTCATTGACGGGGTCGCCGATCACCGTGTACTCCAGTCGCTGCTCCGACCCGATGTGGCCGGCGATCGCCTTGCCCGCCGACACCCCGATGCCGATGTCGGTGTCGCCGAGGGTCTCGTAGAGTTCGGCGCGCAGTTCCCGCGCCGACGCCAACGCTCGGCCGGCGAAGTCTTCGAGGTCGAGCGGGGCACCGAAGATGGCCAGCGCCGCATCACCCTGGAACTTGTTGACGAACCCGCCGTGGCGGCCGACGACGGCCACCACCACCCGGAAGAACTCGTTGAGCAGGTCGACCACCTCGCGAGGTGGCCGGTTGACGGCCAGCCGGGTCGAACCGACGATGTCGACGAACAGGACGCCGACGTAGCGTTCCTCGCCTCCGAGTTCGGTACCGGTCTCGATGGCGCGGCGGGCCACGTCCTCGCCGACGTATCGGCCGAACAGGTTGCGCAATTGCTGCCGTTCGCGCAGGTCGGCGACCATGTCGTTGAACCCGGCCTGCAGCAGCCCGAGGTCGGAGCCGTCGTAGATCTTCACCGCGGCGTTCAGGTCGCCCGCGGAAACCTTCGCCTGCGCGCGCCGCAACTGTTTGATCGGATCGTTGATCGCCGCGACCACCCGGAAGATCGCGAGCACACTGAATGCCAGCGAGGCCAGCGCCATCCACAGGATGGGTCGGAGCAGCCCGGTCGCATCGGTCTCGATGAAGTGCAGTCGCTGCATCGTGATCAGGCCGACGATGACGGCCGTCGGGGCGACGACGCTGATCACCCAGAAGACGGTGATGCGGGTGGTGACGCCGGGGGCGATCGCGTTGTCGGGATTGTTGGCCATCGCGGCGACGGTGATCGGGCGCAGCACCTTCTCGAACTGCAGGAAGCTCAGAACGCAGGTCACCAGGGCGCCGATGACACTGGCCATCGCGACGATGAACGCATCGCGCCGCGAGACGGTGAGGTTTACCACGGTGAACAGGACGCCGCCGATCAACCACATGCCGACGTTCACCGCCGACAGCAGCATCGGCAGCTGGAGGGCGCGGCGTCGTGCCCCTTCGTTGTCCAACCGGGTGCGTCGCCGATGCCAGATGAGCACCGGCAGCGACAACTGGATGCTCAGCAGGGCCCCGACGATCATCGCCACCACCAGGTACACCGCGAAGATCGCCTGGTTGACGGCGGTGATCTCGTCGAGCCGGAACGAGTCGCTGGCCGGCATGCCGAACCGCAGGAATGCGAAGGTGAACAGGGCGCCGACGAGGTTGGCGCGCAGCATGTCGAGGGCAAGGATCGGCCACGGGGTGTGGACCAGCCATTTCCCCGTGTGAATGGCCTTGGACAGCCATGACCGACGTTGCACCACGTCGACCACGGTAGCTGGCTGCTTGCAATTGTTAAACGCGATTGGCCGGGACAGTACTGTCCCAGCTGCGGTTTAGGCTGGCTGCTGTGACAAATGTCTTTGACCGCATGATCGGACAGTCGGCCGTGGTCGCCGACCTGACCGACGCAGCGCGCGCTGCCCGCGGGCTGGCGAACCGCCTCGACGAGGCGGCGATGGGGTCGGTGTCGATGTTCTCGGACGAGGCGGACGCGGGCGCCGACGCTGCCCTGAATGCGGGTGCGCGTGCGTCGATGACCCATGCCTGGTTGTTCACCGGGCCGCCCGGCAGCGGCCGGTCGGTGGCCGCGACGTGTTTCGCGGCCGCCCTGCAATGCCAGCATCCGGACGTCGTCGGCTGCGGCGAATGTCGTGCGTGTACGACGGTGATGGCCCAGACCCACGCCGACGTCCGCAACATCGTCCCGCAGGGGTTGAGCCTGTCGGTGGACTCGATGCGCGAGATCGTTCAGGTGGCCTCTCGGCGCCCGGGCACCGGCCGTTGGCAGATCGTCATCGTCGAGGACGCCGACCGGCTCACCGAGCAGGCCGCCAACGCCCTGCTGAAGGTGGTCGAGGAGCCGCCGTCGCGGACGGTGTTCCTGCTGTGTGCGCCGTCGGTCGATCCCGAGGACATCTCGGTGACCCTGCGCTCGCGCTGCCGGCACGTGCCGCTTGCGACGCCGTCGACCGCCGATATCGAACGGGTCCTCATCGACCGTGACGGCATCGACCCGCCGGCCGCGTCGTGGGCGGCCGCGGTGTGCGGCGGTCACATCGGCCGCGCGAAGCGGCTCGCCACCGACGCCGACGCGCGTGCGCAACGCGAGTCGGCGTTGGGGATCGCCCGTGCGGCCACCCGGGACGCGACGGCCTACAAGGCCGCCGAGGACCTCGTCCGGTCGGCGGAGACGGCGGCCAAGGCGATCAGCGCCGAACTCGACGAGGCCGAGACCGACGAACTCAAGACCGCATTGGGTGCCGGTGGCACCGGCAAGGGGACCGCCCGGGCCCCGCGCGGCAGCGCGGGTGCGCTCAAGGAGCTGGAGAAGCGGCAGAAGTCACGGGCCACCCGGGTGGGGCGCGACGTCCTCGACCGTGCGCTGGTCGACCTCGCGGCGCTCTACCGGGATGCGCTGGTGATCTCCATGGGCGCCGGGGTGACCGCGATGCACCCGGACAAGACCGACGACATCACCCGGCCGTTGGCCGCCTATGCGAGCCCCGAACAGCTGCTGCGCTGCGTGGAGGCCGTGCTGGACTGCCGGGAAGCGTTGGAGGTCAACGTCAAACCGAAGTTCGCGGTGGACGCGATGGTCGCCCGGATCGGGCTCGCGATGCGCAGTCCGGTGCCGCGGTAGTCGGTGTCGCTCGGGCATCGCGATGTTCACCGCGAAGCGCCTCGGGTTACTCAACGGTAATAAAGGGGCAATACCGACCTTCTAGCGTGGCCTCGCATGGCCCCAGTTCCGGCGCGTCCACTCGGTACCGGTCTCGACATCACCGGTCTGACGAAGACATTCGCCACCCGCTCGATCCGCGGATCGAGTTCGGTCACCGCATTGTCTGAGATGTCCCTGCAGACCTCCGAGGGGGCGTTCCTGTCGCTGCTCGGACCGTCGGGGTGCGGCAAATCGACGGTGCTGCGCATCCTCGCCGGACTCGACGACGCCACCACCGGCACCGTCCTGATGAACGGTCAGTCGCCGTCGGAGCTGCAACGCAACCATCAGCTCGGGATCGCCTTCCAGGATTCCGCCCTGCTGCCGTGGCGATCGGTCGAATCCAACATCAAACTGCCGCTGCAGGTGGGCCGGATGCCCAAGGACGACGCGCTGGTGGCCGACCTGATCGAGCTCGTCGGTCTCACCGGATTCGAGAAGGCCAAACCGGCGATGCTGTCGGGCGGGATGCGTCAGCGTGTGTCCATCGCGCGCGCCCTGGTGGTGCGCCCGACCGCGCTTCTGCTCGACGAACCGTTCGGTGCGCTCGACGACATGACCCGTCAGCGTCTCAATATCGAACTGCTGCGGATCTGGACGGAGAAGCCGGCCACCACGCTGATGGTCACCCACGGTATCGCCGAGGCGGTCTTCCTGTCCGACGTCGTCGCGGTGATGAGTCCGCGGCCCGGTCGGGTGATCGAGATGGTGCCGATCGACCTGCCGCGCCCACGCACCCCCGAGATGATGCGCACCCCCGAATTCCATGCGCTGCACGACCATTTGTCCGGTCTGTTGTTTGGGGCCAAGCCCGCCGGCGGTGACACCGGTGCCGGCGAGACCGCCATAACCGCAGGGGCCGCGCATGAGTAGCGCGGTCGTCGGGCAGGCCGCGACCGGCCGCTGGGGTCGGCTGGCACCCGACCGGTGGGCCGCCGGTGCCATCGGGATCGTCGGACTCATCGGCCTCTGGTGGCTCGCCGGTGCCCTCGAATGGTTCAACGGCACCATCCCGACGCCCTGGGCGGTCCTGGCCGCCATCGGGGATCGGGGACTGCAGTTCTACGTCGACAACTTCTCGGCCACCATCTCGCTGGCCTTCCGCGGATTCCTGTGGGGCAACGGGCTGGCCATCGCATTGGCGTTGTTGGTGATCATCATCCCGCCCGTCGAGGGGCTCGCGACACAGCTGGCCATCATCTCCTACTGCACGCCGATCATCGCGGTCGCGCCGATCATCCAGGTGGCCTTCGCCGAGGTGCAGACGATGATCGTGTTCCTCGCCGCGATCTCGGTGTTCTTCACCACCATGATCGGCACGCTGTCCGGCCTGCGGTCACCGCACCGGGGCAGCCTCGACCTCGTACGGGTGTACGGGGGCGGACGATTCGCCCAGCTATGGTTCGTGCGGTCCGTGGCCGCCCTTCCCAATACGCTTGCCGCGCTCAAGATCTCGGCACCCGCGGCGGTGCTGGGTGCGGTTCTCGGCGAGTTCCTGGCGATGCCCGAGCAGGGTGCCGGGCCCGCGATGATCATCGCCCAGCAGGCCGGTGACATCCCACAGGTGTGGGCGATCGCGCTGCTGTGCGGCGTGGTCGCAGGCATCGGGTACGCGATCATCGCGGTGATCGCGCGATTCGTCACCCGGTGGTCCACCGGGACGGCGGTGACGCGATGAGTGTCGGCGCATCGAGTCTGTGGACGATCGCGAAGTTCCTCGGATCGCTGGTCCTGTCGTTCGTGCTGATCCTGGTGATCTGGTGGCTGTTCCTGCTCGCCTTCCCCGACATCGGGCCGATCATCGGCCGCACCCCGAGTGACGTTCTCGCCTACCTGTTCACTGATCCCGACGCCGGGCAGAACCGCCAACAGATCACCGATAACCTCTGGATCACGTTGCAGGACTCCGCAATCGGATTCGTCACCGGAATGATCGCGGCGCTGGTGGTGGCCGCGGTGTTCGTGGTGTCGCGGCCCGCGGCGCAGACCTTCATGCCGATCGCGATGCTGCTGCGGTCGGTGCCCCTCGTCGCGATGACCCCACTGATCACCATGATCGTCGGACGCGGTGTGGCGGTGGTGGCGGTGATGGGCGGAATCGTGGTGTTCTTCCCCGCCCTGGTGATGATCATGACCGGATTGGCCGCCGCTCCCAAACACCTCGACGACGTGGTGGCCGTCTACGGCGGAGGTCGCTGGACCGCGTTGCGCGTCTCGGCGATCCCGTCGGCGGTGCCGTCGCTGTTCAGCGCTGCCAAGGTGTCGGTGCCCGGTGCCATCATCGGTGCCACCGTCGCCGAGTGGCTGGCCACCAATAAGGGGCTGGGAGCAACTCTGCAGCAAGCACTTCCGGCCGCGGCTTACGATGAACTGTGGGCCTCGGTGCTGGTGATCACGGTGTCGTCGATCGTCATCTACGCCATCGTCGGCGTGATCGAGACCGTCGTGCTGAGCCAGATGGGAATGACGCCGGCCTGAGATGACCACGACGGTGGGCGATACGAAAAACCATGCAGGGCAACGGCGCTCTCGCTGACACCGGAGAACAGACAACCGGAGAATACTCGGCGGATCACCGACGTCCGCCGGGAGGGGAGAAGGAACAATGACACAACACCACACGCCCGCCCGGGGTTTCGATCGCCGATCGTTCCTGCGCTACTCCCTGATGGCGGGCGGTGCGGCCGGGGCACTGGGTGTCACAGGGGCCCTCTCGGCCTGCAGCAGCGGCAGTTCCGACACCGGGGGCGCCTCGTCGACCAACCCCAAGGTGCAACTCTCCTGGCAGAAGAACATCGAATTCGCCGGTGAATACTGGGCTTTGGAGAAGGGGTACTTCGAACAGGCAGGACTCGGCACCCCCGAACTGCTCACCGGCGGCGGCGCCGGAACCGGCGTGGAGACCGGCCTGACGTCGAACAAGGTGTGGATCGGGATGACCGCCCCGCAGCTCACCGCGCCGGTCATCCTGCAGGGCGCCGCCCTCAAGACCGTCGCGGCGACCTTCCAGAAGAACCCCTTCTGCATCGTCTCCTCGGCCGGCGCGCCGATCACCACGCCACAGCAGATGGCCGGCAAGAAGATCGGTGTGCAGGCATCCAACGAGAACGTCTTCAAGGCGCTGCTCACCGCCAACGGGATGACCGAGGCCGACGTCCAGAAGATCACCGTCCAGTACGACCCGACGCCGCTGACCAAGGGTGAGGTCGACGGATGGGTCGCCTACGTCACCAACGAGCCGATCACGTTGGCGGAGTCCGGTTTTGCCAATACCAACTTCCTGTTCGCCGATTTCAACCTGCCGCTGGTGGCCGAGACGCTGGTGGTCCGGCAGGAAACCATCGACAACGAACGCGACAAGGTGAAGGCCTTCCTCAAGGCCGACATCGCGGGCTGGTACGACGCCGTCGCCGACCCGGCCGGATCGGCGAAACTCGCCGTCACCAAGTACGGCAAGGACCTCGGACTCGACGAGGCCGAGCAGACCAAGGAGGCCACCGCACAGAACGGTCTCGTCGTCTCCGCCGACACCAAGGCAAACGGCCTGCTGACCATGACCGACGCGCTCATCGACCAGAACATCGAGGCGCTGGCCAAGGCGGGCTACACCCTCACCGCCGACCAGATCTTCGACATGTCGCTGATCAAGGAGGTCTACGCGGAGAACCCCGACCTCAAGCGGGCCTGACCGGCGGCGGCCGCGCCCACGGGCATCTCCCGGGGCCGCGGCCGCCGGCTCTTGTACCCTGGACGGCGAGTATCGGCCGGAGAAACCGGTGCCGCGGTCGGCGAGGAGTGAGCATGTCGGACTTCATCAACAAGATCAAAGAGGACGCCAAGGCGCTCGGCGCGGCGATCGACAACGAACTCACCGTGCTCGAAGGCGTCCCCGGCTACGACCCGCTCGCCGACGAGACGTCGGACGACAGCGCAGCGTCCGTCTCTGATGCCCCATCTTCTGGTGACGCTCCCTCCGACGATCCGGCCTCCGATGACACCGAGGGCGGCGGCTCGTCCGCGTAGGGCCCTGTCGTGGCCAGTCTCTTCGTGCGTGCGTTGCACGCGCACCAGTGGATCTACGAGCACTCCGGTGGCCTGATCGGGCATCGGCTGTTGTTCGGCAATCCGACGCTGCTCCTGCACATGACCGGACGCAAGACCGGTCAACCCCGCACCACCGCCCTCACCTACGCCCGGGACGGGCAGGCCTACCTCGTCGTCGCGTCCAACGGCGGATCGCCGCGTCCGCCGGCATGGCTGGCCAACCTCAAGGCCATCCCCGACGTGGAGATCCAGGTGGGTCGCAAGCATATTCCGGTGACCGCCCGCGCCACCTATCCCGACGACCCCGACTACGCATTGCGCTGGGAGATCGCCGACAAGGTGAACGGTGGTCGGTACGCGCAGTATCAGGCCAAGACGAGTCGGCCGATCGCGATCGTCGAGTTGATACCGCGCGGCTGATTCCCGGGAATCACGCTGAGCGATAACGTCTTCCACCCATCCTTCACCGCGCGGCGTAGTGGATGAGACGCTGGAACCCACGAACCGGCCACCCCCAACCATCACCGGCACCGCCGACCCATTGCTGAGAAGCGACTGAGACAATCCTGAATACGCAACGGCCTCCCGGGCTGAGAACGCTGCCGTCACCGTCACTCGCGCAGTCTCTTTGATCTCTTTCGTTCACGTGTACGAACCTGAGAGAAAATCAGCGATTAGGCAGATCTGCGTGGTTTGTCTGGATTAGCCTTCGTGGCGCACTGCCGGGGAAGCGGGGGGCTCCTTCTCCACCGGACACGACACAAGGAGCCTGCACCCATGGGACGACACAGTCTCGTTCGCGAACCCTTCACCCGCCGCGCCGCCGTCGGCGCCGCCGCACTGACCGCCTCAGCTGCCCTGACCGCCGGACTGGCGTTCGGGGATGGGCAGGCGCAGGCGGCGAACCCTCAGGTCACGAGCGGGTTGGCGAGCATTCACGACCAGACGACGGCCTTGCTGAACCAGATCATCGCGCAGCTGGGGATCGAGTCGACGAGCGCGCTGGGTGGCGTGTCGTTGGATCCGGCGGGTGAGGTTAGGGATCTCATTGAAGATGGGTTCGATAGTCTGCCACTGTCAGTTCAAGCTGCGCTTTCAGTGCTAGGCGTGGGCGTCGACGACATCCTGGAGTACTACGATTCGCGACTTGGCAACTCGACGACAATAGCGATCCTTCCGGGCTTGGCGGCGGGCGCGGCGCTCGGTGGTGACAACACCACGTTCGCTCTAGCAATCCTCGGTCTGGCCGCCGCCACCGCAGGTGTCAACGACCTCGAGAACTACCTTCCTCAAGACGTGATCGATGCGATCAATGGCGTGCCGGGTGTAGGGCCCCTGATCATCACGGGAATCGAATCCCTCCTCCCCGAGGACGTCATCTTCTGCTTCGGCGGTCTCGCGGTAGCGAACTCGTCGACCGCCGGATCATGCGCCAATATCGCTGCGACGGTGGACCTTCGGTATGACAAACCGGACGGTCGAGTGGAACTTGCGCTCACCAATCCACTGTCGGCGCTCAGTCTGCTCACCGACACGGATCAGCTCACGCAAATTGTGCTCAATGCCCTGACAGGAGAACCGATTTACCTGACCAAGGACTTCGCGCGCCTGACGTTGAACGGTGCGGGCTCAGGCGTCGCACTGACAAGCAGCTATGGCTACACCGGGCCTGTGACCATCGGATGGTTGGGGTCGTCGCTGGTGCTCTTCCCCGGGGCTTTCAAAGCACATGGTGATCCTCTTGGCTTGGGCGTGGACTTCGTCAACTACCTCAGCCTCCCGACGTTCTCCTTCGGCACGCCGTCCTCGGCGCTCCAGCTGATCCCCACCTTCGACGTCCCGGCCTTCAATGTGCTGGACCTCTTCGACATCCCCGCCTTCAACACCGGTGACTGGCTGTCGGGTCTGGGCTCGTCGACGTTGGCGAGCACCACGGTGTCGACGCAGTCGCTGCGTGCCGCCCAGCCGACCCTGATGAGTGTGTCCACGGAGGACGACCCGTCGATCGATCCCGCCGCGGTTGTGGATGAATCAGGCGACGGCGGGTCGGGCGACGGCGGATCCACCGACGGCGGATCCACCGGCGGTGGCGGCACGGGCGGGGGTGTGCAGACGGGCACCGAGACCGGTGGTGGAGCCGATGAGGACCAGTCACCGGTCGAGGATGACGCCCCCGCGCCGGTTGTCGTGGACAGCGACGACGACGATGACACGATCGACCCGCCGAATCCGGCCCCGCAGTCGGAAACCGAAGATGCCGCACCCGAGGAACCGACCGCCGGTGACGCATCGTCCGAAGACGACACGTCGGCAGACGAGACATCTGCCGATCCGGCGTCGAGTCCCGCGGTCACGCCGGCGGCCTGAGGTCGGCGCAGACCGCATGCACGCCGATGCCCGGGGGCCAGTGCCGTCCCCGGGCATCGGCGTGTCCTACGAGCGACGGACAGCCCGCCGACGCTCGGGGGAATCCGCAAGAACACCGAAGCCGCACTGATCCTGTTCGTCATCACGACGATCCTGGCGGCGACGTGGTGACCAGGGTTTCTGGGATGCCGTGGGGAGTGGATTGGTCTTCGCGCGATCGCCTTCGTGGTCTACACCGTGTGGAACGTTCTGGTGCGTGAGTTCCGTCGCGGATGGAACGGGGGAGCGACCTCGTCGCGGCGGCGAGGCAAAGTCGCTCCGGCCAAAATCGTTGTGTTACAGCATTTTCCGGCGTTCGTCAACCAGTCGATCGGCGACTGTCGGGCCTCCGGTTCCATCGCGTTCAGGATAATCGATTGGCGTTCACGCTCGGCGACCTGATACTCTCGTCACCACGTTCACGCGATGCTGTAACTCGCTTGTTGAACCAGAGGCCGGGGTGGATTACAGAAATCCCCCGGTCTTGTCCAAACTTCCTCGGCGCATCCCGGATCAGTCGGTCTGGGGTTCGCCCAGCGTGCCGTTCGACTGGAGCCCTCCGGAATCGGTTGCGGCGGTGGCTGCGTCGGGTGCAGCGTCATCGGGTGCCGAGAGCCGACCCAGCATGATGGTCGACGCCAACATCATGGCGAGTGCGACGATCACGACGATGTCACCGGCGTGCCCGACCCGCAGGCTTTCCTGGTAGATGGTGAGGCCCAACGCCATTGCGACAACCGGTTTGAGCACGGTCACCGCGGGCAGGCTGGTCTGCACGTCGCCGGCCTGGTAACTGGACTGCTGCCACAGAGTTCCGAGGGTGGCCGTCACCGCCATCGCCCAGAACTCCCAACTCGTCAACCCGGTCACGATGCCGTGACCGAACTCGGCGATGGTGGTCTTGGTCAGCGGTGCCGAAACCCCCAGCAGCACACCGGCTGCGATCGCCAGGGTCAACGACCGCCAGGTGCCGTGCGGCAGTCGAGAGCCGACTCCGACACACGCCGCGACCAGCGGGACGATGATGACGATCGGGATGATCCACGCACTGAACGTGGGATCCTCGATGCCGTGCATCGGCTGCCCCAACACCATGAACACCACCAGCGAGGCGAAGAGTATTGCCGCCCAGAACCATTCGCGGGCAAGCAGTTTGCGGTGTTCGGTGATCGCGGCCAGGGGTAGTGCAAACAGCAAGGTGCTCACCAACAGTGGCTGAACCAGCATGAGACTGCCCACCGCCAATGCCCACGCCTGCACCCCGAACCCCAGAACGTCGGCACTGATTCCGAGTAGCCAGGTCTTGCGGCGGGCGAGGGTGACGAGAAATCCTGCGCCGGTGGCGCCCTCGTCCGGCAATCCCTGGGTACCCTTCGCCTGCAGCACCGACGCCAGGGCGAACAGCAGCGCGGCAACCAGGGCCAGGATCATCGGCAGGATCACGTCGACTCCGCAACTTCGAGGTGTTCGGCTGTCATGGACACCGCTAGAGGTTACCCGTGACGAGCGCTTCCATGTCCGCTACGTCCGTATGTCGAGTCGCGGCCACCACACGAATGTCTCCGGTTGCGGCCCGGTCGGTTGTGGACTTCGCGGTGCTCAGGCGGTCGCGGTCGTGCTGCCTGGCCGTCGACCTCGCGGTGGTGTGTGCCGCCGCCGCGACGTTCGTCAACTTGGTCTCCGATATCGCCCGCACCGGTGCCACCCGACGTCGGTCGGGTGGCGGTTGGTCCTGCTGACGTGCCGGAACCAGCGATGCGGTCACGCTCGAAGACGGCCGTCAACTGCGTGTTCTCGTGGAGCCGCCCAGGGGAATCGAACCCCTGACCTATTCATTACGAGTGAATTGCTCTACCGACTGAGCTAGGGCGGCGTGCTGCGCGAGGCAGCGCCCACGAGTGTAGCGAGTGGGCTTCGGGGAGCCAAAACCGGCCGGGCCTCGGTCGGCGATGCAAGGTCGTATCGTCGGATCGTGACCGCTCCACGTAGCCGGTAACCGCTGCCGAAGCCACTGAGCAGCTCGGCGACCCCTGGCGCGTGATGGCCGACGCCGCTCATGCGTCATTCCGCACCGGGAACATGGTCACCGTTGGCACCTTTGTCGTCCGCATCATCGATGCCTCCGAGCGGGCCGATCACCATCCCGACATCGACCTGCGATACGGCTCAGTGCACATTCGTCTGAGCACGCACAGCAATCGCCGCATCACCAGGGTCGACGTCGCCCCGGCCAATACGATCGCGGCGATCGCCGCCGAGCTCACGCTTGCAGGCACCCCTGCCCGTTCGGGCGCGTCGACATCGACCTCGCCGCACTCGACATCGCCGCTCGCACCCTTCTGGCGGGCGGCGCCGGCCTACGTGACGGGCCCGAACACCACGGCCGACCTCGAGGACCCCGACGGCATCCTGCCGACGGTGTGGGTTTCAACAGATGGACACCGAGCGACCGCAACGCAGCCGCACCCACGTCGGCCCATGGGTTTCCCATGATGCGGTCGCCGAGCGGATGGCTGCGGTGATCGCGGCCGGTTGGCACCTCGTGAGCGACGAGTTTGCGCCCGAATGCGTGGGTGCTGGCCGACGTTGAGGGTAACGAGATACGCCTATGAATCTGGCAAGACCGGATCGCCCTCGAAACCGATGTGTTCAGGTCAGACCGTGGGCCCGCCGGTGGCGTAGATGACCTGGCCGGTGACATAGGCCGAATCCGGCCCGGCCAAGAAGGAGGCGACTCCAGCAATATCCTCGGGCTGGCCGACCCGACCGAGCGGGATCTGCTTGGACGCCGTGGCCACGAGATCATCGAACTCCATCCGCATGCGTGCGGCAGTCGCTCGGGTCATCGCCGTGTCGACAAAGCCGGGAGCGATGGCATTCGCGGTGATCCCGAATCGACCCAACTCGACGGCCAGCGTCCTGGTGAACCCTTGGATACCGGCCTTGGCTGCGCTGTAGTTGCTCTGCCCACGGTTGCCCAACGCGGCGACCGAGGAGATGTTGACGATGCGGCCGGCGCCGGCGGCCGCCATGAACGGCTGAACCGCCTGAGTCGTGATGAAGGCCGCGCGCAGGTGCACGTTCATCACGTCATCCCAATCCTGCAGTGTCATCTTGTGAAAGAGGTTATCGCGGATGTATCCGGCATCGTTGACCAGGACGGTGGGGTCCCCAAGGGTCTGCTTCGTCGATTCCGCTGCTGCGGCAACGGCATCGGGATCGCGGACGTCGGTCACCACGTGGTGCACCGTGCCCTTATTCGACAGCCTTTTGGCGGTTGGCTCGAGTTCGGAGGCATCGTTGTCGAGCAATGCCACAGCCATGCCGTCGGCGAGTAGGCGGGCGGCTACTGCTGCTCCGATGCCGCGGGCGGCTCCGGTGACCATGGCCACCTGAGAAGTGTTTTCAGACATGGATTCTCCTGATCATTGAGTGGTGGAGGTGTAATTGAGTGGTGGAGGTGTAGTTGCGGGCTCGTCAGCGGCCGACGAACCGGGGTTGACGCTTCTCCAAGAATGCGTGGCCGGCCTCGGTGGCATCGGCGCTGAGGCCGGTCGCCACATGTCGACGGCATTCTGTGCGAAGGCATTCGGTGAAGGAGAGTTCTGTGGCGTCATTGAGGTTGGCTTTGATCGCGGCGAGGGCAAGAGGCGGGCCGGCGGCCAATCGCTGGGCCATGGCGTCGAGGTGCGACTCGAACTCTGCGGCGACGACGCTCTGCGATGCCAGGCCGATCTCGACGGCCCGAGCGGCGGTGACTCTCTCGTTGAGCAACAAGACTTCATGGGCGCGGGCCGACCCGATGAGTCGGGTCAACGACCATGACAACCCGAAGTCACCGCTCATGGCCGCGGTGAGAAATGCGGCGCGAAAGACCGCCGATTCGGAGATCACCCGGAGATCGCAAGCGGCGGCGAGTGCAAAGCCCGCACCTGCGGCCGCGCCGTCGACCGCAGCGATACTCACCATGTGACCTGCGCGCAGGATCTCTGCCGCCCGGACGTGCGCGCGCAGACGGCTTTCGGCCACCGCAGGGGTGAGCCCGGTGTGATCAACGGTGAGATCACCACCCGCGCAGAAGGCGCGGCCTGCCCCGCGGATGACGACGACCCGGGTTGACTCGTCGCCGTCCAGCGACTCAAGGGTTTCCACGAGCTGGTCGAGGAGGGCGTCGTTCATCGCGTTCATCGCCTCGGGACGGTTGAGGGTCACCGTGGCGATTGCGCCGCTCCTGGCGAGCGTCACTTCGTTCATTACTGTCTCCTGATGAGTTGGGGCGCCGCAGACGGCGCGTGATCGGTGGCGTAGACATGGCGGGGCTTCACATATCCGGCCAGCCGGTCAGCCCGGTCGGTTCGGTGGTGTCGTGCGCGGCCGAGATCTGTTCTGCTGTCATGCCTGCTCCCGACAACACAGCCTCAGTCTGGTCGGTGCGATCAGTGGCACCGGCTCGCGCGGGAGTACGCGAGAGCCGGGGGATCGCCGGAGCAGCAGAGTCATAGGTGAAGCTGTGCCGGTACCGGATATGAGAATCGGCGGACACCTCGTCGGGGTCGAGGACCGGGGAGACACAAGCATCCACTCCGGCGAAGACCTCGGTCCATTCCGCACGGGTGCGCGAGGCGAATACCGCGGTGAGGTCGGCCGCGATCCGTGGCCAGGCGGTGCGTGGATACTGGGGTGGCACCGCACCGAGCCCGAGCGTTGACCACAGTGCTGCAAAGAATTGCGGTTCCAGCGCGCCGACGGCCATGTATCGGCCGTCGGAGGTTTCATAACACCGGTAAAACGGTGCGGCTCCGGCTAATACGCTCTCCCCGCGGCTGGGGGCGGCCGAGGTTCCCCACATCTGGCGGTGCATGGACATCAGCGACACTGCCCCGTCCACCATCGCCACATCGAGGTATTGGCCGGCCCCGGAGCGGGTGCGCTCGAAGAGCGCGGCAACGATGGCCATTGCCGCCACGAGAGAGCCTCCGGCGAAGTCTGCCACCAGGTTCAGTGGGATGCTCGGCGGACCATCGGTGGGCCCCAACATTGCCAACATTCCGCTCATCGCAAGGTAATTGATGTCGTGGCCGGCCGCGTTCCGCATTGGTCCGTCCTGGCCGTATCCGGTCAGGGAACAGTAGATCAGGTCGGGTCTGATACCGCGCAGATCGTCATAGCCTGCCCCGAGTCTTGCGGCGACACCGGGGCGAAAGCTCTCGACAAAGACATCGGATTCGGCGGCCAGCCGATGCAATGCCTGTTGGCCAGCAGTAGATTTGAGATCCAACGAGATAAACCGCTTGCCCCGGGACACCGCATCCAGTGGTAGCCCTGCCCGACCGCCGCCCACGACGGTCACCTCGGCGCCGAGATCGGCGAGCAGCATCGTCGCATAGGGGCCGGGTGCCAGTCGAGACATGTCGAGGATCGATACCCCGGATAGTGGTCCTGTCATGGGGGCGGCGTATCGAGTCTCATCAATTGTCGGCGGTACGTCGGTGCTCATCTCTCAGCGCCCACTGAACTTGGGAGTACGTTTGCCGACAAAGGCACTGATGCCCTCGGCCACGTCGGCGGTGTGATTGATGATCTCCACGGCATACTCGGCTTCGCGCAGCGATTGATCAAGAGTCTGCACGCCGGCGTTGCGCACCAACCGCTTGACGATTCGGGTAGTCAGTGGTGCGGTGGCCGCGAACTTGCGGGCGAGTGCGAGGGTGGCGCTCGCGGCGTCGTCGACGACCTCGGTGAGCAACCCCAGCTCGAGTGCCTGTTGTGCATCGTAGATCTCGTTGCCCCACAGCATCTTTAGTGCCTGGTCGGTGCCCATGGCGTGACTGAACAACCATGCTCCCCCCTCATCGGGGAGCAGGCCCACGCGGCCGGAGGTGTCGCCGAGTCGGGCGGTGGCATCGGCGATGCGGATATCGCACGCCAGCGCCAGGGCCAGACCGCCGGCAACTGCAGGGCCGCTGATCATGGCGATGACCGGCTTCTCGCAGATCGCCAGGGCTCGGATCACCGAGTGCATACCTTCTCGAATCACCACCCCATGCCCGAACTCGACGGCCGCGGCGTGCTCGGTCTCATACGTGCTTGTGAGATCCCCGCCGGCACAGAAGGCCCCGCCCGCACCGGTGATGATGAGTACCCGTGCGGTGTCATCGGCGGTGAATTGCGCTATTGCCGAAGTTATTTCGATAGCAGTCTGGGTTCGGTAGGCATTGCGCAGAGGAGCTCGGTTGATGGTGATCCGGCGAATGCCCGGTTCCCAATCGTCGACGACGATATCGGTCGACGGGTTGGATACGAGGGGTTGGGTCATCGTGGTCCTCCGGAGATCTCGGCCGGTGTGGTGTCCCTGGCTTGTCGTGTCAGTGAGCGGCGGTCCGTCTTGCCGGTGGGCGACAACGGTAGTGAGTCGAGAAAGTGAATCCGCCGCGGGTGCGCGTATGCAGGACCTTCGGTAAAGAAAAACTCGCGGAGGCTCACCTCATCCAGGTCGGACCCGGTCTCACGAACGATGAAGGCAACTGGCACCTGCCCTTTGGTGTCATGAGGCAGGGCGACAACCGCGACATCGCGTACCTGTGGATGCCGGGTCAGGATCGCCTCGACCTCGGCCGGATACACGTTTTCGCCACCGACATTCATGCGATCATCGGCGCGCCCCCGAAAGTAGAGCCAGCCGTCTTCATCACTCACGGCCAGGTCGCCGGTGGCGAACCAGCCGTCGGCCTTGCGTTTACGGGCATCCTCATCGGGCCGTCCCAGGTAACCCAGCGTGGTACACAGCGGGCTGCGCAACCACAGTTCGCCGGTGTTGCCGGGGGCTACCTCTTCCCCGTCGTAGTCGACGATCCGGGCCTCGAATCCAGGCAGTGGCCGGCCGATGCTTCCGTTTCGGCGAGGACCGATGAGGGGGTTCATCGTCGCGGCAGGGCCACATTCGGTGAGCCCATAGCCCTCCACGAAACGCGCATTGGGGAAGACCTCGGTGAGCCGGTCGATCAGGCTCGGTGGCATCGGAGCCGAGCCGCAGCAGATCAATCGCAAGGCGCTGTAGTCGCGTGCGAGTTCCGAATCAGGCTGGGACAACATGAGTTTGAACATCGCCGGAACCCCCAACGAGTAAGTGGCTCGCTGTTCGGCAAAGGTGCGCAGCACGGTAGCGGGCTCGAAGGAGGGCAGGATATACACAGAACCGCCGACAAAGAGCATCGGCAGAATCCCACATGCTGCGGCGTTCATATGGAACAGCGGGGCTGCCAGGACGACTCGATCCGAGGGATTGAGATAGCAGTTCTGACTGAGTAGTTGGGCATCGCGCAACAGCATCTGGTGGGCAAGTTTGACACCTTTGGGGGTGCCGGTGGTCCCGGAGGTGTAGGGCGCCCAGGCCAGTTCCTCAGGGTGTGAACTCATCTCGGGTCGCTGGGCCGGCGACGACGCCAGCCATGCCTCGTGTTCGACCATGTGTGATTGAGATCCATCCGCCGTGACCGCCAGTATTGCGCGTTCATCGTCGGCAAAACATGCGGCGTGGGCTGCGGCGGTGGTGCCGGCAAGGACGGCGACGGCGCCGCTGTCGTTGAGATGCATTCGGTGCATCGCTTCGGTGAGGTTGGGATTCACCGGGACGGCAACGGCACCGGCACGGATTGTTCCCAAGGTGGCCTCGACAAACCGGATATCGTTCTCCCACAAGATGAGTACTCGGTCGCCGGCGTGAATCCCGGCGGCGAGAAGCCCGCACGCCACCCGATTGATTCGCTCGTCGAGTTCACGATAGGTGAAGGTACGGTCGTGTTGGATCAGTGCCGGCTCGTCGGGGCGGAAGTGGAGTCCGAAGTCGGTGATCGCGCCGAGGTTGTCGGTGAACGCAAATCCGGGCATGAGTGGTCCTTTCGGTGGGTGTCGCCGAGTTCTTCAGTCTCGGCTGATGACCAGCGAGGCGTTTTGGCCGGCGAAGCCGAAGGCATTCACCTGAAAGGCGTCGAGATCGACTGAGCCCGGGGAGCCGAGCGGAACACGAAACTGGATGTCGGGTTCGAGATCGGTGGTCGAGGCGGTCGGCGGGAGGGCTCGGGTCGCGAGGGTGTGCAGACCGGTGATGACGCCCATCACTCCGGCTGCCCCGGCCGTATGCCCGACATGACCTTTGATGGATGTGGCACACACTGACTCGCCGAAAACGGTGTTGATGGCCAAGATCTCGGCGGCGTCGCCGACAGGCGTTCCAGTGCCGTGTGCCACGACCGCGCCGATCTCGCCGGGGTGGAGCCCGGCATCGGTTTGGGCCGCCTGCATTGCCGCTATTTCCCAGCGCGCAGACGGATCGGGGGAGGAGGGGTGATAGCCGTCGGACAGCGAACCATAACCGCGGACGATTCCGTCGATGCGGGCACCGCGAGCGCGGGCGTGTTCGGCGCGCTCGAGGATCACTACGCCCGCACCGTCGCCTCCCATGACCCCCTTGCGATTACGGTCGAATGGGCGGCAGATCTCGTGCGGGTTGTCGATGTCGGTGGGTGACATGCCGTACCGGGCGGCGCCGAGGCTGCTGATCTTGACGCCACCGTTGTCGGTTCCGCCGGCGATCGCCACATCGGCCTGGCCGCTGGCGATCATGCGTGCGGCAATACCGATCGCGTCCAGCGACGATGCGCATGCGGTTGAGATCGTCAGCAACGGGCCATGAAGATTCCAGCGCAGCGCGATGTGTCCGGCCGCCATGTTGGGCCACGCCATCATCTGTAGCTTTTTGGGTACCGAGCCGTAACCGCCTGCGTCATAAGCCTCTTGGGCTCCGGCGAGAGTTGCTGCTCCCGCCATCGAGGTACCCATGACCACGGCGGTGCGAAGTGGGTCGAGCTGGCCGATCCCGCAATCTGCGACGGCCTCGGCGGCGGCGGCCACGGCGTACTGGGCGAATCTGTCGCTGCCGCGTTCGGTGCGTTCATCGAGCCAGTGAGTCGGGTCGAATCCGGTGACCGGGGAGTAGTAGAGATGACCTCCGGTCTCTGCCGACCATGGCGTGGCTTCGACTGCCACGGTGGCTTTGTCCAGACCGGCGCAGAAGTCGGGGATGGTCAGGCCGAGGCTGGAGATCACGCCCTGTCCGGTGATCGCGACGGTTGTCATGTCGGAGTCCTCTCGCCAGTGCCACCGCTATGTGACGGCGGGCACATGAAATCTAGCGAGAATATGACATTGATGTCAATATCAAGTCTGCGGATGTGGACGCGGATGCGGGCGCAGACAAGCCCCGGGCGGTCGGCTGGAGCACCAGGGCGCGGCGGTGGTTATCGGTGGGGGAGCGCGGGGTGAATCTCGGTCAGGGGTGTGTGGCGTCGAACGCCGGGGCATCCTCGCCGAGCCCAATGCCCTGACACCAGATGTTGGTGATGGTGCGTACCGCGGTGTCGATGTCGACACCCTCTGGGTTGTCGCGGAAGATACGGATGGAGAACTGCATCACCATGGCGTTGAGAGCGCGCGCGGCGTAGTGGGGATCGATGTCTGTCGAGATGTCGCCGCGCTGCTGGAGCCGCAACAGTGAGCGTTCGGTTCGCTCGATGTTGAAGTGAATCAGCTCCTCGAGTAGCCCGCCGATCTCGGGGTCAACAGCGGCGGCCACCGACCACGCTTCCATCAGGCGCCAATGTTTGCCGTAGCCCTCGAGGTAGGCGCGGTTGGAGGCCTCGACCACATCGCGGGCGTTGAGGCGCTCGACTCCGGCCTCGTGTTGACGGGCAGCTTCTTTGATCGCATCCTGCTGGGTCTCGATCACTGCCAGAAAGGCTGCCTCTTTGGAGGGGAAATAGGTGTAAAAGGTGCCGTATGCGGCGCCGGCTTCTTTGACGATGTCGGCAACCCGGGAATCGATGAATCCGTCGCGCTCGAAGACGACGCGAGCTGCATCGAGCAGTCGATCGCGTGTGCGGCGCCCCTTCTCGCTGAGTTGATCGACACTCTTTGCAGGTCGATCATCGGGGCTGGTCACATCGCTGGACATCGTCGGCTCACGATACCGGACTGCGGTGGTCGACTCGGTGAGCGCTCGCGCTTGCCGTCACACCGAGTCGATCACTCCGCATGTTGCGGCCAAACCCTCGGCGCGGGCCGCAGCACCGACGGCGTGGGTCTGCTTCTCGTGTGCCGTGTTGGTCTGCGCAATGCCCTCGGTTCGCGAGGTCGCCGCCGGCCGGCCGTAGACGCGCGGTACGCACGCCGGGAGGCGAGCGTAGGTGGCTGCGGGTGGGAACGACTCTCGGTGTTCGGTGGGAGATGTGCCGAAGGCCCGACCGAATACCGGTGGTGAACGACCCGACGCTGGTCAATCCGACCGCCGCGCAGATGTCGGCGACGCTGCGGTCGGTGCCGCGCAGCATCGCCGCGGCTCGTTCCATCCGCCGCGTGGTTCGGCGAATCGGGTGTCGACCAGTTCCTTCGCACGGAGCAGGTGACGCGCAGGCGGACGCGAGGGCATGGATCGATTATGAGTCCTGCGCGTCGCGGCGGAGGAACTCCGCGCCCCGCGGCGACAATTCGTATCCGACGTCGAGGCTGTGGGTCAGCTCGAGCTTCTTGAGTTTCCGGACGTCGAGCTTGAACTCGGGCCGTGGTCGTCCGATCTCGGCGGCCAACTCGGTGGAGACCACCGCGGGACGACGGCCGATGAGGGACAACACTTCTCGCGTCCACGGGCCGTGCGTGGAGTGGGCGTCGAGGCGATCGAGTCGTCGTTGCAGGTCGGTGAGGTCGTCGTCGGAGAGCGTGGCGTCGTTACGCAGTGCGATGCGGAGGTCCGGTCCGGCATATCTCAGTCCGATCCGGAAGACGGGAGCTTCGTTGCGACGCAACGCCTTACCGGCATCGGCCACGGAATCGAAACCGGCACGGCGGGCGTCGTCGTCGGTGATGTCGGCGAGGGTGATCTCCTCGACCGAGGTCACCTCGACGACGATCTCGTTGCTGATGAACCGCGAACCCGCTGCGACGCGCGGCGACGTCCATCGTCGAAAGGCCAGATCCACCTCGCCGTCGACGATGCGTCCCGTCAGCCGTGCCGGTATCAGCATGGCGCCCAGGATAGTAGCGATATCCGCGCGTCACACGCGATTGCGGGTCGTATCGTCGGGTCATGACCGAAACCCCACGCACACCCCTCACCGCCGCCGAGGTCACCGCCGCCGTCGCCGATCCGTGGCGCGTCATCGGGGACGCCCTGCAGGCGGCCTACGCCACGTCGAACATGGTGACCGGTGGTCGATTCGTCGCCCGCATCATCGACGCGGCCGAGGCGGCGAATCATCACCCCGACATTGATCTGCATTACGGCTCAGTGCATCTCACGTTGAGTACGCACAGTTCACATCGGATCACCGCGGCCGACGTCGCGTTGGCCGGTGCCATCGCCGACATCGCCGCCGAGATGGACTTGTCGCCACTCGCCGCGCCGCCCGCCCGGTTCGACCTCGCGATCGACGCCCTCGACCTCGAGGCGATCCGTCCATTCTGGCGTGCGGTGCTCGGCTACCGCGACGACCCCGAGCACACCCTCGCCGACCTCACAGACCCCGACGGACTGCTCCCACCGGTGTGGTTTCAGCAGATGGATTCCCCACGGTCACAACGCAGCCGGATGCACGTCGACCTCTGGTTGCCGCACGACGTGGTCGCCGACCGGATGGCCGCGGCCCTCGACGCCGGCGGTCGACTGGTCACCGACGAGCACGCCCCCGAGTTCTGGGTGCTCGCCGACGCCGAGGGCAACGAGATCTGTCTGTGCACCTGGCAGGAGCGGGAGGGTGCCCAGACCGAATGACGAGAAACGTCCCCGTGGGCGGCCGGCTCGGGATTATTGCGGTGAGAGGGCCTCACGGGGACGTTTGTGGTCATCGGGGCAGGGCGCCGTTCAGCAGATCCCTTCGGCATGCGCCGCTGCGGCCACAGCGGCGGATACGGCCGGCGCCACCCGGTGATCCAGGGGGCTCGGGACTATCTTGTCGACGGCGAGATCGTCGGCGACCACCGACAGGATCGCTTCTGCCGCAGCGATCTTCATGCTTTCGGTGATACGGCGCGCACCGGCGTCGAGGGCACCCTTGAACACGCCGGGGAAGGCGAGGACGTTGTTGATCTGATTCGGGAAGTCGCTGCGTCCGGTGGCGACGACGGCGGCGTGCTTGGCCGCGACGTCCGGGTGGATCTCCGGGTCCGGGTTGGACAGGGCGAAGACGATCGCGTCGTCGTTCATCGAGGCGATGAACGCCTCGTCGATCTGCCCCGCCGAGACGCCGATGAACACGTCGGCACCGGCCAACGCCTCGGCCGCGCCGCCGACCAGACCACGCGGATTGGTCCGCTGGGCGAGGTCTTCCTTGAATACGTTGAGGCCGTCGCGGCCGACGGAGACGATGCCTTTGGAATCGAGCACCACCACGTCGGCGACGCCCGCGGCCAGCAGAATGTTGGCGCACGCGACGCCTGCGGCACCGGCACCGGAGATCACCACACGCAGATCGGTCAGGCCGTGGTGGAGCAACCGGGCGGCACCCTTGAGCGCGGCGAGCACGACGATGGCCGTGCCGTGCTGATCGTCGTGCATGACCGGGCAGTCGAGGGCCTCGATGACGCGGCGTTCGATCTCGAAGCAGCGGGGCGCCGAGATGTCTTCCAGGTTGACCGCGCCGAAGCTCGGGCGCAGCCGGACGAGGGTCTCGACGATCTCGTCGGGGTCTTTGGTGTCGAGCACCAGCGGGATCGAGTTGAGGCCGGCAAAGGTGCGGAACAGCGCCGACTTGCCCTCCATCACCGGCAGTGAGGCGCGCGGGCCGATGTCGCCGAGGCCCAGGACGGCCGATCCGTCGCTCACGACGGCGACGAGCCGGTCGGTCCAGGTGTAGCGGTTGACCAGATCGGCCTCGGCGTTGATTGCGCGTGACACCTGCGCCACGCCGGGCGTGTAGGCGATGGACAGGTCGCGCTTGGTCTCGATGGGGGAACGCAGTTCCACGGTCAGTTTGCCGCCGGCATGGGCCAGAAAGATCTCGTCGTCGGTGATGGGGGCGTCGGCGATCGTGGGCTCGCCGGGTCGTGTTGTGGTGTTGTCGTCCGTACTTGTCACGGGCATTTCCTCCTGGTCGGGCGACGGGCTCAGCGTCACCTGTTCTGCGCGACGTGTCGGCGTTGACGCGTCGCGGCGTGGTCGTGCTCGGCGCCAGCGCGGGGGGTATGCCGTCAGCCGTTGCACGTTGCATCCGCATCGCATGCCTGGTCAGGCGCCACGCGGATTGCTCGCAAGTGTCTCACCCGCGCCCGACGACGCGGTCACAGTGGTCGCGTTGTTGTGTTCCGTGCAACTCCGGGGTGGCCGTTCCGCCCGGTCCGCCGCTAGCATTCATCTTGTGTCTATGTTGCATGCGTCCGTGCCGTCGGCCGCCGACCGGGTGTACGGCGAGGTCAAGGAGCTCATCCTGACCAACGAGATCGCCGGCGGTGAGCTGATCTCCGAAGGGGAGGTCGCCGGCCGCTGCGAGGTCAGTCGCACGCCCGTGCGGGAGGCCTTCCTGCGGCTGCAGGCCGAGGGCTGGATGCGTCTCTACCCCAAACGCGGTGCCCTGGTGCTCCCGGTGACCGAGCGGGAGGCGCGCGACGTCGTCGACGCCCGCCGATTGCTCGAGGGTCACGCGGTGCGGGCCGTGGGGGATGCGTCGGCGGCGACGCTGGCCGCGGAACTGCGTGACAATCTCGAGCGGCATCGCCTCGTGCCCGCCGACGACATCGCCGACTTCGCGCGGATCGACGCCCAGTTCCATCAGCTCATCGTCGTCGCCGGAGACAACGAGTTGCTCGCCGGCTTCTTCACCGGACTCGGTGAACGGCATCGCCGGATGACGACCGCCAGCGTCCACCGCGATGCGCGCATCGCTGCGCGCATCCTCGCCGATCACGCCGAACTCCTCGAACTCATCGCGCAGCGCGACGCCGACGGCTTCGACGCCGCGTTGACGAGGCACCTCGACGCCGTCCACAGCGTCGGTGCCACTCGCAACCGGCCCGGAGATGACCGATGACC
Source organism: Gordonia sp. NPDC003950 (assembly GCF_053605205.1). NCBI lineage: Bacteria > Bacillati > Actinomycetota > Actinomycetes > Mycobacteriales > Gordoniaceae > Gordonia > Gordonia sp. NPDC003950. The sequence continues at coordinate 23,619 of NZ_JBSGIT010000018.1, read as the reverse complement.
CTCACCACCGAATTCCCGTCGTCGACGACGACCCGCCGCCGTACGTGGCCCGCGGTCGCCCTGGCCGTGTTCGCTTCGGCCTGGGGCGGCAACGAGTTCACCCCGCTGCTGGTGATGTATCGGCAGAGCGGTGAGTTCTCCGCCGTCATGGTCGACGCCCTGCTGTTCCTCTACGTGCTGGGCATCGTGCCCGCCCTGCTGATCGGCGGCCCGCTCTCGGACCGGTTCGGCCGACGGCCCCTGATGATGCCCGCGCCGATCTTCGCCGCACTCGGGTCGGTGCTCCTGGCGCTCGGTGCGCATTCGGTGGCGCTGCTGTCGATCGGACGCGTGTGCAGCGGTGTGGCACTGGGATTGTCGATGGCCGTCGGCGGCAGCTGGATCACCGAGCTGAGCATCCGGGGCGGTGACAAGGCGGCGGCGGGTGCTCGGCGGGCCGCGATGAGCCTGACCGCCGGCTTCGGCATCGGCGCCGGGGTTGCCGGAGCGCTGGCCCAGTGGGCGCCGTTGCCGCATGTCCTCGCCTACGCCGTCAACATCGCGATCGCCGCGATCGCCGCGGTGCTGATCCTACGAGTTCCGGAAACGGTTGCGCGGCAGACCGATCCGGGTCGACTGTTCGATGATCTGAAGATCCCGTCGGCCGGACACCGCCGCTTCCTGCTCGTCGTGCTCCCGGTGGCGCCGTGGGTGTTCGGGGCGTGTGCGTCGGCCTATGCGGTCATTCCGGCGCTGATGTCCGCGCGAACCGCGGGTGCGCCGATCGCCTTCGCGGCGTTGTGCTGTGTGCTCGGACTCGCCGCGGGTTTCGGCATTCAATCCCTGGGTCGCCGCATCGACGACCCCGACGGCGTGCGTGGCGTGGTCAGTGCGCTGGTGGTCCTCGCGATTGGAATGGTGTTGGCGGCCTTGGCTGCTCACGTCCTGACCATCTGGCTGTCGCTGGTCGCGGCGACCGTCCTGGGCTGCGGGTACGGCATGGCGATGATCGCCGGACTGCTGGAGGTGCAGCGCATCGCTCGTGACCATGGAGCGCGGAATCCCTCCGGCCGTAGTGATCTCGCCGGATTGACGGCGGTGTTTTACGGGGTCACGTACCTGGGCTTCGCGGTTCCCGCCGTCTTGGCTTGGGTGTCAGAGAGTTTCGGGGCGATCACCTACACCGACATGTTCGGCTTCGGTGTCGTCGCGGCGCTGATCTGCCTGGCCGTCGTGCTGGTGGGGCATCGTCGCCATCGCGTCGGCGACGGTGACTGAAACCCCTACTCGCCGAACACGGTGTGCAACACCGCGAGTTGTTCGGGGGTGGCCCTCATCAATGTCTCCGGCGGCGGGTCGGCGATGTTGTTGACCATATCCAGCAGAGTGCGGCCGGCGTCGGTGACGAGGACGTGTTTGGATCGGCGGTCGGTGGGTGACGGTTCCCGGGTGACATACCCGGCGGACTCCAGGTCCGACACGGCCACCGACGCGGCCGGTGCGTCCATCATCGCCGCATGTGCGACCTCCTTGAGTGTCATCGGCTTTCGTGCGACGCGTCGGAGCACGCGGTAGCGACTGAAGGGGAGCCCGGTGGTCGCGACCACGTCGCGCCTCCACTGATCGCGCGAGTCGATGACGGCGGCGGCGATGGCGCGCCAGATCTCGGTGCGCAGGCGGTCGGCGTCGGTCGGCTCAGACGCGCGGGACTCAGGCATCGGCGGGCTCCGGATCGATCAGCACGCGAGCCACCTCGTTGGAGGTGTGCTTGGCCCACCGCGTCGTCGACACGATCCCCAGGATCAGGATGGTCGCGGAGAACACCACGACCAGCAGCCACATCGGGTGCATGTCGGTGCTGAAGGACGGGCCGATCCCGGCCGCGGCGACGCCGGTGATGCTGCCCGCCAGCGCCACCCCGATGCTGACGCCGACCTGCCGGCTGGTCGACGCGACCGCGGCGGCCGCACCCGCCCGGTGTCGTGGCATGCCGCTGACCGCGGAGTGGGTGATCGGCGCGTTGATGGCGCCGAAGCCGATGCCGAAGATCGCGAAGATGATGCCGATCTGCACCAGGGAGGTGCCGGCGTCGATGGTGATCATCAGGGCCGAACTGATCAGCATCGCGATGCCGGCCACCACCAGGGACGGACGGGTGCCGAACTGGGCGACGGCCCGCCCGGACAGCGGCGAGAGGATCAGCACGGCGAGTGCGGCGGGCAACAACATGGCGCCGGTCGCGATCGCGGACAGGCCGCGGATCTCCTGCAGGTACAGCGACATCAGGAACAGGAACGCACCCCAACTCGCGAAGGCGCAGACCGCGATGGCGGTCGCGGCGGAGAACGGCACGCTCCGGAAGAAGCGCAGGTCGATGAACGGATCGCGATGACGGCGTTCGGCGATGAGGAATCCGACGAAGGCGAGCACGGCGACGGCGAACACGATGATCGTGCGCGGCGATCCCCACCCGTGGCCCGGTCCCTCGATGAGGCCGTAGACGACCGCGGCGAGCGCGAGGACCGCCAGGGCCTGACCGACGGGATCGAGGGTGCGCATGACGGGTGAGCGTGATTCGGGCACGTAGAGCGCGGTCAGGGTGACCGCGATGAGGCAGATCGGGATGTTCACCCAGAACACCGCCCGCCAGTCGATGAGATCGATGAGGGCGCCGCCGACCATCGGACCGACCGCCATCGAGATCCCGACGACCGCACCCCACATGCCGATCGCCCGGGCGCGTTCCTTGGGATCGACGAAGACCTGCGTGATGATCGACATCGCCACCGGATTGAGCATCGAGCCGCCGATCGCCTGGAGGGCGCGGGCGGCGATGAGGATGCCGATCGACGGGGCGAGGCTGCAGGCGAGGGAGCCGACGGCAAAGGTGATCAACCCGATCTGGAAGAGGCGGCGCCGGCCGTATCGGTCGGCGGTCGCCCCGGACAGCATCAGCAGGCTGGCCAGCACCAACGTGTAGATGTCGATGACCCACTGCAGGGACGAGACCGAGGCGTTGAGGTCGGTGCGGATCGCGGGAAGGGCGACGTTCACGATGGTCGCGTCCATCGACACGATCAGCAGACTCATACAACAGGTCGCGAGGATGACCGTCTTGCGGCGAGGGGTCAGCTCGACGGAGGTAGTTGTAGACATACAAAGATTGTAGAACTACAACCAATATTCGGCCACGGTCACGTGGTCATGGGTTTCGGGCGGGGTCAGGCGTCGGGGTCAGGCGTCGGGGTAGCCGTTCGGATTGCCCGACTGCCACCGCCAGGTGTCAACGCACATGTCGTCGATGGTCTTCTCCGCGCTCCAGTGCAGGTCGGCGTTGGCCCGCGACGGATCGGCGTAGGACGCGGCGATGTCGCCGGCGCGGCGCGGTGCGATCTCATACGGGATCTCCCGGCCACTGGCACGCTCGAAGGCCTTGATCACCTCGAGCACCGAAACACCGTGTCCGGTACCCAGATTCCACACAGACAGGCCGGGGTCGGTGGTGCTGATCTGCTCCAGGGCGGCGACGTGACCGGCGGCGAGGTCGTCGACGTGGATGTAGTCGCGCACCCCGGTGCCGTCCGGGGTGTCGTAATCGTCACCGAACACCGACAGCTTGTCCCGACGGCCCACGGCGACCTGCGCGACGAAAGGCATCAGATTGTTGGGGATGCCGGACGGGTCCTCGCCGATCTGCCCGCTCGGGTGGGCGCCGACGGGGTTGAAGTACCGCAGCGCCGCGATGCGCCAGGCGTCGTCACTGGCGGCGACGTCGCGCAGCACCTGCTCGATCATCACCTTGGTCCAGCCGTACGGGTTGGTCGCCGAGGTGGGGGAGTCCTCGGTCATCGGCAGCACGGGCTCGGCGCCGTAGACCGTCGCCGACGACGAGAACACCAACGTCGACACGCCGTGCCGGCCCATCGCCCGCAGCAGCGAGAACGTCGAGTCGAGGTTGTTCTGGTAGTAGTCGAGCGGTTTGGCCACCGACTCGCCGACAGCCTTGAAGCCGGCGAAATGGATGACGGCGTCGATCTGCTCGTGGGCGAACAGATGCTCAGTCTTGTCGACGTCGGTGAGGTCAAAGGCGTGCACGGGGATATGTGTGCCGGTCAGGGCCTCGAGCCGGCCGATGACCGTCGGCTTGGAGTTGGAGAAGTCGTCGACGATGAGCACGTCGTGGCCATGTTCGACGAGTCTGATGACGGTGTGTGAGCCGATGTAGCCGGCTCCGCCGCTGACGAGTACACGCATACTGTTCACGGTAGGCGGCGAGCCTGACAGATGGCCGCGAGGATGCTGTGATCCGCACGACCCGACGACAACGGTGACGCCCGCGACGAGACTTGTAGGGGTGGATATGGGTGTGCAGCGGTCCGATGTGGAGTTCGCGTCGTCGGGAACGACGATCCGGGCGTGGTGGTACCGGCCGGATGCGGAGCCGGGAACGCCGGATCCGCCGATCATCGTGATGGCGCACGGCCTCGGCGGGGTGCGTGGCATGCGACTCGACGCCTTCGCCGAGCGTTTCACCCAGGCGGGGTATGCGTGTCTGGTCTTCGACTACCGGCACTTCGGTGACAGCGACGGGCAACCCCGGCAGCTGCTGTCGGTTCGTCGGCAACTCGCCGACTACGACGCCGCCATCGCATACGCGCGCAGCCTGCCCGGCGTGGATGCGGCCCGCGTCATCGTGTGGGGGACGTCGTTCTCCGGCGGTCATGCGCTGGTTCTGGCCGCCCGCCACCCCGATCTGGCCGCCGCGATCTCGCAGTGCCCGTTCACCAGTGGTATGGCGTCGACGTTGGCGCTCGATCGCCGCGGCGCGGCCAAGGTGTCGGCGCGGGGTGTCGCCGACCTCGTGTCGATGGTGCTGCGCCGTGAACCGGTCCTCGTCGCACTCGCCGGCACCGGTCACGACACGGCGCTGATGACCGCCCCCGACGTGGTGCCCGGGTACCTGGGGTTGGTGCCCGAGGGGTCGGCGTTCCGCAACGAGGTGGCGGCCCGGATCGGTCTGGCGATCTCGGTGCATTCGCCTGCGCGGTCGATGAAGAAGATCCGCATCCCCACCCTGGTGTGTGCCTGCGACGCCGACACCGTCGCGCCGGTGGGTCCGACTGTGCTTGCGGCGCAAGCGAATCCGATGATCACGTTGGAGTGTTACCCCTACGGGCACTTCGACATCTACGTCGGGGACGCGTTCGAGCGGGTGGTCGGCGATCAGATCGCGTTCCTGACGGCGACGGTGCCGGCGGGGGTGTGAGGGCCGGGTGTTCTGGGACTACGTACTGATCGTCGTGATGATCCTGTGGTTCGTCGGCGGGATCTATGCCCTCATCAGCGTGGTGACCGGCCGTGGCCGCCGTCGGAACGCTGGTCGCGGCGACCGTGGAGATTGCCGTCGCTGAGCGAAGGGACGGCGTCAGCCCAGAACCCGTTCGGTGACAGCGTATTTCGACTCCGCGGATTGCTTGGCGGTCTGCCACCAGTCGGGGTTGGCCCGATACCAGTCGATGGTTGCGGTCAGGCCGGATCGGAAGTCGACATACTGTGGCCGCCAACCCAATTCGGTACGCAGGCGAGTGGAGTCGATGGCGTAGCGCAGGTCGTGACCGGGGCGGTCGGTGACGAAGTCGAAGGCGTCGCGCGGTTGTCCGGTCAGTTCCAGGATGGTCTCGACGACGGTGCGGTTGTCCACCTCGCCGTCGGCGCCGATCAGGTACGTCTCGCCGATCTCGCCCTTCTCGATGATGGTCCACACGGCGTCGTTGTGGTCGTCGACGTGAATCCAGTCGCGCACGTTGCGGCCGTCGCCGTAGAGGCGGGGCCGGACACCGGAGAGCACGTTGGTGATCTGACGCGGGATGAACTTCTCCACGTGCTGATACGGGCCGTAATTGTTGGAGCAGTTCGAGATGGTCGCGGCCACCCCGAAGGAGCGCACCCACGCCCGCACCAGCAGATCGCTACCGGCCTTGGTGGAGCTGTACGGGCTCGACGGGTTGTATGGGGTTGCCTCGGTGAAGCGGGCCGGATCGTCGAGTTCGAGGTCGCCGTACACCTCGTCGGTGCTGATGTGGTGATAGCGGACGTCGTGCCGGCGCACCGCCTCGAGCAGGGTGTAAGTGCCCACCAGGTTGGTCTGGATGAAGTCCGACGGGTCGGCGAGCGAATTGTCATTGTGGGATTCGGCGGCAAAATGCACCACCAGGTCGGAGTCGCCGACCAGCCGATCGACCAGGGCTGCGTCGGCGATGTCGCCCTCGATCAGTTCGACGACATCCGACACCGGTGCGAGCGTGGCCGGATTCGCGGCATATGTGAGCTTGTCGAGGACGCGAATGCGCACGTCAGGACGCTGTTCGACGGTACGAAGCACAAAGTTCGCGCCGATGAATCCGGCGCCCCCGGTGACCAGAACGCGCATCGTCTCCCACTTCTCCTCGAGTGATGGTGTGGGTCAGACGATACCGAGGTGGTCGGATGGTCGCCGGGCGGCGTGGTGATGTGAGACGCCGCGCACGCCTCGGCGTGGGGATGGGCGAACCACTAGGCTTGGCCCCATGCGCGGGATCATTCTGGCCGGAGGAACGGGGAGCCGGCTGCACCCCATCACGCAGGGGGTGAGCAAACAGCTCGTCCCTGTCTATGACAAGCCGATGATCTACTACCCGCTCTCGACGCTGATGCTGGCCGGTATCCGCGAGATCCTGATCATCACCACACCGTCGGACGAGGCGGCCTTTCGGGGGCTGCTCGGCGACGGATCGCAGTTCGGGATCGAGCTGAGCTACATCACCCAACCCGCCCCCGAGGGGCTCGCGCAGGCGTTCACCCTCGGCGCCGACCACATCGGCGACGAGTCGGTGGCCCTGGTGCTCGGCGACAACATCTTCTACGGTCCCGGTCTCGGTTCGCAGTTGCAGGGTTTCGGTGATATCGAAGGCGGGGCGATCTTCGCCTACTGGGTGGCCGAGCCGAGCGCGTACGGCGTCGTCGAATTCGATCAGATGGGGACCGCGGTGTCGCTGGAGGAGAAGCCGGCCGCACCGAAATCGAACTATGCGGTGCCAGGACTGTACTTCTACGACAACGAGGTGATCGAGATCGCCCGCGGACTGCGGCCCAGTGCGCGAGGCGAATACGAGATCACCGACATCAACGCCCACTACCTCGAACGCGGCGAACTCAAGGTGACCGTGCTGCCGCGCGGGACCGCCTGGCTCGACACCGGCACATTCGACTCGCTGCTCGACGCCGGGAACTTCGTTCGCACCGTTGAACAGCGGCAGGGACTCAAGATCGCGGTGCCTGAGGAAATCGCCTGGCGGCATGGGTATCTCACCGACGACGAGCTGGCCGCCCGGGCGGAACGGCTGCGCAAGTCGGGCTACGGTAACTACCTCCTCGACATCCTCGCCCGCGGAAAGGGATTCGCGTGAAGGTTCGGCCACTGTCCATTGCCGGGGCGTGGGAGTTCACCCCGGTGCTGCACGGCGACGCACGTGGGCTGTTCACCGAGGCGTTCAAGGCCGACGTCATCAGCGAGACCATCGGCCATCGCTTCGACCTCGCCCAGGTGAATCTGTCCGTGTCGGCGGCCGGCGTGTTGCGGGGCGTGCACTTCGCCGACGTGCCGCCCGGGCAGGCGAAGTACGTCACCTGTCCGTCGGGTGCCATCCTCGACGTGATCGTCGACATCCGGGTCGGCTCACCGACTTTCGGCACCTACGACACGGTGCTGCTCGACGACGTCGACCGCCGCACGGTGTATCTCTCGGAGGGGCTGGGGCATGCGTTCCTCTCGCTGGCCGACGGTTCGACGGTCACCTATCTGTGTTCGACGGGATACAACCCGGGTGCCGAGCACGGCATCAACCCGCTCGATGAAGAACTCGGCATCGAGTGGCCGACGACGGGGCGCGACGGCAGTGCGCTGAACTACGAGCTGTCCGCGAAAGACACGGCGGCGCCCGGACTTTTGGAGGCCGCCGAGTCCGGATTGCTGCCGCGGTATGACGAGGTCACGGAGTATCTGACCGGGCTCTGAGTGCGTTACCGCCGGATTTCTTCCCTCACGTCCAGATTCGTCCCCCAGCTATTTCCCGCTGATTGGAGCGAACCCGGGGGAGGAACCATTCTTCCGCCACTTTCCGGCTCGCCCAAAGCTTTTCGGTGGCACCTGCAGCGTGTGCGGGTTAAACCGGGAACGGCGGCAGGGCAGGGGTGAACAACCAGCGCTGCCACAGATCCTGCAGCGGGGTGGACGAGAAGTTGGCCGCCAGGGCGATGAAGTCCTCGGTGGTCACCGATCCGTAGCGGTACTTCTCGGTCCACCGGTGCAGGAGAGCGAAGAAGTTGCCGTCGCCGATGGTCAGACGCAAGGCGTGCAGGGTGATCGCCCCGCGCTTGTACACCCAGTCGTCGAACATCTTTCGCGGACCCGGGTCGGCGAGGGGGACGCGTACGGGGGAGGCGGCGAGCTTCTGGTAGTAGTGGCGCGCCCATTCGTCGGCGCTGCGTCCGCCGGAACGTTGGCTCCACAGCCACTCCGCGTAGCAGGCGAATCCTTCGTGCAGCCAGATGTCACGCCACCGGGCCAGCGTCACCGAATTGCCGAACCACTGATGCGCCAGTTCGTGTGCGACGAGTCGTTCCGAATTGCGAGTGCCATCGCAGTGGTTCGCACCGAACGTCGAAAAGCTTTGTGCCTCAATGGGTATTTCGAGGGGATCGTCGGTGACGACGACGGTGTAGCGGGGAAACGGATACGGGCCGAACATCTCGACGAAGACGTCGATCATCTCGAGTTGCCGGCCGAAGTCGACGTCGAAGTTCTTGGTCAGCCGCGGCGGGATCACCGCGTCGACGGGCAACGGTTTGGTGGCCAGTGAGACCTTCTTGTACGGCCCGATCTGGATCGACGCGAGGTAGGTCGGCATCGGTTCCACCTGGTGATACACCCACGTGGTCTGGGCGGCGCGTGCCCGCTTGGACTCCAGGACGCCATTGGCCAGAGCGAAATACGGGCTGTCGGTGGTGATGGAGATGCGGTAGGGCGCCTTGGCGATCGGGTGGTCGTCGCAGGGGAACCACGACGCCGCACCGTTGGGTTGATTGGCGCACAGCGCGCCCTCGGTGAGTTCTTCCCAGCCCACCTCGCCCCACGAACTGCGGATGGGGCGTGGGGACCCGTGGTAGCGGACGACGATCGTCATTGCGCCGCCGGGCGGGATGGGATCGGCCGGGGTGATCGTCAGCTTCTTGTTGCGGTGCGAATAGCGGACGCGCTTGTCGTTGACGCTCACGCGCGTGACGGTGAGGGTGCTGGCCAGGTCGAGGCTGAACCGTCGCAGATCGATGTGTGAGGTCGCAGTCAGTGTGGCGGTGCCTTCGAGCCGGTTGCCGGCGACCTTGTACATGAGGTCGAGGTCGTATCGGCTGATGCGGTAGCCGAGGTTTCCGTTGTCCGGCAGGTAGGGATCGAGGACGTCGGTCGGCGAACCCAATACCGGTTGCCCGGAGCCCGGTTGCCGTGCGCCTCTGCCCGACTTACCCGGCACCCACATCTCCTCGCCTCTTCATGAACTCGCCGAACTGCCCGCGCCGGAGACGCGATGTCACGGCGCATCGCGATCTGGTCACAGGCTGATGTCGAAGCTCTCGACCAGATGACGATCGCCCCGAGATGGACCGATGTCGCTTCGACCTTGCGGACACTCAGACTACCTTCCGGCCATCGTGCGCATCGGTTGGCTCCGGTCGGGCCACGTTGTAAACGGACCGTGGTCCGTATAGGTTGTGGTGGTCGATAGCGGAGACAGTCCACAAGACTTCTCGTCGAAAAGGAGAGTTAGATGAACGGATTCCGGGGCATAGCCCTCTTGGCGGCCCGAGTGATCCTCGGCTGCATCTTCATCGCCCACGGGTGGCAGAAGCTCAACACCTTCCACATCTCCGGTGTGAAGGCGAACTTCGAAGGGATGGGCGTGGTCGCGCCCGGCTTCTCCGCCTACGCCGTGACCTGGCTCGAGTTGGTCGGTGGCATCCTGCTGATCCTCGGATTGCTGCTGCCCATCGTCTCGGTGCTGCTGGTCATCGACATGATCGGCGCGATCTACTACGTCCATTGGGACCTGGGCTTCTGGGTGGCCGATGGCAAGGCCGGCTGGGAATGGCCTCTCGCGCTGATCGCCGGGCTGTTGGCCGTCGGCTTCGCCAACGCGGGAGTGTTCGCCGCCGACAACTACCTCGTGCGGGGTCGAGGCCGGCGACGCTCGGCTGCAGTCGACTGAGGACTGAGCGAGGCGAAGGTTGACAGCGCTCGTGGCTGTGCGTGCGCCGTCAACATCGGCGATCACGTGCATTCGCGTGTCGCGTGTCGATTGATCGGGGCTGTCTGCCCATTTCTAGACATTTCTCAAGTAGCCTTCCGGCAAAACCCCAGGTCACGGCCATCTTGTACTGGGCGGGATGTCTAGAAATGGGCAAGCAGATTTCGGAACGCGTGATCCTTACTTCGCAACAGTCCCGCTTGTACCAGAAATCACACAGGCCGCACCCGCACCACATCCGGCGCGGCCAATGCCGTCCGAGATCACCTCTTGCCCATTTCTAGACATTCTCGAAGCAGTCTCGCGCCAAAATCGCAGGTCACAGCCCTTCTGTACTCAGTGGGATGTCTAGAAATGGGCAAGCACCTCGACCTACCTCCGTGCCACTGACTGACCGTGTCATCGAGATCGGCGGATTCCGGTACCGACTCGACGTCGCCGCAGGAGTCGGTGATGGCGAAAGCGCTGTCAACGTCGACGAGAGCGCTGTCGGTGATGAGGTGGCGCTGTCGATTCCTCCGAATAGGCGACAGATCTGCGCAGGTCCGGGGCCCTAAAATCGGACAATGTCGTATCCCGGCCCGCCGTCCGGATCGCGTCCCGCTCGGCCGAGTACGTTCGGCGCGGCTGTCGCACCGCCGCCTCCACCCCCACCGCCGCCGAAGGCCCGATCGGTACCCCCGCCGCCCCCTCCACCGCCGGCGGGTGCGTCGGCCCCACCGTCATCGAGGGCATCGCATCGCCGATCTCAGGATTGGCCGCTGCCGGTTCCGTCCTCTGCTGCAGCCCCCAAGGTAGCGGGGCCGGTGGTCTCGGGGCCCGTGGTCGCGGCGCCGGCGGTGGCGACGCCCGCCGTGGCTCCCCTGCACGTGTACCAACCGGTGATCGTGCTCGGTGCCGATCCCGTGGAGGTTGCCACCCGGCGTCCCTGGCAGGTGACGTTCTTCGGGTGGTGGCAGGTCATCGGGCTGGTGTTGATCGGGGTGAGCGAGGCGATCTGGTGGGTGTGGTTCCTCAGCATCGACAGCTGGTCCCAAGCACCGTCGAGCAGCACGACCTACTCGGACTACGGGTACGAGACCACCACCGTCTCGGGCTGGGATCTCACCGGGTATCACGACTACCTGCTCGCCGTGTCGATAGCCGTGCTGGTCTTCTGGGCGATTGATCTGTGGATCGCCATTTCGTATCTGCGAGGCGCGCGCGGGGCGTATCTGTACTACACGGTCATCGGAATCATCCGGATCTCGGTGGTGGTGCTCATCTCCGTTGCATTCGTGGTCTTGTATTTCGTGGGCTTCGCCGCCCTCTTCGCCTACGCGTGATCAAGGAGGACAGTGGAAGCCGCCATCGTGATCGTGATCGTCATCGCCGTGATTGTCATCGCGATCAACGTTTTCATGTACTACCTGCTGTGGAACCGGCGCTCACGCGCCTACTTCAGCAGGGAGAGCGTCGACATCCGTCGGCGGCAACGACGCCGCTGACCGGCCAGGCGGGACTACGCCACCAACCCATCAATACTGGTGCGGGCGAATGCGGTGCGGTCGAGTTCGGCGCCGTCGGGAAGGTGGGTGCGCAACGACGTGAGGTCGGCCAGCACGTCGTCGGCGTGACGAAGGCCGACGCCGTCGATCTCGCCGGGCGTCAGAAGGGTTTCGGGCTCGAGGCCGTGTCGGTGAGTCAACGCCGCACCGAGCAGCCGGTGCGCCTGATCACGATCGACGTCCCACAGGGCGTCGGCGGTCAGCAGGTACAGCCGCACCGCGGGCGGGTAGTCGTCGAGGTGGACCAGCGCCCACGCCCAGTGTTTGGCGACGTCGACGGTGTCCGCCTCGCCGCGACCGTGGGTCCGGACGTACCTTCCGTGCAGCTCGCGGCACAGGGGCGTCGCGTCGGCCCACAGGTGCAGGTGCGACATGCAGCGCACCGAATCGTGCAGGTTGGACAGGTACATCGGCGAGTACGGCCCCTCGCGGCGTGATCGGATCTCGCGCAGGACCGAGAACTCGGCCAGCGCATGTCCGTACTCACCGGCCGAGAGCAAGGACCGGGCTTCGTCCTGCATTTCCTCGATCACGACTCGATTGTCGCCGACGTGGCAGCAGAAAGTGACCTGTTTCACAAACATGTTACCGGCCGCGGGTGGGCGTCGACGGCCGGATTCTGGGCAGAATTACCCCAATCACCTGGGGATACTGGCCACGCGCGGTGCGGCCTGGCATCGTGGGAAGTGTGACCGGATACGACAACGACAGCACCCCTGAAGGCTCCGACGGCGAGTACAGCCTCGATCCCGACGATCAGCTGCAGCCCGAGGACACCCTCGACGATCGAGGTGTGGACGACGTCCTCGACGAAGGCTTCTCGCCGCCCGACTACGCGCCCAAGGGCGCGGTCCACGGACTGACAGCCCAGGAGATGCGTGACGGGGAGACGCTTGATCAGAAGCTCGCCGAGGAAGAGCCCGACGTCGGTGCGACCGACCCGCTCGACGACATCGTCGCCGACCAGAAGCGGGACTGGCAGTCGCACGAATCCGACGCAGACGACGAATTCGCCGAGGATGCCGATCAGGTGGGCGAGCGTCGGGCCGGTCGCCTGCTCGCACCCGATCGGGGTGACGGTGTGGACACCGAATCCGAGGCCGTCGCCTCCGATTGCGGTATCGACGGCGCCGGCGCCAGCGCGGAGGAAGCGGCGGTGCACGTCGTCGGCGACGAGGCCTGACCCTGGCGCTTGCCGGGCTCGCCTCACGCCGCCATGTCCGGAATGCGAGAGTCGTTACCGGGCAACCGTTCTTGCGGCACCTCGCCACGCGACCGGTCCGACACGGAGGAATTCCGTGTGGGACCGGTCGTTTCGCGTTGTGATCGCCGTACGACACGGCGAGCGCGACGTCCGGCGCGGTGCCGAACGGAATACGCGTGATCTGGGCGCGTTGACAGTTCCACGCGTCGTAGGAACGATGGACTACGACGACTCGGGAGAGCCCGGGGTCCACACGCCACGGGAGGTACTCCAGTGAGCATTACCGAACGCATCTCCACCAGCCCAGACGGTACCCACGCCGATCAGTCACCGGCGCAACGCTTTCGAGATGTCCGGGAGCTGACCGACCTGCTGTCGGCGCGACTGTCCGCTGAAGATCAGACACCGCAGTCGATGACCGAGGCCAGTCCGGCGAAATGGCATCGCGCGCATGTCACCTGGTTCTTCGAGGAGTTCATCCTGCGGCGCGACCCGTCCTACACCGTGTACGACGAAACCTACCGCTACCTGTTCAACAGCTACTACGAGGCGGTCGGCGAACGGCATCCACGCCCCGACCGCGGACTCGTGACCCGACCCGGTGTCGAGGACATCACGCACTACCGCAACTACGTCGACGGTGCGATGGAGGACGTCCTCACCCGCGGCGCCCTCGACGATGACGCCCTCGATCTGCTCGAATTGGGCTGCAATCACGAACAGCAGCATCAGGAATTGCTCCTGATGGACATCAAGCATCTGTTCTCCACGATCCCGCTCTCACCCGGACCGGTGTACGTCGACCGGGACCCGGACACGCCCACATCCACCGGCCCGACCACCTGGCGGTCGGTCTCCGGCGGCGTCACCGAGATCGGTGCGGCGCCGGGAGTGGGCTTCTCCTACGACAACGAGGGGCCGCGGCATCGAGTGTTCCTAGAGGACTTCGAGGTCGCCGAACGTGCCGTCACCAACGCCGATTGGCTGGAGTTCATGGCCGACGACGGCTATCGGCGCCACGAGTTCTGGCTGTCCGACGGGTGGGCCACGATTCGTCAACACGGTTGGGACGCACCGGGCTACTGGCGATTCGACGACGGCGAATGGACCACCTTCACGCTGTCCGGGCGACGTCGCATCGAACTCGACGAACCCGTGGTGCACGTGTCCTTCTATGAGGCGGATGCCTTCGCCCGGTGGGCCGGAGCACGGCTGCCGACCGAATTCGAATGGGAGGCAGCCGCTTGCGCACTCGGGTCGCAACGAGGTGAGCTCCTCGACCCGGACCGATGCCACCCGGGCGTGGCCGGGGCAGCGATGATCGGCGACGTCTGGGAGTGGACCGCGAGCGCGTATCTGCCCTACCCGGGTTTCGTGCCCGCCAATGGTGCGGTCGGGGAGTACAACGGCAAGTTCATGTCCGATCAGCACGTCCTGCGGGGAGCTAGCGCGATCACCCCGCGAGGGCATGAGCGTCTGACGTACCGGAACTTCTTCCCGGCCTCGTCGCGGTGGGTGTTCGCCGGCCTGAGGTTGGCGCGGTGACCGTTGACGTCGTGGCACCGCTGGCCGCCGACGCGCTGGCCGGACTGTGGCTCGATCCGCCTGTGCTGCCGACGAAGTGGCTCTACGATGAGCGCGGCAGCCGGCTGTTCGACGAGATCACCCGCGTCCCCGAGTATTACCCGACACGTCGGGAGACGGCGATCCTGCGGGCACACGCGGGCGACATCATCGCCACGTCGAACGCCACCACCATGGTCGAACTCGGCTCCGGCACCTCCACCAAGACGCGTCTACTGCTCGATGCGCTCGCCGCGCGGGCCCCCGCGGGTGTGGATGTCACCTACGTGCCGGTGGATGTCAGTGCCGAGATGCTGGCCGAGTCGTCGACGATCCTGGCGCGCGACTACCCGGGCATCGCGATCGAGCCCACCGAGGCCGACTTCACCGAATCCGAACTGCTACTTCCGGGTTCGCCGGGGAACCGTCTGGTCGTGTTCCTCGGCGGTACGATCGGCAACTTCGACGACGACGCGCGGCGCGCCTTCTTCGACGGGCTCGCGGCGTCGCTCGCCGTCGGCGACCACTTCCTGCTCGGCGCCGACCTCATCAAGGACACCGGCCGTTTGGTCGCCGCCTACAACGACAAGGCCGGTGTGACAGCGGATTTCAACCGCAACATGATCGAGGTGCTCCGTACCGGCCTGGCCGCGACGGGACTCTACGCCGACGACTTCGACCACATCGCACGGTGGAATCCGACCCGGCACCGCATCGAGATGTGGCTGCGGGCCCGGCGGGACGTCCGGGCGTATTTCGGGGTGCTGCAACGGGAATGGGTACTGCCGGTCGGTGCGGAGATTCTCACCGAGATCAGCACCAAGTTCGATCCGGCCACCCTGGATGCCGAACTCGCCGACGCCGGACTGGCGCACGTCACCGGCTGGACCGACCCGCACGGAGACTTCCTGCTGACCCTCAGTCGTCGCTGAGCAACTCCCGCACTCGCGGAATGACCTGCGAGCCATACAGTTCCACGCTACGAATCAACGTGCGGTGCGGCAGGGTGCCGTGGGAGTACTTCATGTCGAAACGGGAGAGACCGAGCGCGCGGGCGGTGGTGGCGATCTTGCCGGCCACCGTTTCCGGCGAGCCCACGTAGAGTGAGCCGCCTGGTCCGGTGGATCGTTCGAATTCGATGCGTGTCGGTGGCGGCCAGCCACGCTCTGCGCCGATCCGCGACACATAGGCACGGTAGTGCGGCCACAGTTGGTCGCGGGCCTGCTCGTCGGTGTCGGCGACGTGGCCGGGGGAGTGCACACCCACCGGCAGGTCCGTCGGCTTGCCGAGCTGGTCGAGTGCGCGGCGATACAGGTCGACATACGGTGCGAACCGCAGCGGGTCGCCGCCGATGATCGCGAGCATCAACGGCAGTCCGTGCCGCGCGGCGCGCACCACCGATTCGGGACTCCCGCCGACCGCGATCCAGGTCGGAAGCGGCGGATTCTCCAACTGCGGATACACGATCTGGTTGCTCAGCGGGCCGCGGGTGGTGCCCGACCAGGTGACCGGGTTACCGGTGCGCAGGTGGGTGAACAACTCGAGTTTGTCGGAGAAGAGCTCCTCGTACTGTTCGAGGTCATAGCCGAACAGCGGAAAGGATTCGGTGAACGAGCCGCGCCCCAGGATCACCTTGGCGCGACCGGAAGACAGGGCGTCGACGGTGGAGAACCGCTCGAACACGCGGACCGGGTCGTCGGAGGACAGGACGGTGACCGCCGAGCCCAGCCGCATCCGGGTGGTGCGGGCCGCGACGGCACCCAGCACCACCTCGGGCGCGGATTCCGCGTAGTCGTCGCGGTGATGTTCGCCGACGCCGAGGAAGTCGACGCCTACCTCGTCGGCGAGGACGGCCTGTTCGAGGAGATTGCGTATCGACTGCGCCGCGGTGATCGGTGCACCGTCGTCGTCGACGGTGACATCACCGAAGGTGTCGAGTCCCAGTTCCAGATTCACGAGGTCCATTGTGCCCGCCGGGCGACGACGGAGAAGTTGGCACGAAATAAGCCCTTTGCCTCACTATGAATCCGCGAATATGTGCAATGCTATTGCTGGCCAGAACACTGGTCGCTTCACTATTTCTGAAGGAGCACTCCCGTGTGGGATTCGTTCTGGAATTTCCTGTGGTCGATGGTCATCATCTTCGCGTTCGTCGCGTACCTGGTGGTGCTCTGGTACATCATCGCCGACCTTTTCCGTGATCATAAGGCGTCCGGTTTATCGAAGGCGATCTGGGTGATCTTCCTGATCATCTTTCCGTACCTGACGGCGCTGGTGTACCTGCTGGCCAAGGGCCAGGGCATGGCCGAGCGTTCGCAGGCGGCGGCGGCTGAGTACAAGAAGGAATCCGACAGCTACATCAAGTCGGTCGCCGGTACCTCACCCGCGCAGCAGATCGCCGACGCCAAGTCGCTCCTGGATTCCGGCGCGATCAGCGCCGACGAGTACGAGGCCCTCAAGGCGAAGGCGCTCGCTCACTGACGTCGAGTCACCCCGACTCTCACCGCCCATCCGGACTCACCGGGTGGGCGGTCGGCGTTTCTCGGCCGGACTCAGGCCTCAGAGGCTGTCGGGTTCGCCGCCGAACGGATTGGTGGTGTGCCCGACGAGATCGGCAACCGAGTCGATGACCCGCGTGGGCCGGTAGGGGAACAGTTCGACCGATTGGATGGTCGAGATCCCGGACAGCACCAGCAATGTCTGCAGTCCCGCCTCGAGCCCGGAGATGACGTCGGTGTCCATCCGGTCGCCGATCATCAGGGTGTGTTCGGAATGCGCCCCCATCTTGCGCAGGGCCGAGCGCATCATCAGCGGATTCGGTTTGCCGACGTAGTACGGGTCACGCCCGGTGGCACGCGTGATCAACGCGGCGACCGCACCCGTCGCGGGCAGCGGGCCCTGCGCCGACGGCCCGGTCGCGTCGGGGTTGGTGGCGATGAACCGCGCACCGCGCTCCACCAGGCGGATCGCGGTGGTGATGGCCTCGAACGAATACGTCCGCGTCTCACCGAGGACGACGTAGTCGGGGTCGACATCGGTGATGACGTAACCGATGTCGTGCAGGGCCGTCGTCAGTCCGGACTCGCCGACGACGTATGCGCTGCCGCCGGGGCGTTGGGTGTCCAGGAAACGGGCGGTGGCCAACGCCGAGGTCCAGATGGAATCCTCGGGAATGTCCAGGCCGGTGCGCAGGAGCCGGGCGCGCAGATCGCGGGGCGTGCGGATCGAATTGTTGGTCAGCACGGTGAACGGGATGCCGCCGTCACGGAGTTCGGCGATGAACGCATCGGCACCGGGGATCAGGTGGTCCTCACGGATGAGGACACCGTCCATGTCCATCAGGTAGGTCCAGGTCATGGCTCCACGCTACGTTGTTCTCGGCCGACGGTCGCACGCTTGCCCTATCCTCGTGGAGATGGAACTCGTGCGCGCGGTACCGATCCTGACAGTCGACGACCTCGACGAGGCCGTGACGATGTACACCTCGTTGCTGGGACTCGACGTCCTGATGAATCACGGATGGATTGCGACGCTGGGCAATTCGGATGCCGTCGGTGGTGCGGCACCGCAATTCTCGCTGATGACCACTGATGCGACCGCGCAAGTGAATCCGGTGGCGTCGCTGCAGGTACCCGACGTCGACGCCGCCTACGCGCAGGCGCTCGCCGACGGTGTGGAGATCGTCCACCCGCTCTCCGACGAGGAGTGGGGCGTACGGCGTTTCTTCTTCCGTGACGCCGACGGCAACGTGGTCAACGTGCTGTCTCACCGTCGGTAGCCGCACCGTCCGGCGCCGCACCGACCCGCCACAGCGGATTGACCGGCCCGTGGCCCGCGCCGAG
This sequence comes from Gordonia sp. NPDC003950, assembly GCF_053605205.1. Lineage (NCBI taxonomy): Bacteria > Bacillati > Actinomycetota > Actinomycetes > Mycobacteriales > Gordoniaceae > Gordonia > Gordonia sp. NPDC003950. The sequence goes on along the minus strand of NZ_JBSGIT010000018.1, from coordinate 5,147 downwards.
GGGATAGGCGGCCGCGAGCCCGCGGGTCACCCAGTCCTTGGCGAATCCGACCGCATCCGGCACCGACCTGCCATGTGCGAGAGCACATACCGTCGCGGCTGCCAGGGTGTCGCCGGCGCCGTGATCGTGGCCGGTGTCGATGCGTTCGTGAGTGAACTCGAGGAACTGTTCACCGTCGAACAGGAGATCGGGGCTCTGCGCGCTGGTCCGCAGATGACCACCCTTGACCAACACCCAACGCGGGCCGAGTGCGTAAAGAGCGCGTGCCGCATCACGCTGGGTGGCGTCGTCGACGACCTCGATCCCGGTCAGCAATCGCACCTCGTCGAGGTTCGGTGTCACCAGCGTGGCAAGCGGAAACAGGTTGGTGCGCAACGTGTCCAGGGCCTCGGTGGCGAGCAGGGCGTCGCCGTGCATCGATGCGCTCACCGGATCGACCACCAGCGGGACGGGCGCGTCTCGCCCGATGCCGAGTTCGGTGCATGCGGCCACCACGGCGTCGATGATCGGCGCCGAGGCGAGCATGCCGGTCTTGACCGCCGACACCCCGATGTCGGAGACCACCGAGTGTATCTGGGCGGCAACGATACCCGGGTCGATCTCCTGGAACCCGCTGACGCCCACCGAGTTCTGCACGGTGACCGCGGTGACGGCAACGCATCCGTGCAGGCCCAACAGTGCGAAGGTGCGCAGATCGGCCTGAATACCAGCGCCGCCACCGGAATCCGAACCGGCGACGGTCATCACCCGCGTCGGCGTGACCCCCGGCGGGGCGGTGGGCAGGAGGTGAGAGCTCACGGCGTGCTGCCCGCCTCGATGGGGAGGTAGATACGTCCGCCCGCGTCGGCGAATTCCGCTGACTTGGCGGCCATTTCGGCGGCGATCTTGCGGTCGATGTCCTCGGCGGTCACCAGATTGTTCTCCTCGGCGTAGGCGCGCACGTCCGCCGAGATCCGCATCGAGCAGAATTTGGGACCGCACATGGAGCAGAAGTGGGCGGTCTTGGCCGGCTCGGCGGGCAGGGTCTCGTCGTGGTACTCACGTGCGGTGTCCGGGTCGAGTGCCAGGTTGAACTGATCGTTCCAGCGGAACTCGAAGCGCGCCTTGGACAGTGCGTCGTCGCGCTCCTGTGCGCGCGGATGGCCCTTGGCCAGATCGGCGGAGTGTGCGGCGATCTTGTAGGTGATGACGCCGACCTTGACATCGTCACGGTTGGGCAGGCCCAGGTGCTCCTTCGGCGTGACATAACACAGCATGGCGGTGCCGGCCTGGGCGATCATCGCCGCACCGATCGCCGAGGTGATGTGGTCGTAGGCGGGTGCGATGTCGGTGGCGAGTGGGCCGAGGGTGTAGAACGGTGCCTCCTCGCACAGTTCCTCCTCCAGCCGCACGTTCTCGGCGATCTTGTGCATCGGCACGTGGCCCGGTCCCTCGATCATCACCTGCACGCCATGAGATTTCGCGATCGTGGTGAGTTCCCCGAGGGTCCGCAGTTCGGCGAACTGAGCCTCATCGTTCGCGTCGGCGATCGAGCCGGGACGCAGTCCGTCGCCGAGGGAGAAGGTGATGTCGTAGCGCCGGAAGATCTCGCACAGTTCGTCGAAGTGGGTGTAGAGGAATGATTCTTCGTGGTGGGCGAGGCACCAGGCGGCCATGATCGACCCACCGCGCGAGACGATGCCGGTGACGCGGCGGGCGGTCAGTGGCACGTACCGCAGCAGCACCCCGGCGTGCACGGTCATGTAGTCCACGCCCTGCTCGGCCTGCTCGATCACGGTGTCGCGGTAGATCTCCCACGTCAGCCTGGTCGGATCGCCCTTCACCTTCTCCAATGCCTGGTAGATCGGCACGGTACCGACGGGGACCGGCGAGTTGCGCAGAATCCATTCGCGGGTCATGTGGATGTCGGAGCCGGTGGAGAGGTCCATGATGGTGTCGGCGCCCCAGCGGGTGGCCCACACCATCTTCTCCACCTCCTCGGCGATGGAGCTGGTGACGGCCGAATTGCCGATGTTGGCATTGACTTTCACCGCGAAGGCCTTGCCGATGATCATCGGCTCCGACTCGGGGTGTCGATGGTTGACCGGGATCACCGCCCGGCCGGCGGCGACCTCACGGCGCACGAGTTCGACATCGACATCCTCGCGGGCGGCGATGAACCGCATCTCGTCGGTGACGATTCCCGCACGCGCCCAGGCCAACTGGGTCGAGGCGCCGTCGATCGGAGCGGGCCGCGTCCAGGAATCGCGGGTCGGTGGCAGCCCCTTCTCGACGTCGATGTCGGCGGCGTCGTCGGTGTAGGGGCCCGAGGTGTCGTAGACGTCGAGGTGCTCACCGTTGGTGAGGTGGATGCGGCGTTGCCCGACGCGCAGGCCGTCCACCTCGAGGTAGTGCTTGGTGCTGCCCTGGATCGGGCCGGTGGTCAGGATCGAGCCGTCGACGGTGTCGGTGGTGCGTGTGCGGTCGGCGGATACAGGTGTGCCCATGGTCTGTGTCTCCCTACGCCGGCATTACCCGGACAGGTTCGGGCGGTCGGCGACCGCCTGTCGCCATCTCAGCCCCCGGTACGTGGGAGCCCCCGCGTGTGAAGTTGTGCACCGACGATATGCATCGTCGTCGTACACGGATGAGCATACGCGGGTCGGGGTTCAACCGATCGACGTCGGGTGGTGTGGCGCCGATGGGCCAGTGGATGGTGCGGGTGGCAGGGGTGTGGAAGCGATTCGCAGACGCCTGGCCGAGGTGGCCGAACCGTAACGGATTCGTCCACAGGCCGTTGCGTTCACGTCACCCACCTACGGAACCGTAATGTAGTGTGTGACCGGAATCACAGAGAGTGATTCGCCGACAGGAAGGGGCGCCGGTCGGCAGGGGTTCGTCGTTCACCGGACCACGGCATAAGGGATATGGACACATGCAACGCAAACACCGGCATCGCCCGCCGCAGACGGCGCAGTCGATTCTTCAGCAGATCTCGCAGGTGGTGCACAACCCCGAGCGGGAGCGCTTCGAACTGTGGGTCGCCGGTGACCTCGTCGGAGTTCTCGGTTACTCGATCGACGACGTCGACGGGCAACGCACGGTGACGGTGCTGCACACCGTTCTGTACGACGAGTACACCGGACACGGCCTCGGAACCCGATTGACGCGGGGTGCGCTGGCCTACATTCGCGATCAGGGGGCGCGGGTGCGGCCGGTGTGTACCTTCACCAAGGATTTCCTGGACCAGCATCCCGGTGTTGTGCCGTTGGCGCCGGTGTAATCGTGCCGTTGGCGCCGGTGTAATCGTGCCGTTGGCGCCGGTGTAAAAGGTCCTGGTGGGCCCGCTCGCGGCGGCTCGCCTGTTTTGACTTAGGCTACCCTGACCTCAAACCACCGTCGAGGAAAGGGACGTCCGGCATGGCCGAGACCCAGCACAAGGCGCCGTCGAGGGGTATCCAGGGAGCGATCCTGAAGCTGCTCCGCGCCGACGACTACGAATTCACCGTCACCAGCAACGAGGTGATCACCGACCACTACATTCGCGTCGGATTCACCGGGGGCGGCCTGCTCGCCGACCGCCCGATCCATCCGACGATGTGGGTCCGGTTGTGGTTCGAGTCGAACGGTAAGGCGCATCAGCGGGGCTACACCCTCGCCGACGCGGACGCCGAGGCCGACACCTTCTTCATCGAATTCGCCATCCACGACGGCGCGGCCGCCCGCTGGGCTCAGGCCGCGCAGCCGGGGACGACCATCGGTGCCACGTTCATGGGATCGAAGTTCGCCATCCCGGAGCCGGCTCCCACCGGGTGGCTCATCGCGGGTGATCCGGCCTCGCTGCCGGCGATCAATTCGTTGCTCGACGCGCTGAGTGCGTCGTCGTCGCCGGAGGTGGCGGCCACGATCTGGTTCGAATTCGCGCACGACGACGATAAGGATCTGCCGATCCGGCTGCGGCCGCAGGACACCTTGCACTGGGTTCGCCGCGAGCGTGACGGTGCCGCCCTCGTCGACGCGGTGCGCGCCGCGGCCACCCCGTCCGCCGGCCAATTCGGTTGGGTCGCCTTGGATTCCACCAGCACTCGAGCCGTCGCCGGGGTGCTGCGCGAGGACTTCGGCCTCGGCAAGAAGGGCGTGAAGGCGCAGGCCTACTGGCGGCCGGAGGCCGATCCGTCCTGATTGCCTGCGGTTCGGTCTGGGCAACAGCGGGTTGGGAATCGCGAACAGGCAGGTTAGCCTCTCCTTCAGCGGGGTTCCGGGGGTGGACTCCGGGTATGACGGGAGTACGACATGACACAGGGATCGGCCGGTAACGACGCTGTCGGCGGGGCGGCGGGTGGGGCAGATGCCCCCTACGACGAGGCGTACGGGTCTGCGTACCCGGCCGACGACTATCCAACCGAGCAGTACGCCGTCGACCAACCGGCCGCGGCCGTACCTCTACGGCACCGACCAGTTCTCCGTGCTCGGTGACCCCAATGACGGTGCCGGACAGCTGTTCACATCGCTCGGACTGGTGATGGCGCCACGCCTGATCGCGCAGTCGCAGAAGACCGGCGAGCCGCGGTTCCAGATCAGTGCGGAGAACATCCCGTGGCTCAACTCCGACCTCCTCGTCATGGGCGTCCAGAACGACGACCTGCGTAAGCGACTGCCCGGACTTCCCGGATACCAGAATCTCGACTCGGTGAAAGCCGGTGCGGTCACGTTGATGGACACGGTGCAGGTGACCGGGCTCAACGAACCCTCACCCAACGCCACCGTCTACGTCCTCGACCTGCTCAAGCCGGCGCTCGCGCGGGCTGCGGAGGAGTAGGGCGGGCAAGTCCCGCCCGCACGGAGGCCGGCCGGTCCACCCCCGCTTCCGCTGGTCGAGTGCGCCTGATCCCCGCTGGTCGAGTGCCGACGAGCTTGCGGGTCGGTGTATCCGCAGGCCGAGCCTGTCGAGGTCGAGGCCTCCTCCGCAACCCGACAGCGAAACCAGGCCACCCCCAACCGAACCCAACGCTGAGGATGCGGATAGTTCTCGCACCCAGCAGATTCCGCACCGATCAGTTTTGTCGTACCCCCTCGCTACACTTGAGTCAGTTCAGTTGGAGCGACCGAGCAGAGGGGGTGAACATCATGGCCGACACCACAATTCGCACGACTACCGCGCCGGAACT